>NZ_JBFUGY010000005.1:0-292410 GCF_056402655.1 Bradyrhizobium sp. P3_C3 | reverse complement strand
CGTCAAGACGGTCCTTCGATACGTCGATACCAACCGCGATGATATCCATGGTCACCCTTCCTTGCCTAATCGGGCTTCGCACTTTGCGGCCCAGGCGACTGTTCGGGTTCAATGGACTAACGGACGGGGCACCTCTCTCACCCACGGCCTGCAACGACCTGGGGGTTTGCGGGCTCCCGTCCGTCACCGCAACGTCTACAATAGCAGACCTGCGGCGCTTCGACTTACAAGGGGGACTCTCCGCGAGTCCAACTCACACTGTTTTCTCGGAAGCAGCCCCTCACCCCAGCCCTCTCCCCGTAAGAACGGGGCGAGGGAGCGCGATGGCGCGGCCTACTTCCTCTTCGCCCCTTCCGCGGCCGGAAACACCACGCGATCATCCGTGCGGCAGTAGCGATCGGCGAACATCCGGCCGATCGGGTGATAGCGGTCCATGTGCACCCGCATCGCCTTGTCGTCCCACAGCTCGTCGCGGATATGGAAGTGGATGCCTTCGCCCATGATCAGCCGGCGATCGTCGTTGACGTCGATCATCTTCCAGAGCTTGCACTCCATCGCCCAGGGCGTGTCGGCKAGCCGCGGCACGGCGATCTTCGCCGACGGTGCGAGCTTCAGCCCGAGATAGTCGGGCTCGCCCACTTCGGGCGGAAAATCTCCGCTGCTCTCGTGCATGGCTTTCGCCAGCGGCTCGTCGGCGAGGTTGACCACGAACTCGCCGGTGCGCTGGATGTTGAGAAACGTGTCCTTGTCCTGGCCGTTGGGCTTGCGGTTCGCCGCGAACATGCACAGCGGCGGATCTTCGCAGAAGGCGTTGAAGAAGCTGAACGGCGCGGCGTTGACGACGCCGGTCGGCCCGACCGAGGTCACCCACGCGATCGGCCGTGGCAGGATGAAGGACGTCAGCACCTTGTAGCGCTCGCGTGGCGTCAGGTCGCTTGCGGCGTATTCCATGGTGGCCCCGTAGGAGTGAAACTCTCGTAGGRTGGGCAAAGCGAAGCGTGCCCACCACTTCTTGCGAAGCCGCGATGGTGGGCACGGTGCGCGAAGAGCGCGCCTTTGCCCACCCTACGGCTCTTCCCGAGCGGGGAGAGGCCAGAGACTTTTACGCCATGCTCAACTCGTGGCGTCCCACCACCATCCAGTGCACCTCGTCCGGACCGTCGGCGAAGCGCAGATGGCGGACGTCCTGGTACATCTCCGCGAGCGGGGTCCAGTGCGAGATGCCGGTGGCGCCGTGCATCTGGATCGACTGGTCGATGATCTTGCAGGCGCGCTCGGGCACCATGGCCTTGACCATGGAGACCCAGACGCGGGCCTCCTTGTTGCCGAGCACGTCCATCGCCTTGGCGGCCTTGAGCACCATCAGCCGCATCGCCTCGATCTCGCAGCGCGCCTGCGCGATGATCTGCATGTTGCCGCCGAGATGGGCGATCTTCTTGCCGAAGGCCTCGCGGGTGAGGCCACGCTGCACCATCAGATCCAGCGCCTTCTCGGCCTTGCCGATGGTGCGCATGCAGTGATGGATGCGGCCCGGGCCGAGGCGGAGCTGCGAGATCTCGAAGCCGCGGCCTTCGCCGAGCAGCATGTTCTCCTTGGGCACACGGACGTTGTTGAAGCGCATGTGCATGTGGCCGCGCGGGGCGTGGTCCTGGCCGAACACGTACATGGGCCCGAGCACCTCGACGCCGGGCGTATCGCGCGGCACCAGGATCTGCGACTGCTGCTTGCTGGGCGCCGCATCCGGATTGGTCTTCACCATCACGATGAGGATCTTGCAGCGCGGATCGCCGACGCCGGAGATGTAGTATTTCTCGCCGTTGATGACCCATTCGTCGCCGACGAGCTTTGCGGTCGTCGAAATGTTCTTGGCGTCGGAGGAGGCGACGTTCGGCTCGGTCATGACATAGGCCGAGCGGATCTCGCCGTTCATCAGCGGCTTCAGCCACTTCTCCTTCTGCTCCTTGGTGCCGACGCGCTCCAGCACTTCCATGTTGCCGGTGTCCGGCGCCGAGCAGTTCATGCTCTCGGAGGCCAGCGGGCTCTTGCCGAGCTCGGAGGCGATATAGGCGTAGTCGAGATTCTTCAGGCCCTGGCCGGTCTCGTCGTCGGGCAGGAAGAAATTCCAGAGGCCTTCCTTCTTGGCCTTGTTCTTGGCGACCTCGAGCACCTCGAGCTGTTTCGGGGTGAAGCTCCAGCGATCCTGCTTGCCTTCGCCGGCCTTGGCGAACTCGATCGACATCGGCTCGACGGTGTCGCGGATGAATTTCCTGACGTGATCGTAGAGCGGCCGGACCTGGTCCGACATGCGCAGATCGTTGAGCTCGTCGCCGGGATTGAGGGTGTAGTTGGTGGTGCGGGGTATGTAGGCGTGCTTTGTCATTGTTCCTCCCGGGGTCACTGAGATCGCGTTGGGCCGCAGAATAGTCGCAGCGCGGCCAAAGCGCGAGCGCGCATTTTTCAGGCGACCCATGCCATGCGATGGAATATCGCGAGGGCGTTTGAAATGTTGTTTGAATGGCGCCGAAGGCTCGGTGTACGCGCGCCACATTTCTCCGCTGTCATCGCCCGCGAAGGCGGGCGATCCAGTACTCCGTGACGGTGGTGATTGAATCGAGAAGCCGCGGCGTACTGGATTCCCCGCCCCAGTGCGCAATTGCGCACAAGGCGGGGAATGACACCGTCCTGGAGCAATCAGTTCGGCAGCCGATGCATCGCGCAGATCTTGTTGCCGTCGAGATCGCGCAAATAAGCGATGTAGAGCTTGTTCCCTGCGCCCTCGCGGATGCCGGGCGGATTCTCGATCGGCGTTCCGCCGGCGGCGACACCGGCGGCGTGCCACTTGTCGACCTGCTCAGGCGAGTTGGCGGCAAAGCCGATGGTGCCGCCATTCGCGCATGTGGCGGCCTCGCCGTTGATCGGCTTCGTCACCGAGAACACGCCGGTCTTGGTGATGTAGAAGATGCGATGGCCGTCAACCCTGGCCGGGCGCACCTCGAGCGTGCCGAGCAGGTTGTCGTAAAAAGCCTTGGCCTTGTCGAGATCGTTGGTGCCGATCATGATGTGTGAGAACATTTGCCCATTCCCCTCAGAGTTTGTAGCCCGGATGGAGCGCAGCGAAATCCGGGTCTTGCTTGCTTTTGAAAACCCCGGATTACGCTTCGCTCCATCCGGGCTACGAGATTCAAAACGCCGTATAGCCGCCGTCGATCACGAACGTATCCGCGGTGTGATACGACGACGCCTTGCTCATCAGATACACCGCGATGCCGCCGAAATCGCTGGCCTCGCCGAAGCGCCGCATCGGAATGCGCGGCATCACATTGGCCACGAACTTCTCGTTGGCCATGATTCCCGCGGTCATGTCGCTCTTGATCCAGCCGGGCAGGATCGCATTCGCGGTGACGCCGTGACGCGCCAGCTCGACGCCGAGCGCGCGCACCAGCGCGTTGATCGCGGCCTTGGTCGCGGCATAATGCTCGTTGCGCGCCGTGCCGAAGATCGAGGCGAGGCTCGACGTCGCGACCAGCCGGCCGAAGGGATCGCCGGCATTGGCGCGCTCGGTCATGTGTTTTGCGGCGGCCTGGAACGCGTGGAACACGCCGTCGAGATTGGTCGCAAACATCGTGCGCCACTCTTCCTCGGTGCGCTCGATGAAGGAGCGCCGGCCGCCGCCACCGATGCCGGCATTGGCAAAGCAGCCGTCGACCCGCCCGAAAATGTCGAGCGTCGCCTTCATCGCGGCATTGACCGAAGCGGGATCGGTGACGTCGCAGACGCGGGTGTCGACCTTGCCGGATAGCCCCGTCATGCTCGCGGCAGCAGCCTTGTTCTTGTCAGGATTGCGGCCCCAGATCGAGACGTTGCAGCCCTGGCCGGCGAGCGCCTGCGCGATGCCGAGCCCGATACCGCCATTGCCGCCGGTGATCACGGCGACGCGGCCGGTGAGGTCGAAAAGGTTCATGGCGCGTTTCCTGTTTTTGGCACGGGCGCGCGCCAGCCTGTGCGCGCAAGATTGTGCGATACGACGACAAGGTATGTTCGGACCACCATGGACAAGGCCGCAACAAAAATCAAATATGCGCCCCGGCAAAACTAATTCCGGTCTGCGAAACATCGCTAGTACCAACTGACGAGGAAACCATGCAGTTCAAACACGTCACGCTCGATTTCGATGGCTCGGTCGCGATCCTCCGGCTCGACCATCAGGAGGTGATGAATGCGGTCTCCATGGACATGCTGGGCGGCCTCTCCGATGCCCTCGACGCGATCGAGGAGAAGAAGGGCGAGGTCCGCTGCGTGGTGCTGACCGGCGCGGGGCGGGCGTTCTGCACCGGTGCGAATCTGCAAGGACGCAACAACCAGTCGAAGAAGACCAAGGCCGGCCTGACGCTCGAGACCGGCTTTCATCCCTTCCTGCGCCGCATCCGCAATCTGCACTGCCCGATCGTCACTGCCGTCAACGGCCCGGCCGCTGGCGCCGGCATGAGCTTCGCGCTGCTCGGCGACATGATTTTGTGCGCGCGGTCCTCTTACTTTCTCCAAGCCTTCCGCCGCATCGGCCTGGTGCCGGATTGCGGCTCGACCTGGCTGCTGCCGCGCCTGATCGGCCGGGCGCGTTCGGTCGAATTGTCGCTGATGGGCGAGCGCCTGCCGGCCGAGAAGGCGCTGGAATGGGGCCTCATCAACCGCGTCTATGACGACGGCGTGCTGATGGAGGAGGCGATGAAGCTCGCGCGTGATCTGGCGAGCGGCCCGACGGTCGCGCTCTCGCTGATCCGCAAGCTCTACTGGGACAGCCCCGAAAATTCGTTCGAGGATCAGCTCAATCTCGAATTCCAGTGCCAGCTGCGCGCCGGCGACACGGACGATTTCCGTGAAGGCGTTGGCGCGTTTCTGGAGAAGCGCCCGACGCAGTTCAAAGGCAAATGATCGAGGCCGAGCTCTCCCGCAGCGTCGCGCGCTGGTGCGAAGGGGCGACCGGCGTCACGGGCGCGGCAAAACTGTCCGGCGGCGCCAGTCAGGAAACCTGGCGCTTCGACATCAAGCATCCCGATGGGCCGATCGGCGCGATCCTGCGCCGGTCGCCGAAGGGCTATGGCGCCGCGCCGACGCGGGCGGCCGGTCTCGGCGCCGAAGCGCAGTTGATGCAGCTTGCCTATGAGGCTGGCGTGCCGTCGCCGCGCGTGATGCATGTGCTGACGCCGGACGAAAATCTCGGCACCGGCTTCATCATGCAGCGGGTCGAGGGCGAGACCATCGCCCGCAAGATTCTTCGCGATGATGAGTACGCGGCGGCGCGGCCGCGTCTCGCGCGGCAGATCGGCGGCGTGCTCGCCGGCCTGCACAAACTGCCGCAGGACAAGCTGCCCGAGCTGCGCAGCCGGTCCGCGACCCAGGAGATCGGCGAGTTCGAGCGCGACTATCGCAGCCTGAACTGGCCAAAGCCCGTGTTCGAGCTGGCGCTGCGCTGGCTGCGCGACCATGATCCCGGCCCCTCGGCCGAGACCACGCTGGTGCACGGCGATTTCCGCAACGGCAATCTTATCATCGGCGCCGACGGCGTCCGCGCCGTGCTCGACTGGGAGCTCGCCCATCTCGGCGATCCCATGGAGGATCTCGGCTGGGTCTGCGTCAACTCCTGGCGTTTTGGTGAGATCGACAAGCCGGTCGGCGGTTTTGGCACACGCGAGGAGTTGTTCGCGGGCTATGAGGCCGCGGGCCGCAAATGCGATCCCGTGCGCGTAAAATTCTGGGAAGTGATGGGGACGCTGCGCTGGGGCATCATGTGCGGCGGCATGATGCAGCGGTTCCGCGAGGGGCCTGACCATTCGATGGAACGCGCCATGATCGGCCGCCGCGCCAGCGAGACCGAGATCGATCTGTTGCGGCTGCTGGCGCCGCGCGGGAGCTGATACATGCAGGACGAACCGACACCGACCGAGCTGACCAAGGCGGTCGCCGATTTCCTCCGCAACGACATCACGCCGCTGATCTCCGGCCATCAGGCCTTCAAGCTGCGCGTCGCCGTCAACATCCTCGACCTCGTCACGCGGCAGCTGACGCAGGAGGAAGGGAGTGACGCGAAGGAGGTGGAGCGGCTGCGTGCGCTGCTGGGCATGGACGGCTCGGTCACCGATCTCAACCGCGCACTCGCCGATCGCATCGCCAAGGGTGAGGTTGATTTGGCAACGCCAGGTCTCGTCGAGCATCTGTGGGCGACCACGATGGATAAGCTAGCGGTGGACCAGCCGAACTACGCATCGTACAAGCGGGAGCTGGGGCGAGGCGGGTAGACGGTGCCATATTCTCCGCTGTCATCGCCCGCCTAGTGCGCAATTGCGCACAGGGGCGGGCGATCCAGTATTTCAGAGACGGCAGTGATTGAACCGAGAAGCTGCGGCGTACTGGATGCCCCGGTCAAGCCGGGGCATGACAGTGGTGATGATGGAGGATCTCGCTTGGGCGAGCGAAACTTCCTACTTCCCCACCCATTTGGGCGGCCGCTTCTCCGAGAACGCCTTCGGGCCCTCGATGTAATCCTGTGAAGCCACCATCGCCTTCACCGCCGGATATTCGCGCTGCTCCTCGATCGCCTGCTCCAGCGAGACGGCGAGGCCCTTCTGGATGGTCTGCTTCGACGCCCGGATCGACATCGGCGAGTTCTTGGTGATCATCTCGGCCCAGCGCAGCGCGCCCGACAGGGCCTCGCCTTGCGGCACCACCTCGTTGACGAAGCCGAGCTCATGGCCCTCCTTGGCGCTGACATGGCGCGCGGTGAGGATCATGCCCATGGCGCGCTTCAGGCCGATCTGGCGCGGCAGGCGATGCAGGCCGCCGGCGAGTGCGGCGAGGCCAACGCGTGGCTCGGGCAGGGCGAAGGTTGCGTTCTCGGACGCGATGATCAGGTCGCAGGCGAGCGCGATCTCGAAGCCGCCGCCCATGGCGACGCCGTTGACCGCGGCGATGATCGGCTTGTCGCAATCGAATCGCGAGGTGAGGCCGGCAAAGCCGCCCTTGTCCCAGCCGCGCTTGCCGCCCGCCGCCTGCCATTTCAGATCGTTGCCGGCGCAGAACGCCTTGTCGCCGGCGCCGGTGACGACCGCGACCCACTGCTCGGGGTCGGCGGAGAAGTCGTCAAACACCTTGTTGAGCTCGAAATGCGCATCGATGTGCAGCGCGTTGTAGACCTCGGGCCGCAACAGCGTGATGATCGTGATCGGCCCCTTGCGTTCCACCTTTGAGAATTTCAGATCCATCGCGCGCTCCCGCATTTTCTCGTGAAGGAATATTGCGGACATACTAGCGCGCGTCAGCGCCGCGACACCATCGAATTGCGCGGGCGCGCCTTGCGCCTGTCACACGCCTTGCCTTGCTTGACTTGCGCGCGCACTTCTCACCTTAATCGCGCGAAGCGAAAAGCGCGGTAGCGCCTTAACGCAAAACAACAAAATCAATCCGGGAGAGAGCCGTGGATTTCTCATTGCCTGCCGATCTCGTCGCCTATCTCGGAGAGCTCGATCGATTCATCGAACGCGAGATCAAGCCGCTCGAACAAGCCGACGACAACATTCGCTTCTTCGACCATCGCCGCGAATGGGCGCGCACCGATTTCGACAATGGCGGCCTGCCGCGCCATGAGTGGGAAGCGCTGCTGCGCAGGGCCAAGGATCTCGCGGATGCCGCCGGCCATCTGCGCTTTCCGGTGCCGAAGCAATATGGCGGCAAGGACGGCTCCAACCTCTGGATGGCCGTGATCCGCGAGCACTTTGCCGCCAAGGGTCTCGGCCTGCACAACGATCTCCAGAACGAGCACTCCATCGTCGGCAATTTCCCCGTTGTCACCATGCTCGATCGCTATGGCCGCGACGACCAGAAGGCGATGATCGACGGTTCGATCAAGGGCAAGTACCGCATCACCTTTGGATTGACGGAGCCGCATCACGGCTCGGACGCCACCCACATGGAGACGCGCGCGGTGCCCGCGACCCGCGACAACGTCAAGGGCTGGATCATCAACGGCGAGAAGATGTGGACGACCGGCATGCACGTCGCCACGCATTGCGCGCTGTTCGCGCGCACCTCGGGCAATGACGGCGATGCCCGCGGCATCACCTGCTTCCTGGTGCCGGCCAAGAGCGATGGCGTGAAGGTCGAGGAGTACATGTGGACCTTCAACATGCCGACCGACCATCCCCGCGTCAGCTTTACGGACGTGTTCGTGCCTGAGGACGCGCTGTTCGGCGAAGTCGGCCGCGGCCTGTCGCTGGCGCAGTGCTTTGTCCACCAGAACCGCATCCGCCAGGCCGCGAGCTCGCTCGGCGCCGCCGTCTACTGCATCAACGAGAGCGTCAAGTATGCGCGCGAGCGAAAGCCGTTCGGCAGGGCGCTCGCCGAGAACCAGGCGATCCAGTTCCCGCTGGTCGAGCTCGCGACGCAAGCCGAAATGCTGCGCCTGTTGATCCGCAAGACCGCCTGGGAGATGGACCAGCTCAACGAGGAGCAGATCGAGCGCACGCTCTCCGACCGCGTCTCCATGTGCAATTACTGGGCAAACCGCCTCTGCTGCGAATCCGCCGACCGCGCCATGCAAGTCCACGGCGGCATGGGCTATTCACGCCACAAGCCGTTCGAGCACATCTACCGCCACCACAGGCGCTACCGGATCACCGAAGGCAGCGAGGAGATCCAGATGCGGAAGGTGGCCGGATTCCTGTTCGGGTATATGGGGCCGGGAAAGCATTGAGCGGTTGCTGCGAAGCATCGCTGCCGTAGGGTGGGCAAAGCGGAGCGTGCCCACCGTTCTTGTTGCAAACGAAGAATGGTGGGCACGGCGCTTTGCGCCTTTGCCCACCCTACGGCACCGTGGGATCAATTCACCCTTCTATCCTTCCCCGCCCAATACGGCTCGCGCAATTGCCGCCGCAAGATCTTGCCTGACGGGTTCCTCGGCAGCGCCGGCAGGAACTCCACGCTCTTCGGAGTCTTGAACCCGGCAATGCGTTCGCGGGTGAAGTTGATGATGTCGGTGGCGGTCGCCTGCTTGCCGGGCTTCATCACCACGACGGCCTTCACGGCCTCGCCCCATTTGTCGTCGGGCACGCCGATCACGGCGGCTTCCGCGACATCGGGATGATCGCACAGCGCGCTCTCGACCTCGGCGGGGTAGATGTTCTCGCCGCCGGAGATGATCATGTCCTTGATGCGGTCGTGGATGTAGAGATAGCCGTCCTCGTCCATGTAGCCGGCGTCACCGGTGCGCAGCCAGCCATCGCCGCGCAGCGTCGCCGCAGTCGCCTCCGGCAAATTCCAATAGCCGGCCATGTTGGAGCCCGAGCGCGTCGCGATCTCGCCGACCTCGCGCGGCGGCAGCGGCTTGCCGTCCGCATCCAGAATCGCGATCTCGACGCCCGGCAGCGCCTTGCCGGCCGAGCGCATCCGCTCGAGGCCCTCGACGTGATCCTCCGGCGGCAGCGCGACGATGGTGCCTGTCGTCTCGGTCATGCCGTACATCTGCACGAAGCCGCATTTGAAGATCTCGATGCATTCCTTCAGCAGCGCCGCCGGAATGGGCGAGGCGCCATACAGCATGTATTTCAGCCGCGAGAAATCGACCGTCTTCGCGCGCGGCTGCCGTACCACGAACTGCATCGCCGCCGGCACCATGAACAGCTTGGTGATGCCCGACTGCTCGAAGAAATCCAGCACCTTGGTCGGATCGAACTCGCGCGCGATCACGCCGCGGGCGCCGTGATAGAGTCCCATCACGCCCCAGCCGGAGCCGCCGATGTGGAAGATCGGCATCGCCACCAGCGACACGTCGTCGGTGGACCACCGGTTCCACTCCGGCTTGTCCTCGGCATTGCCGGTTTGTACGAGGTTGAGGAAGTTCGCATGCGACAGCATCGCGCCCTTGGGCTTGCCTGTGGTGCCCGACGTATAAAGCTGGATTGCGATGTCCCTGGTATCGATCGGCATCCTCGGATCGTCGCCCTTCTGCGCATCGCGCCAGGCCGTAAAATCCTGCCATTCCGGCGCGCCGCCTTCGGTGGTGATGACAGTGCGCACGCCAGGCAACTGGTCCTTGATCTGGCGGACCTGCGCGATGAACTCCGGCCCGACGAACAGCACCGGCGCCTTGCAATCCGCGACGATGAACGCGACCTCGGGCCCGGCAAGCCGCCAGTTCACCGGCGCCATCACCACGCCGGCCTTCATCGCGCCCATCAGCAGCTCGAAATAGAGGTCGCTGTTCTTGCCGAGATAGGCGATGCGGTCGCCCTTCTTCACGCCCATCGCGATCAACGCGTTGGCGACCTTGTTGGTCTTGACGTTAAACTCGGCAAAGCTGGTGACGCGGCCCTCGAACTCGTAGGCGGTCGCGTTGCCGCGGCTCGTCGCGCGCTCGCGCACCATGTCGGCGAGATTCGCCAATGGCTGTGTGGTGAACATGTCTCTCCCGTGGCGTCTTGTTTTTATACCTGGGAGTGTGGCGTCATCCGCGGGTGAAGACAAGATGGGAGAGGCAATCGACGGTCTCGCGTCCCGGACGCGCTGCAGCGCTTGCGCTGCTGCGCAGAGCCGGGACCCATTCTATCCACGTGCAAGAAGGCTGGGCCCCGGCTCTGCAGCGCATCACGCCGAAGGCGGCGCGCTGCGCTGCGTCCGGGGCACGAGAGAGCATCACCCCCGCTTCGCCCGGTCCTTCTCGTTCTGCGCCATGATGCTCTCGCGCGCGGTTTTCCAGTCGTCGTCGCTCCAGTCGCGGAGCTGGTAGAAATTGCCGCCCATCGCCAGCGCCTGCGCGCCGTCCATGGCGATGGTCTCGCCGCTGATCCAGTCGCAGCCGCCGGAGATCAGGAACACCGCGAGGTTCTGCAATTCCTCCATGGTGCCGACGCGGCCCATCGGGTTCATCGCCTTGGTGCGGGCGCCGGCTTCGTCGCCGGGCTTGATGCGCTTGCTCATGCCCTCGGTCGGGATCTCGCCCGGCGCGATGGTGTTGAGGCGGATGCCGTACCGGCCCCATTCGGTCGCGAGCGACATCGTCATGGCGTGGATCGCCGACTTGCTCATCGCGGACGGCACCACGTAAGGCGAGCCGTTGCGCACCCAGGTCGTGGTGATGGAAACGACATTGCCGGGCTGCTTCAAGGCGATCCAGCGCTTGCCGACCGCATGGGTCACGTAGAACGTGCCGTGCATCACGATGTTGGCGACGGCATCGAAGCCGCGCGGCGAGAGCTCTTCGCTGCGCGAGATGAAATTGCCGGCCGCGTTGTTGATGAGATCGGTGAGGGGAGCGTCACGAAAGATCGTCTCGATCATCTCTTCGACCGCGAGCGCGTTGCGGATGTCGACGCCGTGGCTGGTGACGCGGCCACCATACTCGGCCATCAGCTCGGTCGCGGTCTCGTCGCACACGATCTTGCGCCGGCCGCAGATGTGCACCTCTGCTCCAAGCTGGAGGAAGCGCGCCGCCATCGACTTGCCGAGCCCGGTGCCGCCACCGGTGACAAGGATGTTCCGGCCGGCCAGAAGATTTTCCTTGAACATGGCTGTTTCCTCCGCAGGCATTGTCAGTTAATTGGTCGATTGACTAAATCCGGCCGCCGGCTTCCTGTAAAGCGGCACTGAACAAGAACAGGGGAGAATTCATCCATGGAAGAGCGCGTCTCGATCTCGATCTCGGAAGGCGTCGCCGACGTGCGCCTGGTGCGCGCGGACAAGATGAATGCGCTCGATCAGGCGATGTTCGAAGCCCTTGTTGCCGCAACCGACCGGCTTTCGAAGGAAAAGGGCGTGCGTGTCGTCGTGCTCTCGGGCGAAGGCCGCGCCTTCTGCGCCGGTCTCGACATGGGGCGTTTTGCCGCCATGAAGGAGAAGGGCGGCAACGGAATTCCGGGTGGCGAAAATCGCGATCTCACCAAGCGGACGCATGGCCAGGCGAACTTTCCGCAACAGGCGGTGTGGGGCTGGCGCCAGTTGCCGGTTCCGGTGATCGCGGCCGTGCACGGCGTCGCTTTCGGCGGTGGGTTCCAGCTCTCGCTCGGTGCCGACATGCGCTTTCTCTCGGCCGATGCGCGGATGTCGGTGATGGAGATCAAATGGGGCCTCGTGCCCGACATGGCCGGCACGCCGATCCTGGCCTCGCTCGTGCGCGACGACATCCTGCGCGATCTCACCTACACCGGCCGCATCTTCTCCGCACAGGAAGCGATGAGCTACGGCCTCGCGACGCGCATCTGCGACGACCCGCGCGCCACGGCTCTCGAAGTCGCACGCGAAATTGCCGGCAAGAGCCCCGACGCGATCCGCGCCGCAAAGCGCCTGCTCAACAATCTCTCGGTCGATCCGGGCCCGGCACTGCTCGCCGAGTCCGTCGAGCAGCAGAAGCTGATCGGCAGTGCGAACCAGACCGAAGCGGTGCGCTCCAATCTGGAGAAGCGCGCGGCGAGGTATGTGGATTGATACTCTGTCATTCCGGGGCGATGCGAAGCATCGAGCCCGGAATCCATAACCACGATCGGGAGTACGGATTCTCAGATGCGCAATTGCGCATCGTAGCCTGCGCCTTCGGCGCATCCCGGAATGACGATCGCGGGTGTAGCTACAGTTTTGAACCGACGAAAGATCGGAAAAAGCAACAAATGAGCGAAACGTCCCCATTCCTCGGCATCGTCTCCGGCGAGCGCCGCCGTACCCACGCCGAAGTCGCCAACCGCGCGGATCGCATCGCGAGCGGCCTCGCCAAAATCGGCGTCAAGCAGGGCGATTGCGTCTGCATGCTGATGCGCAACGACATCGCCTTCCTCGAAGCCGCCTACGCCGCGATGCGGCTCGGGGCCTATGGCGTGCCGATCAACTGGCACTTCAAGCCGGAGGAGATCAACTACATCCTCGGGGATACCGGCACGTCCGTGCTGATTGGACATGCCGACATGCTGCACGCCCTGCGCGATGCCATTCCGAAAGGCGTCACCGTGCTCAGCGTGCCGACCCCGCTGGAGATCCTGTCCAACTACAAGATCGACCCCGATCACCTGAAGGCGCCGGACTTCGCGATCGATTTCGAATCCTGGCTCGCACAGTACCCGCCCTACGACGGCCCGGTCGTGCCGCAGCCCATGAACATGATCTACACGTCAGGGACGACCGGCCATCCAAAGGGCGTGCGGCGCAATGCGCCGACGCCGGAACAGGCGGCGGCCGGCGAGCGCATGCGTGCGATGATCTATGGGCTCAAGCCCGGCGCCCGCGCGATCCTGCCGGGCCCGCTCTATCACTCCGCGCCGAACTCGTTCGGCATTCGCGCCGGCAAGCTCGACGGCGCGCTGGTGCTGATGCCGCGCTTCGAGGCCGAGGAGTTCCTGGACCTGATCGAACGATACAAGATCGACACCATCTTCATGGTCCCGACCATGTTCATTCGCCTGATGAAGCTGCCGGAGGTGGTCCGCAAGAAATACGATGTCTCGTCGCTGCGCCACATCATCCATGCCGCCGCGCCATGTCCGGCCGACGTCAAGCGCGCCATGATCGAATGGTGGGGGCCGGTGATCTACGAGTTCTACGGCTCGACTGAATCCAGCGCCGTCACCTTTGCGACGTCAGAGGACGCACTCAAGAAGCCCGGCACCGTCGGCAGGATTTCGCCCGGCGCCGAACTGCGCTTCATCGGCGATGACGGCCGCGTGCTGGGCGTGGGCGAAATCGGTGAAATCTATTCCCGCATGGCCGAAATGGCTGACTTCACTTACCACAACAAGCCGGAGAAGCGCGCCGAGATCGATCGCGACGGTTTCATCACCTCCGGCGACGTCGGCTATATCGACGAAAACGGCTACGTCTTCATCTGCGACCGCAAGCGCGACATGGTGATCTCAGGCGGGGTCAACATCTATCCGGCCGAGATCGAATCCGTGCTCCACGCTGTGCCCGGCGTGCATGATTGCGCCGTGTTCGGCATCCCCGATGCCGAGTTCGGCGAGGCGCTGATGGCCGTGGTCGAACCGCAACCGGGTGTCACGCTCGATGCGTCCGATGTCCGTGCAAGGCTGAAGACGTCGCTCGCCGACTACAAGGTGCCGAAGCATATCGAGATCCGCGCTGGGCTGCCGCGCGAAGACTCCGGAAAGATCTTCAAACGCCGGCTCCGCGATCCCTATTGGGAGCAGGCGGGGCGGAAGATTTGAGGGCCTTGTAGCCCGGATGGAGCGAAGCGCAATCCGGGGCGGTGCTCGCGTCAAAAAGACCCCGGATTTCGCTTCGCTCCATCCGGGCTACGAACACAGGAACGAATGATCATGACCGACGCCGCAAACGAAGTCCTCTACGAAGTCGCCGACCACATCGCGGTGATCACGCTGAATGCGCCGGAGCGCATGAACACGATCTCCGGCCCGATGCTGAACGATCTGGCGCGGCTGCTGACCGAGGCCAATGAGGACCGCAACGTCCGGGTCGTGATCCTCACCGGCAAGGGGCGGGCATTCTGCGCCGGCCTCGATTTGCGTCGGGAGCGCGACGGCAATGGCCTCAGCGCCGCGTCTTCGCCGACCACGATCAATCTGCGCAACACGCCGCCGACCGTGCTTCAGGCGATGGACAAGCCGACCATCTGCGCCGTCAACGGCGGCGCCGCCGGTTACGGCATGGACACCGCGCTCGGCTGCGATATCCGCATCATGGCGGAGTCCTCGAAGCTTGCGGCGGCCTTCGTCAAGCGCGGCGTCGTGCCGGAATCCGGCGGCACCTGGCTGCTGCCTCGGATGCTCGGCTGGGCCAAGGCTTCCGAGCTGATCTTCACCGGCCGGACGCTCAGCGCCCGCGAGTGTCTGGAATGGGGCCTCGCCAACGAGGTCGTGCCGGATGCCGACTTGATGGGCCGCGCCCGCGCCATCGCCCGCGAAATCGCAGCCAACGCGCCGCTCGCGGTGCAGGCCACCAAGCGCATGATGCGGATGGGCCTCAACGAGAACTTCTCCGATCACGTTCACCACGTCTACCTCCAGCTTCTGCCGCTGTTCAAGACACAGGACATGGCCGAGGGCATGAAGGCGTTCATGGAGAAGCGTGAGCCGAAGTTCGAGGGGCGGTAGGCGCCGCCTGATCGCGCACGCTGGAGTAGCAATCAGTAATCGGCTCGGCTAGGTTGACGTTCCCACGCCAACCGCTTGCGATCGCCGATGCCCTCATACCGCGCCAGCTTCTTCGAAGTTCCTCATGCGGCCCTTTACGCGCTGATGACGGTGACCGTCCTGGCGTCGGGATTCTGCTTCATCCAGGCAGGCAGTCCGGCGGCGCCGGCAGAGTTGCTGTATCGCTATGGCGGCATGTATTCGGGCGCAATCGCGCGGCATGAGTACTGGCGCCTGCTCGCCTATGGCTTCCTGCATGTCAACTTCGTCCACCTCACCATGAACATGTTGTGCCTCGTGCTGTGGGGCGGACATCTCGAGCGGCGAGTGGGACCGGCCTATTTCCTCATCATCTATCTCTGCGCGATGGTGTTCGGCGCCGTCATCGGCAATGGCATCCATTCCACGCCCTATTTGACCGTCGGCGCGTCCGGCGCCACGTCGGGCATTTTGGGTGCGCTGCTCTGCCTGTGGATCCTCGGCAAGCTCGACGTCAGGTTCGACTTCTTCGCCATCAACATCGGATTGAACATCGCGTTTGCGCTCGGCAATTCGCGGATCGACTGGGGCGTCCATCTCGGCGGCTTTGCGGCCGGATTGATCGCCTGCGCATTGCTGGACCTCATCGAGAAGGCGAATCCTTACGCGCTTCGTTGCAAGTTTCCCGAAGGCGTGAAGGTCAATCTCACTCTGTTGGCCTGTGTTGCTGCTGCGTGGGCCTGGAGCGGTCAGGCCATCGCCGCCGGGATTTCCGGATGGGGCCTGGCCATCGTTGTCGTGGTCGCATGCTGTGCGGTCGTGAAGGTGGTTGATCTCGTCCTCTCCATGAAGAAGGGTCTTGCGATCGTCGTGGTCGCCCTGGCTGGAGCGAATGCTGTCACCATCCTGCTGTGCGGTTTGGCTCTGGCATCTTCTTGCAGTCCGCGCTGGCCAACCGGGTCCGTTCCACTCGATAATCTTCTCGTCATATTCTGTCCCAATCCTGTTCTGATCTCGGGGCTGGCCGCGATCGGTGCCGCCGCGGTGACGCTGTGGCTCTGCGCAAGGGAAATTTCGCGCGGGATCGAGGATGTCGGATTTGTCGGCACATCGCTGCGTGCCGAACGCAGCCGGCGTCATGGACTATGACCGCGGAGGTCGTGCTATAAGAGCGCTCATTGACCCCGGATCATCCCAAGGTTCCTAAATCTAATGGCCCCCGTTTCCATTCTGCTCAACGTGATCTGGATTCTCATCGGCGGTGCCTGGATGGCATTCGGCTGGCTGGTGGCTTCCGTCATCATGGCCATTACCATCATCGGCCTTCCCTGGGCGCGGGCGGCGTTCAACATCGCGGTCTACGCCCTGCTGCCGTTCGGCTCGCGCGCGGTCAACCGCGACGAGGTCACCGGTATGGGCGATATCGGCACCGGCCCGCTCGGGGTGATCGGGAACATTATCTGGTTCGTGCTGGCCGGCTGGTGGCTGGCACTCGGCCACGTGCTGACGGCCGTGATCTTCGCCATCACCATCATCGGCATTCCCTTTGCCTGGGCCCATCTGAAGCTCGCGGGCATCGCACTCTGGCCGATCGGCAAGGTGATTGTGCCGGCTTAAGCCCCTGCGGCGCCATTCCAGCCCGGCGCCGGCCAGTGTGCGCCGCCCCCAACTTCATCTTGCGCTGCGGCAAAAAACTTGCACACTCGGCTGAGCCGGGCAGCGAAGCGAGCTCGAACAAGGAAGCGAGCCATGTCCCTCCAGACCGTGCCACCCGACGCCATTGACAACCGCGCGAACCGCGCTGAGGACGCCCAGGCGCTGGAGGCGGATGCGCGGCTGCGTGACGACATCCGCCTGCTCGGACGCATCCTGGGCGACACCGTGCGCGACCAGGAAGGCGCGGAGTTGTTCGACCTGGTCGAGCGCATCCGCCAGACCTCGATCCGGTTCCACCGCGACGAGGACCGGCTCGCCCGCCGCGAGCTCGAGCAGATCCTCGACAGCATGTCGACCTCCGAGACGGTGCGGATCGTCCGCGCCTTCAGCTATTTCTCTCACCTCGCCAACATCGCCGAGGACCAGAACAACATTCGCCAGATGCGCGCCCGCAGTGCCGCCCAGAGCACCGGTTCCGGCGTGCTGGCAGAGACGCTGGCCCATGCCAGGGACGCCGGGATCAGCTCCGACGTGCTGCGCAATTTCTTCAAGACCGCGCTGGTCAGCCCGGTCCTGACCGCGCACCCGACCGAGGTCCGCCGCAAGAGCACCATGGATCGGGAGATGGAGGTCGCCAGCCTGCTGGACCGCCGCGAGCGCGTTGCGCTGACCGCGGACGAGGCCGCCGCCAGCGACGAGCAGCTTCGCCGCGAGGTGCTGACGCTGTGGCAGACCAATCTCTTGCGCCGGACCAAGCTCACGGTGCTCGACGAGGTCGCCAATGGCCTGTCGTTCTACGACTACACCTTCCTGCGCGAGGTACCGCGGCTGGTCAATGTGCTCGAAGACCGGCTGGAGGAGGCTGGCGAGGCGGCTGCAAGCGAGCTCGCCTCGTTCCTGCGCATGGGCAGCTGGATCGGCGGCGACCGCGACGGCAATCCCTTCGTCACCGCCGACGTGATGCGCGGGACGCTGCGGCTGCAGTCGAGCCGGGTGATGCAATTCTATCTCAACGAGCTGCATGTGCTCGGCTCGGAGCTGTCGATCGCGGCGCACCTCGCCGACGTCTCCGAGGAGCTGCGGACGCTGGCGGAACGCTCGCCCGACACCTCGCCGCACCGGAGCGGCGAGCCTTATCGTCTCGCGGTCTCCGGCATTTATGCGCGCCTGACGGCGACGGCCGAAAAGCTCGAGGTCGAGATCACGCGCCGGCCGGTCGGCAAGGGCAGGCCTTACGAGACCGTCAGGGAGCTGCAAGCCGATCTCGACGTGCTGCACCGCTCGCTGATCTCCAACAATGCCCGCGTCATCGCCCGCGGCCGGCTGCGGCTGCTGCGGCGTGCGGTGGATTGCTTCGGCTTCCATTTGGCGCGGCTCGACATCCGCCAGAATTCTGCCGTCCACGAACGCACCATCGCCGAGCTGATGGATGCCGCGAACCCCGGCATGTCCTATCTCGCGCTCGGCGAGGACGCGCGCATCTCGCTGCTCACCAACGAATTGCGCAGCACGCGCTCGCTGGTCTCGCCATTCGTCAAATACAGCGACGAGACCATGGGCGAGCTCAACGTCTTCCATTCCGCCGCGGAGGCGCATGCGAAGTTCGGCTCGGACGCGATTCCCCAATGCATCATCTCGATGTGCAAGGGCATGTCCGACATGCTCGAAGTGGCCGTGCTGCTCAAGGAGGTCGGCCTCGTCCATCCCTCCGGCCGCAGCGCCATCAACATCGTGCCGCTGTTCGAAACCATCGAGGATTTGCAGGCCTCCAGCGCCATCATGGATCGCATGCTGTCGCTGCACGATTACCGCCGCCTCGTCGACAGCCGCGGCAGCGTGCAGGAGGTCATGCTCGGCTATTCCGACTCGAACAAGGATGGCGGCTTCGTCACCTCGGGCTGGGAGCTCTACAAGGCCGAGATCGGCCTCGTCGACGTGTTCGAGCGCCATGGCGTGCGCTTGCGCCTGTTCCACGGCCGCGGCGGCTCGGTCGGCCGCGGCGGCGGTCCGAGCTATGACGCCATCATCGCCCAGCCCGGCGGCGCGGTGAACGGGCAGATCCGCATCACCGAGCAGGGCGAGATCATCTCGTCGAAATATTCCAACGCCGAAGTCGGCCGCAACAATCTGGAGATCCTCGCCGCCGCGACGCTGGAGGCGAGCCTGTTGCATCCGCGCCAGAGCGCGCCGCGCCGCGAATATCTCACCGCGATGGACGAGCTTTCAAATTTGGCTTTCAAGGCCTATCGCGGCCTCGTCTACGAGACCGACGGTTTCGTCGATTATTTCTGGGCCTCCACCGTCATCAACGAGATCGCGACGCTGAACATCGGCAGCCGTCCGGCCTCGCGCAAGAAGACCCGCGCGATCGAGGATCTGCGCGCCATTCCCTGGGTGTTCTCCTGGGCGCAGTGCCGCCTGATGCTGCCGGGCTGGTACGGCTTTGGCAGTGCGGTCGAGCAGTGGATCGCGGAGCATCCCGACAAGGGCATGCCGTTCCTGAAAGAGCTCTACAGGGAATGGCCGTTCTTCCGCATGCTGCTGTCGAACATGGACATGGTGCTCGCCAAAAGCTCGATCGCGATCGCCTCGCGCTATGCCGAGCTCGTGCCGGACGAAGCCTTGCGCGAAAAGATCTTCGGCCGGATCCGCCGCGAATGGCATTCCTGCATCGAGACGCTGCTCGACATCATGGGCCAGGACCGGCTGCTCCAGGGCAACCCGCTGCTGGAGCGCTCGGTGCGCCACCGCTTCCCTTATCTCGATCCGCTCAACCACGTGCAGGTCGAATTGCTGAAAGAGCATCGCGCGCAGAACCCGGACGAGCAGGTGCTGCGCGGGATTCAGCTGACGATCAACGGCATTTCGGCCGGATTGCGGAATACGGGGTAGTAGGGCGAGTAGCGAACAGAAGGCGTGCCGCTGCCGACTATTCGCTACTCACCATTCGCTATTCGTTGATGTTCACGGCTTTAGTGCGCCCTGCACACCGGTGTACACAGCATAGAGCGATGTCGAGCCACAGATATAGAGTCTGTTTCGCTGCTGCCCGCCGAAGCTCAGGTTGGCGACGGTTTCCGGGATGTGAATTTTGCCAAGCAGTTGGCCGTTGGCCGTATAGCAGCGCACGCCGTCTTCGTTCGGATCGCCCCAGCCCACCGAACACCAGACCCGTCCTTCGGTGTCACAGCGGACGCCGTCGGTGATGCTCGGCTTTGGCATCTCGGCGAAGACCTTGCTGTTCGACACCTTCCCCGCCGCCACGTCGAGGTCGAACACGCGGATATGCGATGGGTTGTCCGGTCCGTCCGTGAATCCGGTCTCGCAGATGTAGAGCTTCTTCTCGTCGGGCGAGATGGTGATCCCGTTGGGCTCCACAAAATCGTCGATGACGACCTTGACGTCGCCGGTTTTCGGGTCGACGCGGTAGACGTTCTTCTTCTCCTGCTCGGGGTCGGCCTTGATGCCCTCATAGAAGCCACCGATGCCGTAGGCCGGATCGGTGAACCAGATCGCGCCATCGGCGGTAACGACCGCATCGTTCGGCGAGTTCAGTCGTTTGCCATTGAATTTGTCAGCAATGATGGTGATCGAGCCGTCGAGTTCGGTCCGTGTCACGCGCCGACCGCTATGCTCGCATGTGATCAGGCGTCCTTCGCGATCGATGGTGTTGCCGTTCGAATTCATCGAGGGCTGACGGTAGACGCTGACGTGACCGTCATCCTCCGAGAAGCGCATGATGCGGTTGTTGGGGATGTCGCTGAACAGCAGGTATCGTCCGGCCGCGAAATACACGGGACCCTCGGCCCATCGGAAGCCGGTTGCAACACGCTCGACCGCCATGGTGCCGGCGAAGGCCGGGAAGTCGGCAGGCCCGAACGTTGGCGGCCCCTTCTTCGCGGATTCCAGACGGGAGTCCGGGTAGCGGCTGCCGGGCAGAGGTCCCAAGGGCAATGGCGCCGTCGACCTCGTCGGAGTAGCGGTCTGGCCGAACGGCGTAACGGAGGCGGCCAGGGCTGCGTTCATGGTGACGCCCGTCGCGGCTACCGCCGCTGCCGCGCCCTTCAAGAGGGTGCGGCGTCCAAGGCAAGGCTCGTCAGTTTCGGCAGAATTGGTCAGTGATTTTGTCATAGTCGCCTCCCGTTTTTTGTTGGAAGGAAACCATTCGCCCGCAATCGGGCGTAATGCGGGCGATCTCCGGTCGGACAACCGGAGATCGCAACGCAACAATTGCTGGGAAAACGGCTAGACGGGATCCCAGGGGAAGATGTCGGCGGAACGGTCGAGCTTGTAGAACGAGCCCTTCAGTGCCGGCATGCCGTGTTCCGCGATCGTTTGCGGCGTCCAGCCCTCGCTGCGATGAACCGAGCGCAGCGGGCGGTTCTGGCTGAACAGGAACAGCTCGTTCATGCGTGCGCCGAAGATCTGCCCGGAGACGTCCTTGGCGGCATCGGAGAGCAGATAGGCGCAGATCGGCGCGATCTTCTCCGGTCCCATCTGCTTGATCTTCTCGACGCGCGCCTTCTCGGCTTCGGTCTCGGTCGGGATGGTGCCGATCATGCGGGTCCAGGCAAACGGCGAGACGCAGTTGGAGCGGACGTTGAAGCGGCCCATGTCGAGCGCGATCGACTTTGACAGGCCGATGATCCCGAGCTTGGCCGCGGCGTAGTTAGCTTGGCCAAAATTGCCGATCAGTCCGGAGGTCGAGGTGAAGTGCACGAAGGAGCCGCTCTCCTGCTCGCGAAAGATCCGCGCCGCGGCGTGGCTGACGTAGAACGAGCCCATCAGGTGAACCTTGATGACGGCCTCGAACGCTTCCACGCTCATCTTGTGGAAGATCATGTCGCGCAAGATGCCGGCATTGTTGACGACGCCGTCGAGCTTGCCGAAATGATCGGTCGCTGTCTTCACAATCTTGCTGGCGGGAACGGCTTCCGCCACCGACTCGAAGTTGGGGACCGCGATGCCGCCACGCTTCTTGATCTCGTCGACCACCTCCTCGGCGGGCGAAGCGCTGGAACCGGCGCCGTCGGCGGCAACACCGGGGTCATTGACGACGACCTTGGCGCCCTCCGCCGCGCAGAGCAGCGCGATCTCGCGCCCGATGCCGCGGCCCGCGCCGGTGACGATGATGACCTTGTCTTGCAGTGATTTTGTCATGTGAGTTCTCCGCTAGCCGTTCCAATTTCCGCCGTCATTCCGGGATGCGCCGCAAGGCGCAGGCCCGGAATCCATACTCCCGATCGTGGTTATGGATTCCGGGCTCGTCGCTGACGCGACGCCCCGGAATGACAGTCGTTACCTCTCGTTCGTAAACACGATCGTGCCTGATGCCGCGAACATGCCGCCGACGCCGTGGCACACCGAAATCTTCGCATTCGGCACCTGTGCCGGCGCAATCCCGCGCATCTGGCGCACGCTCTCCTGGAGTGCGTACATGCCGTACATGCCCGAATGCATGTAGCTCAATCCGCCGCCATTGGTGTTGAGCGGCAGTTTCCCGCCGGGCCGCGTGTTGCCGTCGGCGATGAACTTGCCCGTTTCCTCGTGCGGCATGAAGCCGAGATCGCCGAGGCCGAACAGCGGCAGATGCGCGAAGGCATCGTAGATCATGAGATGATCGACATCCCCGTGCGCGATGCCGGCTTCCCTGAAGGCCAGCGGCCCCGCGGTCTTGAACGCGCGCGAGGAATTGAACGTCTCCATCTGGCTGACCATCGGCGTTTCCACGCTCTCGCCAGTGCCCATGATGTAGACCGGCTTCCTCGGAAAATCCTTGGCGCGGTCGGCCGAGGTCAAGATCAGCGCGCCGCCGCCGTCGGTGACGAGGCAGCACTGCAGCAGCCGGAACGGATAGGCGATCATGCGCGAGTTGAGGACATCAGCGATCGTGATCGGGTCCTTCATCATCGCGCGCGGATTCTTTGCCGCCCACTCGCGCTGCACCACCGCCACTGAGGCGAGCTGCTCATGCGTGATGCCGTAGGTCTTCATGAAGCGCAGCACGGGGATCGGGAACATGCTGGGTGGCCCGTAGACGCCGAACGGCGCTTCGAACTGCCCTTGCAGGCTGTCGGCGGGGATCGAGCGCGGCGCCTTGCCGATCATCGACTTGCCGCTCTCGGCATGCGTGATCAGCACGGTATTGCACAGGCCAGCCTCGATGGCCGCCGCCGCATGGCGAACGTGCAGCATGAACGAGCAGCCGCCGACCGAGGTGCCGTCCACCCAGGTAGGCTTGATGCCGAGATAATGGCAGACCTGCTGCGGCGTTTCGACCGCGGTGGCAAAGCCGTCGATGTCGGAGAGTTTCAGCCCGGCATCCGCGATGGCGTTGAGCGCCGCATCCGCGTGGAGCTGGAGCTGCGACATATTGGGGATGACACCGAGTTCGGTGGTCTCGGCCGCGCCGACGACGGCAACCTGGTTGCTGCGCATGGCCTATCCCTTCGCCGGACGGAACACGGGGAGGGTGATCTTGTCGTCGAGCGCCTCGAAGGCAACTTCGAGCTTCATGTCGAGCTCGAGCGCCTCCGGCGTCTGCGGACAATCGATGATGTTGCTCATCATCCGCGGTCCTTCGGCAAGCTCGACCACCGCGATCGCATAAGGCGGCGTGAAGCCGGGCGCGGCGGGACGATGATTGATCACGTAGCTGTAGAGGAAACCCTTGCCACTCGCCTTGAAGATGCTGACCTTGCGCGAGGCGCAGGACGGGCAGAACGGGCGCGGCGGGAAATAGACATGCGCGCAGGCGTCGCAGCGCTGCAAACGCAATTCGCCCGCTTTCGTGCCGTCCCAGAAATGCTGGGTCTCCGGCGTCGGTTTCGGGCGCGCGCGCTGCGGTTCGGCCATGTCGGAAAACCCTCCCAAAGGCAATTCTTGCTAAGGCCTGGGCTTCACGCCTGGCTGTTTCGATCTTGATGCGACAATCGACCATCGCGCGTCAACGGTCCAGCAATGCGCATGCATGCCATCATGCGCACAATGCTTGTGTCGAACCGAGGCGGCGCTATAGATTGCGCGCGCAATATTCCGTGAGACAGACATGCCCGATTTTCCGACACTGGCGAAACTCGCCGACGACCTCGAAAGCGGCCGCACGACCTCCCGCAAGCTGGTCGAGGCATGCCTCGCCAGGATCGCCGACCCGGCTGGCGAGGGCCAGCGCACTTTCATCCACGTCGACAAGGATGCCGCGCTCGCAGCCGCGGATGCGATGGACGGCTTGCGGAAGGTCAAGGCGGCGCCGTCGCGCTATGCCGGTATCCCGGTCTCGATCAAGGATCTCTTCGACATCAAGGGCCAGGTCACGCGCGCCGGTTCCCGCGCGCTCGACGATTCTGCGCCGGCCGATCAGGACGCCGCGACGGTGGCGCGGCTGCGCAAGGCCGGCTTCGTCGTGATCGGGCGGACCAACATGACCGAGTTCGCCTATTCCGGCATCGGCATCAATCCGCACTACGGCACGCCGAAGGGCGCCTGGAACCGGGCCGAGGGACACGTGCCCGGCGGCTCGTCCTCGGGCGCCGCGGTGTCCGTGCTTGACGGCATGGCGCATGGCGCGCTCGGCACCGACACCGGCGGCTCCTGCCGGATTCCGGCCGCCTTCAACGGCATCGTCGGCTACAAGCCGACGCAGCGCCGCGTGCCGCTGGACGGCTCCGTGCCGCTGTCCTTCTCGCTCGACAGCATCGGGCCGCTGGCGCGGTCGGTCAGCTGCTGTGCCATTCTCGATGCCGTGCTCGCGAACGAGCCGATCGTCCCGCTGAAGCCGCGGCCGGTAAAGGGCATGCGGCTCGCAGTGCCGACCACGATTGCGCTCGATGATCTCGACGCGGACGTGGCCTCGACGTTCGAGCGCGCGCTCAAGAGCCTCGCCGATCACGGTGCGATCATCGAGCGCATCGAGATGGCCGAATTTCACGACATCGGCCCGATGAACGCCAAGGGCGGCTTTGCGGCGTCCGAAAGCTATGCCTGGCATCGCTACCTCATCACGGCCAAGGGCGACGTCTACGACCCCCGGGTCTCCGTGCGCATCATGCGCGGCGAGGCGCAGAGCGCGGCCGATTACATCGATCTCCTCAACGAACGCCGCTCGCTGATCGCCCGCGTCAATGCGCGCATCGCGCCCTATGACGCGCTGGTGCTGCCCACCACCGCCAACACCCCGCCGAAGATTTCCGATCTCGCCGATGACAAGGCGTTCACCAGGGAAAACCTGCGGGCGCTGCGCAATTGCACCCTCATCAACATGATCGACGGTTGCGCCATCTCGCTGCCCGCGCATCGCGAGGGCGAAATTCCCGTCGGCCTGATGCTGGCGGGCGCGGGCGGATCGGACCGTCGTATTTTCGAGCTTGCTGCCGGCATGGAGGCCGTAATTCGTGTTTGACCTGACTTTCACCGTTGACGCCCAGGACACCATCACGCCGCTGACATTGGCGATCGACCAGATGGTCATTGCCGGCTGGACCGGGCGCGATCCCGTCGCGCGCGACAAGCACATCGCCGAGCTGCAAGAGATGGGCATCGCCCCGCCGGCCTCGACGCCGATCTACTACCGCGCCTCGGCGCGGCGGCTGACCCAAGAAGACCGCATCGAATGCTGCGGCGGCGATTCCTCCGGCGAGGTCGAATTCGTGCTGATCGGCTGGCAGGGTCGCATCTTCGTCGGCTGCGGCTCCGACCATACCGACCGCAAGGTCGAGGCCTACAACGTCACGGTCTCCAAGCAGATGTGCGACAAGCCGGTCGCATCCACGCTCTGGGAGCTCGAGGACGTCATCGGCCATTGGGACAGGATGATCCTGCGCTCCTATGCCACCATCAAGGGCGAGCGCGTGCTCTACCAGGAGGGCACGCTCGACGCGATGCTGCCGGTCGCCGACCTCATCGCGCGCGGCTTTGAGGGTAGCAAGTTCCCCGACGGCTGCGCCATGTTCGGCGGCACCTTTGCGGCCAAGGGCGGCATCCGCCCCGCCGATCGCTTCGAGTTCGAGCTCGAGGACCCCGTGCTGAAGCGCACGATCAAGCACGGGTATGACGTGGCGACGCTGCCGGTGTTGGGCTGATACCTCTCCGCCGTCGTTGCGAGGAGCCCTTGCGACGAAGCAATCCAGGATCCCTCTGCGGAAAGACTCTGGATTGCTTCGCTGCGCTCGCAATGACGAGGAGATAGTCGGGAATCGGGTGGCAAAGGGCGGGCCGGTCTTGCGAAGGTGGCAGTCATGACAGCAACGGCACGCAAATCACCCCCTAAGCCCTCAGTCGACCTCGCCACCCACGTCGACGCCCTCGACTGGCCTCAAATCACCGCCGAGCTCGACTCCCAGGGCAGCGCCGTCCTGAAGGATCTGCTGACGCCGGACCAATGCCGCGCCATCGCCGCGCTCTATCCTGATGATGCAGGCTTCCGCAGCCGCATCGTCATGGGCCGCCACGGCTTTGGCCGTGGCGAGTACAAATATTTCTCCTACCCGCTGCCCGATCTCATCGCGCAGCTTCGCCCGGCGCTGTATGCGCATCTTCAGGGCATCGCCAATCGCTGGAACGAGGCGATGGGGATCGACATCCGTTACCCGGCCGCGCATGCCGCGTTCCTCAAGCGCTGCCACGAGGCAGGCCAGGCGCGACCGACGCCGCTGCTGCTACAATACGAGGCGGGCGACTTCAATTGCCTGCACCAGGACCTCTATGGCGAGCACGTGTTTCCGCTGCAGGTCGCGATCCTGCTCTCCGAACCCGGGCGCGATTTCACTGGCGGCGAATTCGTGCTGACCGAGCAGCGCCCGCGCATGCAGTCCCGGGCCGAGGTCGTGCCGCTGGCGCAGGGCGATGCGGTGGCTTTTGCCGTGCATCATCGCCCGGTGCAGGGGACGCGCGGCACCTACCGGGTTAACCTGCGCCATGGCGTCAGCCGGATTCGCTCCGGTCAGCGTCACACGCTGGGTGTGATCTTCCATGATGCGAAATGAGCGCTGCGATTGACGGGTGATCTGTTCGACACGGCCGCCGAGGCACAGCCGTCGCGTGAGGAGATCGCCGACGGCGCCGTGTTGCTGCGCGGATTCGTCAGGCCGATCGAGAGCGAGCTGATTGCCGCCGTGCGCGCGATCGTGGCGCAGTCGCCGTTCCGCCGCATGACCACGCCCGGCGGTCACCTGATGTCGGTGGCGATGACCAATTGCGGCGAGCGCGGCTGGATCACCGATCACACCGGCTATCGCTACGATCCCATCGATCCGCGAACCGGCGCGCCTTGGCCCGCGATGCCGGCGGTGTTGCGCGACCTGGCCCGGCGCGCCGCGGAGCAGGGCGGCTTTGCCGGCTTTGCGCCCGATGCCTGCCTCGTCAATCGCTACGAGCCCGGCACGCGGCTGTCGCTGCATCAGGACAAGGACGAGCTGGACTATTCGGCCCCGATCGTCTCGGTCTCGCTCGGGCTGCCCGCCACCTTCCTGTTCGGCGGCCTGGCGCGCAGCGACAAGCCACGCCGCTTCCGGCTCGTCCATGGCGACGTGGTCGTCTGGGGCGGGGCGAGCAGGCTCGCCTATCATGGCGTTGCGCCGCTCGCCGATGGCGAGCACGCGCTGCTGGGAAGGAAGCGGATCAATCTGACGTTTCGCAGAACGCGCTGACCTTCCTTCTCCCCTTGTGGGAGAAGGTGGATCGCTGACGCGAAGCGGCAGCGAGACGGATGAGGGGTCTGTCTCCGCGGATAAAGACCCCTCATCCGCCTTCCCTTCGGGAAGGCACCTTCTCCCACAAGGGGAGAAGGGAAGAGTCCCGGAACGACGATGCTTCGTTTACGGCTTCGGCGGATGAATGAACGCCCAGGGGCTGACTTCCGAATCCCGCGTCACTTCCACCGAAATCAGATATGGCCCGCCATGGGCCAGCGCCTTTTCCATCGCCGCCTTGAACTGGTCCGGCGCGGTGACGCGCGCAGCAGCCACACCAAAGGACTCCGCGAGCTTGACGAAATCCGGATTGACCAGATCGGACGCCACCACGCGGCCGTTAAAGCGCTCGCGCTGGTCGCGGCGGACATTGCCATAGGCGTTGTTGTTGAACACCAGCGTCACCACGCCGATGTTGAACTGTACGGCGGTGGCAAGCTCCTGCACGCCGAACATGAAGCCGCCGTCGCCGGTGATCGCCACCACCGGCTTGTCGGGATTGGCGACCTTGGCACCGAGCGCGGTCGGGAAGCCCGAGCCGAGCGTGCCCTGATAGCCTGACGTGATGAAGGTGCGCGGCTCGTAGATCGGAAAGCCGTACCAGGACGCGAAGCCGAACTGCGACAATTCATCGGTCACGATCGCGTTGGCAGGCAACACCTCGCGCAGGATGTTGAGATACGCCATCTGCGGCTGGATGCTCTGGATCTCTGCCAGCGCGGTCGCGGTGGCCTCGCGGATCGCGGCGCGGCGGCCGGCGGTCTTGCTGTAGCCGGCCTTGCTGACCGCTCCGATCAGATCGGCGGTCGCGGTCTTGGCATCGGCGACGATGGCGGTGTCGGAGATGAAGCGCCGCATCTCGACGGGATCGATGTCGATGCGGATGCTCTTCAACCCGTCGGGCCGATACGGCCAGCGCGACATGGTCGGCAGCTCCAGCCGCGAGCCGATGCCGATCATGAGATCGGTCTTCGGCCACAGCTTGTAGGCGGCAGCCATCGTGAGCCCCAGCTCATGGGCGTTGGAGACGATGCCGCGCCCGCTGCGGAAGGCGACGACGGGTGCATCGATCATTTCGGCGAGCTCGAGGATTTCGTCGCGCGCCTCGATCGCGCCGCTGCCGACAAAGATCATCGGCGCCTTGCTGCTCCTGATCACCGCGGCCGCCTGCGTGATCAGATCAGGATCGGGCAGTGGCGCGGGCAGCGGCTCCAGCACCTTTGCGGCACAGGTGTCCGCGCGCTGGGTGAAGACGTCCCAGGGCATCTCGACCGAGGCGGGGCCGCGACGGCCGGACGTCATTTCCTGGAAGGCGCGCGATACGGTCGTCGGCGCGTTGCCGGGCGTTTCGATGCGGTCGGCCCATTTGACATAGGTGCGCAAGGTGGCGAGCTGGTCCGGCATCTCGTGCAGATGGCCGCGGCCCTTGCCAAGAAACTGCGTCGGCACCTGGCCGGTGACGCATAGCACCGGTTCGTTGCAGCCGTAGGCGGTCAGCAGCGCCGCGCTGGCGTTGAGCACACCGGGGCCGGGCACCACGCTGAACACGCCGGGCTTGCCGCTGGAGCGCGCATAGCCGAAAGCCATGTAGCCGCAGGCCTGCTCGTGCCGCGCGCCGATCACGTTGAGCTGGGCCTGGTGGAAGGCGTCGAACAGGCCGTAGACCTGCGCGCCGGGCAGGCCGAACACGGTGTCGACGCCGTGGGCGACAAGGCCGCTTACGATCGCTTCGCCGCCGGTGAGGGTGGTCATTGCACTATTCCATTTCGATTGTTGTTCAGGCTTCGTCGACGACGCCATTTCGTAGCATGCCGATGCCTTCGGCTTCGACCTCGATGACATCGCCAGGCGTCAGATAGCGCGGCGGATCGAACCGCGCACCGGCACCGGTCGGCGTGCCCGTCACAATGATGTCACCGGGGACGAGCGTCGCGAAGGTCGAGATATAGCTGATGAGATAGCGGAACGGGAACATCAGCCGGCTGGTCCGGTCCTCCTGCCTGAGCTCGCCGTTGACATGCGTGGTGAGCCTGATGTCGGCGATCTGCGCTTCCCTGGTGTAGGGCACCAGCCACGGGCCGAAGCTGCCGCTGGAATCAAAATTCTTGCCCTGCGTGACGTTGAACTTGGCGTGGCGCAGCCAGTCGCGCACCGAGCCTTCGTTGCAGAGCGTGAGCGCCGCGATGTGGTCGAGCGCGGCACTTTCCGCGATGTGCCGGCCGGCCTTGCCGATCACAAGCACGATCTCGCCTTCGTAGTCGAGCTGCGCTGACGCGCGCGGGCGCACCAGCGGCGTCTCGTGGCCGACGAAGGAGCGGGGCGAGCGCATGAACATGCTCGGATATTTCGGCGCCTCCTGGCCGTCCTTGTACTCGGCATTGCGGTCGGGATAGTTGACGCCGATGCAGATGATCTTTTCCGGCGCGGGCACCGGCGGCAGCCAGGTGATGTCGCCGAGCGCGTGATCCGGCGCGCGGCTGGCGGCCTCCTCGGCAAGGCCCACGAGCTTTCCGGCGGCGATCACTTCGCGCAGCGTCGGATAGTCTTTTGCGTGGCGTGCGGAGAGATCGACGATGCCGCCCTCAAGGACGGCGCCGTACTTGGTTTCACCCTTGACGGAATAGGTGGCGAGGCGAGGGAGCTTCATTGGCAATCTATCTCTCTTGTCGTCCCTGCGAAAGCAGGGACCCATACCGCGTGATCTATCGATAGCGTGCGATGACAATCCCGAACGACCAACCTTCGCCAAACTCCTCCCTGTGGTTATGGGTCCCTGCTTTCGCAGGGACGACGGGGAGAGTTATTTTGCTTGTCATCGGCATTAATCCGCCACCAGCACGTCGGCGACGAACTTCGGCTCACGCACGGCTTGCCCGCTGAACGGCGAGCCCTGCTCGAACCAGGACCGCGGCGCCGGCGCGCCCCACAGCGTCTGGCGGCGCGGATCGCGCAGCGACCAGCGCAGCGGCTCGTGGTCGTGATCGCCGGTGAAATAGTCGCTGGTGTAGAGCTCGAGCCGGTGTCCATCAGGGTCGCGCACGTAGAGGAAGAACGCATTCGAGATGCCGTGGCGTCCCGGTCCGCGCTCGATGTTCTTGACGAAGCCTTGCGAGGCCATGACGTCGCAGAGATGGATGATGTTCATCGCCGTCGGCGTCCAATAGGCGAAGTGGTGCAGGCGAGGGCCCTTGCCGTTGGTGATGGCAAAGTCGTGGACATTGCCCTTGCGATGCATCCAGGCAGCCGCAATGCGCCCGTTCGGTCCGTCCTCCTCGGCGTATTCGGTGAGACGGAAGCCGAGCCGGGCATAGAAGTCGACGGTGTCCTGCACCTCGGCGGCGAAGACGTTGAAATGATCGAGCCGCTGCGGATGGCATCCCCTGTAGAGATCGTAGCGGCGAAGCAGATGCGGGCGGCGGTCCATCGACGCGTAGAGCTCGATCTGGAAGCCGAAGGGGTCGGTGAATTGCAGCGTGCGGCCCTGGAAGGGCTGGTCGACGAAGGCGTAAGAGAGACCGTTCTCCGAAAGGAAGGAGGCGGCCTTGTCGAGGTCTTTGTCGTTGCCGACCTTGAAGCCGAGCCGGGCGCAGGCGGGCACCGCCGTCTTGCGCAGCACCAGCGAGTGATGCTGGTGCTCCTCGGCTGCGCGCAGATAGACGACCTTGTCGTCGGCATCCTCGACATGCAGCCCGACGGTGGTCTCGTAGAATTCGCGGCTCAGCTTCAGGTCGGTCACGTCGAGCACGACGTGGCTGGAGCGGATGATGTTGAACGGCGGTTCGAAGATGTGTTGCGGTACGGGCATCGGCGTTTCCCCTCGGCTCGACGAGCGTCAGATTCCCAATTTCTGAATCTTGTGCGTGCCCCGCGCCAGCGAGACGTGCTTGGTTTCCATGTAGAAGTCGAACGAGTAGTCGCCGCCGTCGCGGCCGATGCCTGAGGCCTTCATGCCGCCGAACGGCGTCGGCAGATGGCGGACGTTCTCCGAGTTCAGCCAGATCATGCCGGCCTCCAGCGCATCGGCAACGCGCAGTGCGCGGCCGACATCGTTGGTCCAGACGTAACCGGTCAGGCCGTAGCGGATGTCGTTGGCGATCTCGATGGCGTCGGCCTCGTCCTTGAAGGGCAGCACGGTGAGGAAGGGGCCGAACACTTCCTCCTGCGCCACGCGCATCCTGCCGGTTGCGCCGGTCACCAAGGTCGGCTCGACATAGTGTCCGCCGCCCGGGCCGTCATAGGCCTTGCCGCCGACCGCGATGGTCGCGCCGTCCTGCCGCGCGACGTCGAAATAGGAGCAGACTTTGGCCAGGTGCCGCTCGTGGATCAGCGGCCCGATCTCGGTGGCGGGATCGAGGGGATGGCCGACCTTGAGTGCCTTCACGCGCGCGGTCAGCTTCTCGATGAATGTCTCGGCAATGTCTTGCTGGATCAGCAGACGGCTCGACGACGTGCAGCGCTCGCCGTTGAGCGAGTAGATCATGAACACGACGGCATCGAGCGCGCGGTCGAGATCGGCGTCGTCGAACACGATCACCGGGTTCTTGCCGCCGAGCTCGAAATGCACGCGCTTCAAGGTCGGCGCGCCCTGAACCATAATCGCCGACCCCGTCGCGCTCTCGCCGACGAAGCCGATCGCCTTGATCGCGGGATGCTCGGTCAGGGCCTTGCCGGCCTCCTCGCCAAACCCATGGACGGTGTTGAGCACGCCGTCGGGCACGCCGGCTTCCTTGACGAGCCTTGCGAGAATGGCGGCCGTCACCGGCGACCATTCGGCCGGCTTGTGCACGACGGTGCAGCCCGCGGCCAGCGCCGGCGCGATCTTCCAGGTCGAGAGCATGAACGGCGTGTTCCACGGCGTGATCACGCCGACCGGGCCGATCGGCACGCGGGTCGAGACGTTCCAGTGCTCGTCGCTCGGCGTGTTCTGGCCATCGCGCGCCTCGGCGCATTTGTCGGCGAAGAAGCGAAAATTCTCGGCGGCGCGGATCGCGGCCTTGGCCATGAAGCGATAGGCTTGGCCGGTGTCGATGCATTCAAGCACGGCGATGTCGTCGGCATTGTCCTCGATCGCATCGGCGACCCGGTGCAGCAGCTTCTTCCGCATCGCCGGCCCCATGTCGCGCCAGGACTTGAAGGCCAGCGCAGCGGCTGTGGCTGCGGCGTCGATGTCCTCGGCGGTGCCGCGCGCGACGCTCGCAAGCGTGGCGCCATCTACCGGCGACTTCGTCTCGAATGTCTCACCGGAGATCGAGGCGACGATCTTGCCGTCGATCATGTGGCCGATGCCGTCGGCCCGCAGCTTCTTCAGCAGCGGTGCGGCGCGGTCGCGATTGGCCTGGAACACATCGGCTTTCGGCGTGGGCTTATCCATGGGCAGCCTCCACTTTCAGGGCGTCGTGGATGTTGTTGCGCTTCCAGCTCGTATCCTTGTCGTTGATCTGCATGTCGAACGACAGGGCGAACTTGCTGGCGGCGAAGACGGGATCGAGATGTTTTGAAAGCGCCTGGAAGACCTGCTCGCCGGCTTTCTGGCGCGTGGGAAGGTCGCGGCCTTCGCCGATGCGCAGGACCATGTCGAGGAAGCCGTAGTCCTGTCGCGCGTCCGCGATCGCATAATGCTGGCATCTAATGGCGCGGACGCGGATGCCGCCGAGCGGGAAGATGCCGGTCTCGACCGCCGCCTTCCGCACCACCTCGCAGACCGCGCCGATGTCGAGGCGGCCGTCGAGATTGGCCGAATATTCGATGGTGAAATGCGGCATCGCGGTTTCACTCCCTGTTTTTTTGTTCGTCTAAGCGAAGTAGCAGCTCACCGAGCCGTAGGCGCCATAATCGGCCTGAATTGTGTCGCCCTTGCGGGTCTCGATCGGACGGATGAAGGAGCCGGCGAGCACGATCTGCCCGGGCTCGAGCGCAAGGCCGAGCGGCGCGATCTTGTTGGCGAGCCAGGCCACCGCAGTCGCGGGATGATTGAGCACGCCGGCGGCAAGGCCCGTCTCTTCGAGCTGGCCGTTTTTGAAGCAGAGCGCGCCGATCCAGCGCAGGTCGGCGTCCAGCGGGCGGATCGGCCGTCCGCCGAGCACGATGCCGGCATTCGCCGCGTTGTCGGCGATGGTGTCAAAAATCTTTCGCGTCGCCTTGGTCTTGGGATCGACGCGTTCGATGCGCGTGTCCAGGATCTCCAGCGCCGGCACGACGAAATCGGTGGCGTTGAGCACGTCGAACATCGTGCTGTCCGGCCCCGCGAGGCGCTTGCTCATGACGAAGGCAAGCTCGGCCTCGACGCGCGTGGCGATGAAGCGCTCGGTCGGGACGAGGCCGCCATCGGCAAAGAACATGTCGTCGAGCAGCACGCCGGAATCCGGCTCGTCGATATTGAGCGCGCTCTGCATCGCCTTCGAGGTCAAGCCGATCTTGTGGCCCTTGATGGTCCGGCCCTCCGCGAGCTTGAGGTCCACCCAGGCCTTCTGAATCGCGTAGGCGTCAGCGATGGTAATGCCCGGAAAATCCTGCGAGAGCTGCCGGATCTGGGTGCGGGTCTTCTCCGCCTGGTGCAGACGGTTCGCGCAAGCTTGGATATCGTCGTTGGAAAGCGCCATCTGTGATCTTACAAATCGTGGTGCCCGGAGATACTTAACATGTTAAGTGAATGCGTCAAACACAATTTGGGTTTGCTGCACTGCAAACATTTTGCGGCTTGAAAGGGCGTCATGACGAAGAGACCGGCTGATCCCGCGAACGGAAGCGAGCCCGCCGCACGGCAGGTGCCGATGCGCGACTTCTCGCGCTCGCTGCCGATGTCGCTGCTCAGGGCACGTGAAGCGGTGATGCGGCAATTTCGTCCCAAGCTGCGTGAGCACGGCCTGACCGAGCAGCAATGGCGCATCCTCCGCGCGCTGGCAGCCATCGAGGCCGCGGAGGTGACCGAGCTCGCGCGCACGGCATTTCTCCTCGGCCCGAGCCTGTCGCGCATCCTGCGCGATCTCGAGGCGCGCAATCTGATCGAGCGCAAGACCGCGAAGGCGGACCAGCGCCGCAGCATGGTCTCGATCTCGAAAGAGGGCGTGAAGCTGATGGCCGCGGTCGCCCCATCCTCGGAAGCGATCTACGCCGAGATCACGCAACGCTTCGGCGCGCGCAAGCTCGCCGAGTTGCAGGAGATGCTCGGTCAGTTGGAATCGTGTCTCGCTTCCACGGACGCGAGTGACGTCACGGATGAAACGTAACGGCAAATTTGCATGATCACTTTCCAACTACGCATGACTGTCATCATTGCATAACGCGTGGGCAGCGCGATCGCCGCGAAATGCGTGAAAATGCCGTGAGAAATCGCTGAGAATAGACAGCCGTCGCAGGTGTTGATCACTATTGGGTGCGCGCTCTGCGCAGTTAGTCGATGTTGGCGCAATATCAATTTACTCGTATCGGCAGAATTCGTAAGTAGCATCCGGTTCTGTATTCAGCGATAGAGCCAAGACCAAGAAGGGCCGACAAGGATGCCCGGCCCCAGGGAGGAATGAATGAGACTGACGAGACGCGACTTCGCGGCCGGAATTGCTGCCGGCATTGCCGCGCCATACCTCATCAAGAGCGCGCATGCGCAAGGCGCCACCATCAAGATCGGCATGTGCGCGCCCGTCACCGGTCCCGCCGCTGAATCCGGCGGTTACGCCATCAAGGGCGCCAAGCTCGCGCTCGAAGCTGTGAACAAAGCCGGCGGTATCCTGGGAAAACAAGGCGAGTTGATCGTCGAGGACGACCAGACCACCAATCCCGGCATCGTGCTCGCTTTCTCCAAGCTCGCCGCGCAGTCCGACATCGTCGGGTTCCTCGGCTCGATCCGTTCGACCCAGGTGCACGCGATGGCGCCCGACGTGATCAAGCTTGGCAAGCCCGTGATGATCGGCGGCACCGATCCTAACCTCACCCACATGGGCAATCAGTGGCTGTTCCGCTGCCGCCCCAATGACAGCTATTCCGGTCGCGTCATCGCCGAATACGGCGTCAATACGCTCGGCAAGAAAAAGTGGGCCGTGCTGCACTCGACCGACGCTTTTGGCACCGCCGGCGGCAAGGCGTTGACCGCCGCGCTCGAAAAGCTCGGTGCCCCCTCGGTGCTCGACCAAGGCTACGCCAACCAGAGCCAGGACTTCACCCCGGTCGTGCTCGCGATCAAGCAGTCGGGTGCCGACATTCTCGGCTCCTACTTCACCTTCGAGAACGATCTCGGCATCTTCGCCCGGCAGCTCCGTCAGCTCGGCGTGAACATTCCCTGGGTCGGCTCGCCCTCGATCGTCAACATCACCGCGTTGAAACTCGCGGGTCCCGCGCTGTACAATACATATGGCGTTGCCGATTATGCCGAGAATTCCAGCGAAGGCTCGAAGGCGTTCGGCAAGATCTACCGTGATGCGGTCAAGGTCGCGCCCGACAACCAGAGCTCCTGGACCTTCGACGCCATCAGCGTCTTGTCGGCGGCCATCAACAAGGCCGGCACGACCGATCCGGCCAAGGTCCGCGAAGCCATCCTCGCGATCAAGAAGTTCCCGGGTGCCGAGGGCGAATACAATTTCGACCCGAACGGCGATGGTCTCCACGGCTACAACATCGTGAAGAACGAGAAGGGCAACATCGTCTTCGACAAGCACATCGAGTTCAACGACTGACGTTGAAACGGCCTCCCCGATGGAATCGGGGAGGTCGAACCGTCTTTCGGCGAACGCATCCGACCTCCAACAGAAGCTTGTCATGGATCTCGCCCTACAACTCCTTTTTACCGGCATCGGTATCGGCGCCGTCTACGCGCTCGTCGCGCTCGGCTTCGTGCTGATCTTCCGTGCCACCAATGTGGTGAATTTCGCCCAGGGCGAATTCTCCATGGTCGCGGCCTATCTGATGGTCGTCGCGGTCGAAGCCGGTCTGCCCTATTGGGCGGCCTTCATCGTCGCGCTGCTCGGCATGGCGCTGCTCGGTGTCATCTTCAATCTCGGCGTCTATTATCCGCTGCGTCACCGCACCTATCTGCCTGTGATCATCGCCACCATCGGCGCCTCGATCCTGATGGCGAATTCGGTGCTCGCGATCTACGGCCCGCAGCCGCAGGTGCTGGAAGGCTGGTTTGAGACGCCGGGCATTCAGGTCGGCCCGGTCTATCTCGACAGCCAGTATCTGCTGATCATCGGCGTCACCATCTGTCTCGTGATCTTCAATTTCTGGTTCTTCGAGAAGACGCTGCTCGGCAAGAAGCTGCAGGCGACCTCGCAGGACAAGGAAATGGCCTCGCTGCTCGGCATTTCCGTCTCCACCATGATCATGATCACCTTCATCTATTCGGCGGTGCTTGGCGGCCTTGCCGGCATCCTCGTCGCGCCCGTGCTGTTCGTCTCGATCCAGATGGGCTCGACGATCGCGCTGAAGGCGTTCGCGGCCACCATCATCGGCGGCTTTGGCGACGTTGCCGGCGCCATCATCGGCGGTCTCGCGCTCGGCGTGATCGAGACCTTTGGTGCGGCCTATATCTCGGTGCCCTACAAGGACGGCTTCGCCTTCCTGGTGCTGGTCGCCTTCCTGATCTTCCGGCCGCAAGGCATCTTCGGCGAACGCGTGGCGGAAAAGGCATGAGCGCCCCCAGCGACAACATGCCGATCCCGGCGCCCGCCATCCGTTCGAAACCGCTCGTGATCCGGCACCTGCCGTACTTCATCGGCGCGGCGATCCTGGTCGCGCTCGCGGCCAACATGCGCTTCGACGGATACGTCCATAACATCCTGCTTCAGGCCACCACGTTCTCGATCGCGGTGTTCGGGCTCTCGGTGGTGCTCGGCCTGTGCGGCCAGATCAATCTGGCGCAGGCCGCGTTCTTCGGGCTCGGCGCCTATGCGGTCGGCATGGGCACGACGGATCTGCAGCTCAGCTTCTGGCTGTGTCTCGTCGGCGGCTGCGTGATCTCGCTGCTCGCGGGCGCGTTCCTCGGCATGTCCACGCTGCGGCTCGGCGGTCATTATCTCGCGATGGTGACGATCTCGTTCCAGCAGATCGTCACGCTGGTGATGATCAACGCGATCTGGCTCACGCGCGGTCCCGACGGCGTCCCCAACATCAAGCGTCCCGAGCTGTTCCAGTCGTCGCAAAGCTATCTCGCCTTCTGCGTCGCGATGCTGGCGATCGTCGGTTATCTGGTCTGGCATCTCTCCGACACCAAGCTCGGTCGTGCCATGCGCGCTGTCCGCGACAACGAGCTTGCGGCTGGTGTCAACGGCATCGACGTGTTCCGCACCAAGATCTACGCCTTCGCGCTCTGTGCGCTGCTCGGCGGACTCGCGGGCGGATTGTTCGCCGGCGGCTTCGCCTATGTCAGCCCCGATCAGTTCTCCTTTGCGGAATCGATCGTGTTCCTGACCATGTCGCTGCTCGGCGGCGTGGCCTCGCCGATCGGTTCTGCCATCGGCACGGGTCTGTTGATCCTGATCCCGGAATGGCTGCGCTTCCTCAAGAGCGTGCCGGGCCTTTATCTCGCGATCTACGGCCTGTTCGTGATCCTGATCATTCGCTTCATGCCTGACGGCATATGGGGCTTTGTTGCGGACGCCTTCACGCGCTGGCGCGCCAAGATCAAGGCGCCGCCGGCAGCGGCTGCCCTGCAATTGAAGCCGGCGACGATCGGCGGCGACACGGTGCTGGAAGTCACCGGCCTGTCGAAGCATTTCGGTGGCCTGAAGGCGGTCGACGGTGTCGACATCGCTGTGAAGCGCGGCGGTGTGCATGCGCTGATCGGGCCGAACGGCTCGGGCAAGACCACGACGCTCAACGTGCTCTCAGGGCTCTATGTGGCCACCGCAGGCAAGATCGTGCTCGACGGCACCGACATCACCCACATGCCGCCGCATCAGCGCACGGCGTCGGGTCTCGGGCGCACCTTCCAGAACATCCGCCTGTTCCGCTCGATGACGGCGCTGGAGAACGTCGAGATCGGCGCGGAACGGCCCGGTAACACCATGGTCGGGAAGGGCGACGACGCCCTGACCGAGCGGGCGATGGAGGCACTGACCTTCGTCGGGCTCGGCAGCCGCGCCAACGAGCTGATATCGAGCTTCTCCTACGGCCATCAGCGGCTGATCGAGATCGCTCGTGCGCTCGCGTCGAACCCGACGCTGCTGCTGCTCGACGAGCCCGCGGCCGGCCTCAACTCGACCGAGAAGCTGGAGCTGCACGAGCTGCTCAAGCGCATCGCGGCGCAGGGCCTGACCATCCTGATCATCGATCACGACATGACGCTGGTCTCGGAAGCGGCCCAGCACATCACCGTGCTCAACTTCGGACGCCGTATCGCGGACGGCGAATCTCTGGCCGTGCTGCGTCATCCCGACGTCGTCTCCGCCTATCTCGGGAGCGAATGATGCCGTTGCTCGAAATCCGCAATCTGGTGGTGCGCTACGGCGAGATCGAAGCGCTGCGCGGGGTGACCTGCGCGGTGGAGCAGGGGCAGGTGGTGACGCTGCTCGGGGCCAACGGCGCCGGCAAGTCCACGACCTTGCGTGCCATCTCCGGCCTCGCCAAGCCGACCTCCGGCGACATCCTTTTCGACGGTAAGTCGATCGCAGGTCTTGGTCCGGAAGCGATCGTCCGCATGGGTATCTCGCACGTGCCGGAAGGCCGCAGGGTGTTCCCGGGTCTCACCGTGAAAGAGAACATCATGCTCGGCGCGTCCAATCGCCGGGCGCCGACCTCGGAGATTTCGCGGGAGGCGGACGCGATGTTCGACCTGTTCCCTGACATCCGGAAGTTCACCAACGCGCTCGGCTGGACGCTGTCCGGCGGCCAGTTGCAGATGGTGGCGGTCGCGCGCGGCTTGATGGCCAAGCCGCGGCTGTTGTTGCTCGACGAGCCCTCGCTCGGTCTTGCGCCCGTCATCGTGCAGGCGGTGTTCAAGATCATCTCGGAGATCCGGCGCAACACGACGGTGCTGCTCGTCGAGCAGAATGCGCGCATGGGCCTGTCGGTGGCCGATTACGGCTACGTGCTCGAAACCGGCCGCATCGTGCTCGGCGGCAAGCCCGACGCGCTCTGGGGCAACGAAGCGATCCGCGCCGCCTATCTCGGCGGCCATGCCAAGGTGAATGCTTAACCGGGGAGTTTCTTGATGGTCACGATCCAGGTCCAGAACCTCATCGATTTCGTCGGCGAGGTGTTTGGTCACGCAGACTCCTCGCCGGAGGAGGCGAAGCGGATCGCGACCTATCTCACCACGGCCAATCTCACTGGCCATGACAGCCACGGCGTGATCCGCGTGCCCGTCTACATCCGCTGGCTGAAGACCGGCTTCGTGGTCCCGAACCAGACCGCAGAGGTGGTTGTCGACACGCCCTCGCTCGCGGTGGTCGACGGCAAGTTCGGCTACGGCCAGACCGTAACGCCGCAAGCGGTCAGGATCGGCATCGAGAAGTGCAAGAAGGCGGGCCTTGCCGCTGTTGCGTTGCGCAATGCCGGCCATATCGGCCGCGTCGGCGACTGGGCCGAGATGGCCGCCGCCGATGGGTTGGTCTCCGTGCATTTCGTCAATGCCGCTGGCTCGCTGCTGGTGGCGCCGTTCGGCGGCGTCGAGAAGCGGCTCTCGACCGCGCCTTATTGCGTCGGCATCCCCCGCGAGGGCCAGGATCCGATCGTGCTGGATTTCGCCACCTCGGTCGTCGCCGAAGGCAAGGTGCTGGTCGCAAGCCGCGGCGGCAAGAAGCTGCCGAAGGGCGCACTGGTCAATGCCGACGGGACCCTGAGCGAGGACCCGACCGTGCTCTACGGGCCCTTCACGCCGGAAGGGCCGCGCGATCACACCAAGGGCACCGGCGCGATCCGCGCCTTCGGCGACCACAAGGGATCGGGCCTCGCCTTCATGTGCGAGCTGCTCGGCGGCGCGCTGACCGGAACTGGAGCCACCTCGGGCGAGCGGCGCTTTGCCAACGGCATGCTGGCGTTCTATATCGATCCGAAGGTCGTCGATACCTCCCATGTGTTCGACGCAGAGGTATCGCGCTATACGGACTTCATCCGTGCCACCAAGCCGATGGCGGGGGTCGATCAGGTGCTGATTCCCGGCGATCCCGAGCGGAAAACCCGGGCTGAGCGCACCAAGAACGGCATCCCCTTGCCGGATGACACCTGGGCGGCAATAGTGAGCACCGCCCGCGAGGTCGGCGTCAGCGAAGTCAGCATCCAGCGGGCGACCGCATAGGTCTTGCGTCATTGCGAGCGTAGCGCGGAGCCCCGGTTCGCGGTAACAGCAGAGCCGTGCTGTCGCGGCGCTCGTCATGGTGACGAAGGTCCAAACAACGGTCCAAGCAACAAAAGAAGGAAGGCAACGTGGCGAACAAGGTCAAGGAAATCTGGAAGTCGGGCAAGGCCGTGGTCAACGCGTGGCTCGCGATTCCCTCCGGCTTCTCGGCCGAGATGATCGCGCAATGCGGCTTCGACAGCGTCACCGTCGACATGCAGCACGGCGTGCAGGACTATCTCTCGATGGTGCAGTGCTTCCAGGCGATGGACAAGCATCCCGTGACCCCGATGGTCCGCGTGCCCTGGAACGAGCCCGGCATCATCGGCAAGGTGCTCGATGGCGGCGCCTACGGCGTGATCTGCCCGATGGTGAACACGGCGCAGGAGGCCAAGAACCTCGTCTCGTATTCCAAGTATCCGCCGCAGGGCGTCCGCTCCAACGGCCCGATCCGCGCCGGCATGTACGGCACCGCGGGCTCCTACCAGAAGAGCGCGAATGCCGACACCATCCTGCTGCCGATGATGGAGACCAGGACCGCGGTCGAGAACATGGAAGCGATCCTCGACGTCGAGGGCATCGACGGCGTCTATATCGGCCCGTCCGACCTCGGCTTCTCCTACGGCCTCGAGCCGAAGCTCGACCGCAGCGAGCCCGAGATCCTCGCGATCTACGACAAGATCATCAAGGAATGCGCCAAGCGCGGCCTCAACCCGGGCATCCATTGCAGCGGCGCGGAAGGCGCGGCGCGTGCGATCAACATGGGCTTCAAGCTGGTGACGTTGTCCAACGAAGTCGGCCTGATGACGACCTACGCCAAGATGCAGGTCAACGCGACCCGCAAGGATTCGGCCGGGAAGGCCTGATCTCGTGTCCCGGACGCGATGCGGCGCCTAGCGCCGCTTCGCAGAGCCGGGACCCGGTTGCTTGCGAAAGAAACGACACATGGGGCCCCGGCTCAGCAGCGCACCGTTTCACGCTGCGCTGCGTCCGGGGCACGATAGTTTTGATACAGGAGACCTGCCATGACCATCAGCCCCGTCATTCGCCTCCATCCCGATGATGGCGTGCTGATCGCGCGCGCGAGCCTGCCGCCGGGAACATTGGTTGCCGACGGCGTGACCACGGTCGAGCGCATTCCCTCCGGCCACAAGGTCGCGATCAAGCCGATCGCAGTGGGCGAGCCGGTCAGGCGCTACGGACAGATCATCGGCTTTGCGACGGTGCCGATCGCGCCGGGCCAGCACGTGCATACGCAGAACTGCGGCATGGGCGATTTTTCCAAGGACTATGCCTATTGCGCCGACGTCAAGCCGACGCCGAACTTCGATCTGCCGGCGACCTTCGAGGGCATCCGCCGCCCGGATGGCCGCGTCGCCACGCGCAACTATATCGGCATCCTCACCTCGGTGAATTGCAGCGCGCATGTCGCAAGCCTCGTCGCCGACGTCTTCAAGAAGAATCCGTTCACCGGCGACAATCCGCTCGCCGACTTCCCCAATGTCGACGGCGTGGTCGCGCTGACCCACAAGACCGGCTGCGGCATGACGCAGAACGAGCCCTTGGCGCTGCTCCGCCGCACGCTCGGCGGCTATGCGCGTCACGTCAATTTCTCCCACGTCATCGTGCTTGGGCTGGGCTGCGAGGTGAACCAGATCGGCGGCCTGATGGAGGAGCAGAAGCTCGCCGGCCGCCTGCGCGCGATGGACATCCAGGAGGTCGGCGGCACCCGCAAGACTGTCGAAGCGGGTATTGCCTTCGTGCGTGAAGCTCTCGCGGACTCCAACAAGGTCAAGCGCGAATCCGTGCCCGTCAGCGAACTCACCGTGGCCCTGCAATGCGGCGGCTCGGACGGCTATTCCGGCGTATCCGCCAATCCGGCGCTTGGGGCTGCCAGCGATCTCATCGTCCGTCACGGCGGCACCGTGATCCTGTCGGAGACGCCGGAGACCTACGGCGCCGAGCACCTGCTCACGCGCCGCGCCGTCAGCCGCGAGGTCGGCGAGAAGCTGGTCGATCTCATGCGCTGGTGGGACGCGTATACCGAGCGCGAGGGCGCCGAGATGAACGCCAATCCGAGCCCCGGCAACAAGGCCGGCGGCCTCACCACCATTTTGGAGAAATCGCTCGGCGCGATGGCCAAGGCCGGCACCACCAATCTCGTCGACGTGCTGCGCTATGCCGAGCCCATCACCAAGAAGGGTTTCATCTTCATGGACACGCCCGGCTACGATCCGGTCGCGGCGACCGGCCAGGTCGCCGGCGGTGCCAATCTGGTCTGCTTCACCACCGGCCGCGGCAGCGTGTTCGGCTGCAAGCCGGCGCCCTCGATCAAGCTTGCCACCAACACGCCCATGTACAAGCGCATGGAGGAGGACATGGACGTCAATTGCGGCACCATCCTCGAAGGCGAGGAGAGCGTCGAGCAATGCGGCCAGCGCATCTTCGAGCTCATCCTGAAGACGGCGTCCGGACAGCCGACCAAGAGCGAAAGCTTCGATTTCGGCGGTGCCGAATTCGCGCCCTGGGTGCTCGGGGCGACGATGTGAGGCTACGCGGCAGTTACGGAATGGTGACCGACAACGCCCGGAAGTAGCTTGCCGGAACATGGTCGCGCACGAAGCCGGGCAGTACGTCGGATTGGTCGAGCGTCCGCGGGTCGATGTTGCGGAGTTCCTCGATGCTTGGGATCTTCAGGTGGAAATTGCCTCCGGTAAGAAGGGTACCAAGCCCGACTAGGTTGAAGCTGGGGTCGTTTCCCTCTTTCGACGCCGGCACCTGACCTGCGAAGGTCGAGCCAGACGCGCAACGCAGCATTCGGCCGACGTGGCGGAAGTTGCCTCGCAGGCTGGGTGGAACGGCCGGGACGATGTCGTTACCGTTGACGAGCCGGAACGTGCTTTCGCTGAGAGGCTCGTAGGCTTCAAAGAAATCCTGACCGCCGGTTCGCGGCCCGCCAAACGTGTAAATGGCGGTTGCCCGCAGGCCAGCATCCAACGCCCGCAGTGCCGAGATATTTGCCAAGGCGCCGCCCATGCTGTGTCCAGTAAAGAAGAGCGGCTGTCCGGCGCCGCCACTCCTGATCGCGACTTCGATGTCTGATCGGACTGCATCGACGGCTTCGGCAAATCCCTTGTGAAGAACATTTTGACTTGGTGCGAGGGTGAAGTCGGTGATCCAATCCTTGATACTGAGCGGATCGGTGCCGGAGAGTGTGACGAAAGTCGCGCCGCGTCCGACGGCGACAATGAAGCGGGCTTTTGGCGGTACCAAACCTGTAGCGGGAGTGTCGGCACCGAAGCCGCGCATCTCTAGCCCCAGTGCCGTCAGGATATTGTCTACCTTGTCGCGGTCGTCGGTCTCGTAGGCGAGCTGCGACAACCACATCATGGCTTGCGCGTTTCCCGGTGTGAAACCTGGCGTGACCGTGAAACCATCGAGCGCGTCGGCGCGATAGGAAGCCCGCGGGAATCTGACCAGAAAGCTCATCGGACACATCTCCTCTTTCAGGCCGCGCCACGCGTCGATACGTTGCGCGGCAACCATTACGAACGGGAGAGTCCATCATGCGCAAAGMGGCGCGTCGGGCGCGGCTTGTGCAGGCAATGGTTCATTCGATCATAGGTAGATCACTTCGGCAAGTGTAACTCGCAGATCAGCCCGCGGCGTAGGCAACCCGTGCCCGTTGTTAGTGCTTGATCCCACCCGGAACCGGTGTTCTGCTCAAAAAAGCTGCTGGAGCACCGCACCCCGTGTCGATCTACGTCGCATTACACCACGTCACGCACTACAAATACGACCGCCCGATCGATCTTGGCCCGCAGACGATCCGGCTGCGGCCGGCGCCGCATACGCGCACGCCGGTCCTGAGCTATTCGCTCAAGGTCACTCCGGCCAATCATTTCGTGAACTGGCAGCAGGATCCGCAGGGCAATTGGCTGGCGCGCTACGTCTTTCCGGAGAAGACGACCGAGCTGAAATTCGAGGTCGACTTCACGGCGCAGATGACCGTGGTCAACCCGTTCGACTTCTTCGTCGAGCCTTATGCCGACAGCTTTCCGTTCGAATATTCGAAGGATCTGAAGACCGAGCTCGCGCCGTATCTCGAGACCATCAAGCCCGATCGCCTGTTCGCAAAATTTCTCGACGCGATCCCGCCTGAAGCCCCGAACACCGTCAACTTCCTGGTCGATCTCAATCGCGAGCTTCAAAAGCACGTCCGTTACATCATCCGCATGGAGCCCGGCGTGCAGACTCCGGAGGAGACGCTCTCCTCCGGTGCCGGATCGTGCCGCGACTCCGCCTGGCTCCTGATCCAGACCTTCCGTCATCTCGGTCTCGCGGCCCGTTTCGTCTCCGGTTATCTCATTCAGATACGCCCCGACATCGATCCGATCGCGGGACCGCCAGAGGTCGAGAACGATTTTACCGACCTGCATGCCTGGGCCGAAGTCTATTTGCCCGGCGCGGGCTGGATCGGCTTCGACGCGACCTCGGGTATGCTCGCGGGCGAGGGGCACATCCCGGTTGCGGCCACGCCGCATTATCGTTCGGCGGCGCCGATCTCCGGCGGCGCCGGCTTTGCCGAGGTCGAGTTCGAGTTCGACATGAGCGTGAAGCGCATCCGCGAGGCGCCGCGCATTACAAAGCCGTTCTCCGACGAATCCTGGACGCGGCTCAATGACCTCGGCGAGCAGGTCGACGGCGATCTCGCCGCGCAGGATGTCCGGCTGACCATGGGCGGCGAGCCGACCTTCGTCTCCGTCGACGATCTCGAAGCGGCGGAATGGAACACCGAGGCCGTCGGCCCGACCAAGCGCGCGCTCGCCGACGATCTGATCCGCCGCTTGCACACGCGCTTCGGGCCGGGTGGCCTGCTGCACTTCGGCGAGGGCAAATGGTATCCCGGTGAAAGCCTGCCGCGCTGGGCCTTTGGCCTGTACTGGCGCAAGGACGGCGTACCGATCTGGAAGAATGCCGATCTGATCGCCAGGATCGAGAATCCGCGGCGCGTCGAGGTCAAGGACGCCCAGGAATTCGTGGAGGGCGCGGCGGCGCGGCTCGGACTTGATCCCGGCTACATCATCCCAGCCTATGAGGACACCGCGTACTGGCTCCAGAAGGAAGCCGAGCTTCCCCTCAACGTCGATCCGTCCGACTCCAAATTATCCGATCCCGAAGCCCGCGCGCGGATGGCGCGCGTGTTCGACGAGGGCCTCAACACGCCGCGTGGCTTCGTGCTGCCGGTGCAACGCTGGAACGCGCCGCCACGCTGGCGCAGCGAGCGCTGGCAACTCCGGCGCAATCATCTGTTCCTGATGCCGGGTGATTCACCGCTGGGCTTGCGCCTGCCGATCGGCTCGCTCGGCTACATCCCGCCCAACCAATATCCTTACATCGTCGAGCAGGATCCGTTGGAGCCGCGGGGCAAGCTGCCGGTGTTCACCCTCGCCGCGCGCCCGGAATCGCCGCCGCAGGTCGCGCCCGAGCATCTCAACACGTCCGTCCCCGTCCGCACCGCGATGTCGGTCGAAGTCCGCGACGGCGTGCTCTGCGCCTTCATGCCGCCGGTGGAGCGCATCGAGGATTATCTCGAGCTGGTCGCGGCCCTCGAAGCGACCGCCGAGGAGATGCAGATCCAGGTTCACGTCGAAGGCTATCCGCCGCCGTTCGATCCGCGCATCGAGGTGATCAAGGTGACGCCCGACCCTGGTGTCATCGAGGTCAACATCCAGCCGGCAAAGAGCTGGCGCGAGGCGGTCGACATCACCGTCGGGCTCTATGAGGACGCCGGCAAGACACGCCTCGGCGCCAACCGCTTCCTGGTCGACGGCCGCCACACTGGCACCGGTGGCGGCAACCACGTCGTGGTAGGCGGCTCCAGCCCGCAGGACTCGCCGTTCCTGCGCCGGCCTGATCTCTTGAAGAGCCTCGTGCTGTACTGGCAGCGGCATCCGTCACTGTCCTATTTCTTCTCCGGCCTGTTCATCGGCCCGACCAGCCAGGCGCCGCGCATCGACGAAGCGCGCCACGACAGCATCTACGAGCTCGAGATCGCGCTCTCGCATGTGCCGCCGCCGGGCTACCAGACGCCGCTGTGGCTGGTGGACCGGCTGTTCCGCCATCTGCTCGTCGACATCACCGGCAACACCCATCGCGCCGAAATCTGCATCGACAAGCTCTATTCGCCGGATGGCTCCACGGGCCGGCTCGGCCTCGTCGAATTCCGCGCGCTCGAAATGCCGCCCGATCCGCGCATGTCGCTGGCGCAGCAGTTGCTGATCCGCGCGCTGATCGCAAAATTCTGGCGCGAGCCGCAACAAGGCAAGTTCGTGCGCTGGGGCACTGCGCTGCATGATCGCTTCATGCTGCCTCACTTCATCTGGCAGGATTTTCTTGACGTGCTTTCTGAGTTGAAGCAGTCCGGCTATCCCTTTGAGCCAGAATGGTATCTGGCCCAGCTCGAATTCCGCTTCCCCGCCTTCGGCCGCGTCCATCATGGCGGCGTGACGCTGGAATTGCGTCAGGCGCTGGAGCCCTGGCACGTGCTGGGCGAGGAGGGCTCGGCCGGCGGCACGGTGCGCTACGTCGACAGTTCGGTCGAACGACTTCAAGTGAAAGCTGAGGGGTTTGTCGAGGGCCGCCACATCGTGACCTGCAACGGCCGCCGCTTGCCGATGACCTCGACCGGACGCTCCGGGGAGGCCGTGGCCGGCGTCCGCTTCAAGGCCTGGCAGCCGGCCTCTGGCCTGCACCCGACCATCCCCGTCCACGCGCCCCTGACCTTCGACCTGATCGACACCTGGAACGGCCGCTCGCTGGGCGGCTGCGTCTATCACGTCGCCCATCCCGGCGGCCGCAGCTACGACACCAAGCCCGTCAACACCTACGAGGCCGAGGCGCGGCGGCTGGCGCGCTTCCAGGACCACGGCCATACGCCGGGTCCGATGCAGCCCCCGCCCGAGGAACGCACAAATGAGTTTCCGCTGACCCTCGACTTGCGGACCCCGCTCCTGCAATGAGAAAGATGGTGGGGCAGGGAGAGGCGCATGGGCGAGGGCGCAGCCGAACAGGACGACAAGACGGGTAACGCGCAAGGTCAGCGCGAAGGCCAGCGCCGCCTCGCGCAATGGGTCCGCGACTATAGTCGTCTGCCCGGCATCCCCGACGAGTTCCTGGGGCCCGACGGCGCCCCCCGCGCGGTCTGGAGCCGCTTCTTCGACGCCTTCGGCGCGCTCGCGCCCGACGAGATCGAACGGCGGTTCGGCATGGCCGACCGCCATTTGCGCGAGGCCGGCGTCACCTACCGTGCGCCCGGCGACAGCGCCGACCGGCCGTGGTCGATCAGCCATCTGCCGCTGCTGATCGACGAGGCCGACTGGAAGCAGCTGTCCGCCGGCATCACCCAGCGCGCCGAGCTGCTCGAGCTCGTGCTGCGCGACATCTATGGCGAGGGGCGGCTGGTCGCGGAAGGCGCGCTGCCGGCCGCCGCGATCGCCGGCAGCCCCGAATATCTCCGCCCCGTCTGCGGCGTGCCGCCGCCGGGCGGGCGCTATCTCTCGCTCTACGCCGCCGATGTCGGCCGCGGGCCGGACGGGCGCTGGTGGGTGCTCGGCGACCGCACGCAGGCGCCATCGGGCGCGGGCTATGCGCTGGAGAACCGCCTGGTGCTCTCGCGCGCGTTCTCCGATCTCTACAAGTCGATGAACGTGCCGCGCGTCGCGCCGTTCTTCGAGGCGTTTCGCGACAGCCTGCGCGCGCGCGCCGATCGCGACGAGCCGCGCATCGGCGTGCTCACGCCGGGCAGCTTCAGCGAGACCTATTTCGAGCACGCGACGCTGGCGCGCTATCTCGGCTTCCTGCTGGTCGAGGGCGACGATCTCGCCGTCAGCGACAACCGCATCCACATCCGCACCGTCGCCGGCCTGAAGCGGCTCGACGTGCTCTTGCGCCGGGTCGATTCCAACTCGCTCGATCCGCTCGAGCTCGATGCGTCCTCGCATCTCGGCGTGGCCGGCCTGATCGACGTGCTGCGCAAGGACGGCGTCGTCGTCGCCAACATGCCGGGCTCGGGCGTGCTGGAGGCGCGCGCGCTGCTCGGCTTCCTGCCGGCCCTGAGCCGCCGCCTGCTCGGGCAAGAGCTCAAGATGCCGCATATCGCGACCTGGTGGTGCGGCCAGCGCAACGCGCGCGACGAGGTGTTGTCACGGCTCGACGAGGTCGCGATCGAGGGCGCCTACCGCCGCGGCGTTCCCGGCTTCGACAGCAACGGCCCGGTGCTCGCGAGCGAGCTTGACGCATCTGGGCGCCAGCGTCTTATCGACGCCATCAGCACGCGCGGCATGGACTATGTCGGCCAGGAGGTGGTGCGGCTTTCGACCATGCCGGTATGGGAGCAGGGCCAGCTCACGCCGCGTCCCTTCGTGCTGCGCGTGTTTGCGGCCGCGACGCCCGACGGCTGGGCCATCATGCCCGGCGGCTTCTGCCGGATCGCCGAGCAGGCGGATGCGCGCGCGGTGTCGATGGGCGACGGCGCGCGCGCCGCCGACGTCTGGGTGGTCTCGGACAAGAAGGTCTCGATCGCGACGCTGCTGCCCGCGACCGACAAGGTGCGGATCCGCCGCATCGCCGGTGTGCTGCCGAGCCGTGCTGCGGACAATCTGTTCTGGCTCGGCCGCTATCTCGAACGCGCCGAGGCAACGCTGCGGCTGGTGCGCGCGCTGGGCTCGCCGAGCGGTCCCAACAAGGGCACCGCGGCCTCGCTGCAATCGGCCGACCGCATCCAGCGCCTGCTGGTGGCCTGGGGCGCGATCTCGCAGGCCTCGCGCACTGCGCCGGGGCGCATCGTCGCCGAAGCGCTGCAGAGCCCGGAGCGTTTCGGCTCGGCGCTGTCGCTGGTGCGCGCGGCGCAGCGCACGGCGACATCATTGCGCGAGCGGCTGTCGCCCGACGCCTGGCAGGTCATCACCGAGATGGCCGATCGCCTCGCCTACGAGGTCGAGGACGACGACGATGTGCTGAGCGCGGCCGAGCTGACCTTGCAGGAGCTTGCGAGCTTAGCAGGACTGGCGCAGGAGAACATGAACCGCGCCGCCGGCTGGCGCTTCCTCGATATCGGCCGCCGCACCGAGCGCGCCATCAACACGACGCGCTTCGCGCGCCAGTTCGCCTATGACGAGGCCTGCGACGAGGATCTCGATATCCTGCTGACGCTGGTGGATTCCCAGATCACCTACCGCTCGCGCTATCTGCTGGCGCCGATCCTGGCGCCGGTGCGCGACCTCGCGGTGCTCGACAGCTACAATCCGCGTTCGGTCGCGTTCCAGGTGACGACGCTGAACGAGCACATCGCTTCGCTCCCGAGCCTGAAGGAGCACGGCCTGATCGAGCAGCCGCAGCGGCTCGCGGTGGCGGTGCAGGCGATGCTGGCGACCGCCGAGGCCGAGAAGCTCGAGGTCAAGACCCTGTTCTCGCTGGAACAGGACCTGCTCGGCCTCGCCGAGGCGATCGGGCTGCACTACTTCCCGCACGGCCCCAATGCCAGCCGGCCGGAAAAGCTGACGGGGCTGGCGTGATCTACGACATCCGTCACGTCACGACTTACGAATACGAGAGTGCGGTCAGCTTCGCCCGCTGCACGCTGCGGCTGGAGCCGAAGAGCGGCGACGGTCAGGAGCTGATCTCGCACAGGGTCGAGATCCGGCCGCGCCCGTCCGAGCGCCACGTCCGCCGCGACTTCTTCGGCACGCTCACCGAGAGCGTGGTGATCGAAGCCGCGCACCGAAACTTGCGCATCGACTCGCGCTCGCGCGTGTCCGTCTCGCGCAAACCGCCGGCGCGCGATGCCGTCAGCCCACCCTGGGAGAGCATCCGCGACATCGCGTTTGAAGCAACGAGCCTCGGGCCGTCCTCGCCGGTCGGCTACGTCTTCGCAAGCCCGCTGGTGCCGGTGCTGCACCCCGTCAGCGCCTATGCGGCCACGAGCTTTGCGCCCGGCGCAGGGATCCTCGCCGGTGCGACCGATCTCATGCACCGCATCCGCACCGAATTCCGCTACGATCCGAAGGCGACGGTGATCTCGACGCCGCTTGGCGAGGTCTTCGACAAGCGCCACGGCGTTTGTCAGGACTTTGCCCATGTGATGATCGCAGGGCTGCGCGGGCTCGGCCTTCCGGCAGCCTATGTCAGCGGCTATCTCCGTACCATTCCGCCGCCGGGCCAGCCGCGTTTGCAGGGCGCCGATGCCACCCATGCCTGGGTGTCGCTGTGGTGTGGGGCTGAGCTTGGCTGGGTCGATTTCGATCCGACCAATGATTTGCTGGTCGCCAACGATCACATCGTGCTCGCGGTCGGCCGCGACTTTTCCGACGTCTCGCCGGTCGATGGCATCATCGTCGGCTCGCCGAAACAGAAGCTCGGCGTCGCCGTGGACGTGCTGCTGGTGGAATAAAAGCGGTCTTGACGGGCCCGGCCAGGCTGTGTCGCGGCCCGACCGCAACCGTGATGTCGCAGGGCACAACAGCAACATATTTCCGTAAATTCGTCCCGGCGTTTGGTCACTTGGCCCAAGATGGGCTATGCTGGCCGTTGCGTCGAGGACACGAATGAGAGGTCGGGAGCTGGCGTGGGACACCACCGACAAGCGGGGCTGCATCCATGATGACGTTACCGAGACTGGCGGCTGAATCCCTGGAGAAGTTGCTGGGCTCGTTCATGCGTCGCAGATACGACGATTCCTATGCCAGGGTGGTGGAGGCCTCGACGCGCACCGCGATGGAATGCATCGGCAACAGCGATGCGCTCTATCACAATATCGAGCATACGATGCTGGTGACGCTGGCGGCCCAGGCGATCATGCTTGGCCGCAATCTGCACACGCACCTAGATGCCGAGGACTACATCCATATCCTGATCGCCTGCCTTGCGCACGACATCGGCTATGTTCGCGGGCTGTTTCCGGAGGACGACGAAGACGGTTTCGTGGTCGACGAGGCCGGCACCAAGGTGTCGCTGCCGCGCGGCGCGTCGGATGCCAGTCTGATGATGTATCACGTTGATCGTTCGATGCTTTTCGTGCGGCGGCGGCTGCCACCGATCCGCGGTATCGACAGTGAGCGCGTCGCCCGCGCCATCGAGGGCACCCGCTTCCCGGCCCGTGAAGGCCAGGAGTATGACGACGAAGCCTCGATCCTGCGCGCCGCGGACTTCATCGGCCAGCTCGGCGATCCCAACTATCTGCGCAAGGCCAACGCGCTCTATTACGAATTCGAAGAGGTCGGCATCAACCGCCAGCTCGGCTACGACTCGCCTGCCGACATCGTGAACCGCTATCCACAATTCTACTGGAACAGCGTCGCACCGCACATCCAGACCGAGATCGGCTATCTCAACAAGACCGAGATCGGCCGGCAGTGGATCGCCAATCTCTACAGCAACGTGTTCCGCGCCGAACGCGAGATCTCGCTGTCTGGCCCGCAGAAATAGCCCCCGTAGCCCGCATGGAGCGAAGCGGAATGCGGGGACGCCTGCATCCGCGAATCCCGGATTGCGCTGCGCTCCATCCAGGCTACGGCCTCTCAACTCCGTGAGCAAATCATGCAACAAAAAACCATCGCCACGGATATCCTCGACATCGCCTATCTCGAATACGGCGCACCGGATGGCTGGCCCTGCATCATGGGTCACGGCTTTCCCTATGATGTGAACGCCTATGCCGAGGCCGCGCCTCTGATCGCGGAAGCGGGTGCGCGGGTGCTTGTGCCCTGGCTGCGCGGCTACGGGCCGACGCGGTTCCGGTCCGCCGCGACGCTGCGCTCCGGCGAGCAGGCGGCGCTCGGCGCCGACCTGCTGGCTTTCATGGATGCGCTTCGCATCGAACGCGCGGTCGTCGGCGGTTACGATTGGGGCGGGCGCGCGGCCTGCGTGGTCTCGGTGCTGCATCCTGAGCGCGTGATCGCCCTGGTCTCCGGCAATTCCTACAACATCCAGAACATCGCGCGCGCGATGGAGCCGGCTTCGCCGCCGGAGGAGGCGGCGCTCTGGTATCAATATCTCTTCCACAACGAGCGCGGCCGGCGCGCGCTGGAGCGCAACAGGCGCGGCTTTGCGCGCCAGCTCTGGGCGATGTGGTCGCCGAAATGGGGCTTCGACGACGCCACGTTCGAGGCAAGTGCGGTGTCGCTCGACAATCCTGACTTCGTCGATGTCGTGATCCATTCCTACCGTCACCGCTATGGGCTGGTCGAAGGGGATCCCGCCTACGCCGCGATCGAGGCCAAGCTCGTCGCGCAGCCGCCGATCCGTGTCCCGACGATCGCGGTCGACGGCGACAGCGACGGCGTCAATCCCGGCACCGCCCATCATGCGCCCAGGTTCGAAGGCGTCTTCGAACGGCGTGTCTTCGCTGGAGCCGGCCACAACCTGCCGCAGGAGCGGCCTGCCGAATGGGCGCGCGCCGTGCTCGACGTGCGGAAAGCTGCCTCGTAAAGCCCGGCTTTCCCGCCCTGCCGCCCGGACGCCCGATTTTTCGCGACTTCGGGAACCTTTTCCGATTGCAGCCGTCCAAGCTGAGGGACCGCCAGATGTGCGCGGCTCATTGCAGGGAGGCTATTGATGAATTCACATGCGCGCAGGTTGGAGGGCGTCGCGGTGGCGCAGCTGCCGGGCGAACGGCCTGGCAGGGCCGAGGTCGAGCAGGCGGTCCGGACCATGATCCGCTGGGCGGGCGACGATCCCGCCCGCGACGGCCTGCACGACACGCCGGACCGGGTTGCGCGCGCCTTCGCAGAGTATTTTTCCGGCTATGCGCAGGATCCGACCGAAATCCTGCAAAAGACCTTTGAGGAGATCGAAGGCTATGACGAGATGATCGTCCTGCGCGGCGTTCGCTTCGAAAGCCATTGCGAGCACCACATGGCGCCGATCGTGGGCCGCGCCTGGGTGGCCTATATCCCGCAGGGTCGCGTCGTCGGCATCAGCAAGCTTGCGCGGGTGGTGGACATCTACGCAAAACGCCTCCAGATCCAGGAGAAGATGACCGCGCAGATCGCCAATACGATCAACGATGTGTTGAAGCCGGAAGGCGTCGGCGTCATCATCAAGGCGACGCATCACTGCATGACCACGCGTGGCGCGCACAAGCCCGGGACCGATCTCGTCACCAGCCGCATGCTGGGCGTGTTCCGTGACAACGCGTTGACGCGCCAGGAGCTGTTGGGGCTGGCCAATTCGGACGCGTGATCCGCGCGGGCCGAGCTGAAGGAGACGACACCATGACCGAGCACAAGACGCCGAGCGGGCCGGACCTCGACCTCACCAAGGGCGTGTTGCTGACCGCGTTCGAGGACGGCAAGCTGCTCGGCCATGTCGGCGAGGAAGACGTCTTGCTGGTGCAAGCCGGCGGCGAGGTCTTCGCGATCGAGCCGTCCTGCAGCCACTACCACGGCCCGCTCGCCGAAGGGCTGGTCGTCGGCGACACGATCCGCTGCCCCTGGCATCACGCCTGCTTCTCCTTGCGCACCGGCGAGGCCACCCGCCCGCCCGCGCTGAACGCGCTGGCGGTCTGGGAGGTCACGCGCGACCAGGACAGGATCTCCGTTCAGCGCAAGCGCGAGATGCCGCAGCCTGCAGCGTCACATCGCAGCGCGCCGACGCCGGAAAAATTCGTCATCGTCGGCGGCGGTGCGGCCGGCTTTGCGGCCGGCGAGACGCTTCGGCGCGAGGGCTTTGCCGGCGCCATCACCATGCTCAGCGACGACGCCGCGATGCCGGTCGACCGGCCGAACCTCTCCAAGGATTACCTCGCCGGCAGTGCACCCGAGGATTGGCTGCCGCTGCGGGGCGAGGACTATTATCAGGACGCGGGCATCGATCTCAGGCTCAACACGAACGTCGCAGCGATCGATCCGAAGGCGCGCACCATCACGCTCGGCAATGGCGACAAGCTGCCGTTCGACCGGCTGCTGCTCGCGACCGGCGCCGAGCCGGTCAAATTGCAGATTCCGGGCGCGGACCAGCCACACGTGCACACCTTGCGGACCGTTGCCGACAGCCGTGCCATCATCAAGGCGGCGGGCAGCGCGAAGCGCGCGCTGGTGATCGGCGCCAGCTTCATTGGCCTCGAAGTCGCGGCCTCCTTGCGGGCGCGCAAGCTGGAGGTGCATGTGGTTGCCCCCGAGGAGCGGCCGATGCAGCGTGTGCTCGGCCCCGAGATGGGCGATTTCGTCCGCGCGCTGCATGAAGAGAGCGGCGTCCACTTTCACCTCGAGGACACCGTGGAAAAGCTCGACGGCAAACGCGCCACACTGAAGAGCGGCGGCGTGATCGAGGCCGATCTGGTCGTGGTCGGGATCGGCGTCAGGCCGCGCCTTGTGCTCGCGGAGCAGGCGGGGCTCGCCATCGATCGCGGCGTCAGCGTGAACGAGTATCTCGAGACCAGCGCATCAGGTATCTTCGCGGCGGGCGATATCGCGCGCTGGCCCGATCCGCATTCGGGCCAGAACATTCGCGTCGAGCACTGGGTGGTAGCGGAGCGGCAGGGCCAGGCCGCCGCGCGCAACATGCTCGGCAGGCGCGAACGTTTCGACGCCGTGCCGTTCTTCTGGTCGCAGCACTACGATGTTCCGATCAACTATGTCGGCCATGCCGAGAGCTTCGACGACATCGCGATCGACGGCAGCATCGACGGCAGGGACTGCCTGCTGAAGTATCGCAAGGGCGGGCGCGTGCTGGCGGTTGCTTCGATCTATCGCGATCTCGATAGTCTCAAGGCCGAGCTCGACATGGAGCGCTCGCGCGCGTGAGGCGCCCCGTCCGCTCTTGACTTAAGTCAATGGGGGCTCCCGCGGGGCTGCTCTACTGGCTGTTGTCCCGGCGCGGCTCGTGCTATCCTGAGATGTGCCTTGGGACTTCGCATGCAGGAGTAGCCGTCATGACAAGTGCTTCGGATACGTCTCCAAACTTGGGTCTTGGGTCCGGCATTGCTGCGCTGCACGCCAAGTGGGGCTGGATCGTCGCCCTCGGCGTCGTCTATCTCATCACCGGCTTCATCGCGCTCGGCAGCATGATGATGGCGACGGTGGCGAGCGTGCTCGTGGTTGGTGTGATGATGATCATCGCCGGGGTCACCGAGGTGATCGGCGCGTTCCAGATGAAGAGCTGGGGCAAGTTCCTGATCTGGGCCTTGCTCGGCGTGCTCTATATCGTTGCGGGCTTCCTGACCTTCGAGAACCCGTTGTTCGCCGCGGTGCTGCTCACCTTGTTCCTCGGCGCGTCGCTGCTGGCCTCGGGCGCCGTCAGGCTGTTTCTCGCCTTCAGCATGAAAAGGGAAAGCCCGTGGGTGTGGGTGGCGCTGTCTGCGGTCATCACCCTGCTGCTCGGGCTCTTGATCCTGGCGCGCTGGCCGGTCAACAGCGTCTATATCCTCGGCCTGTTCCTCGGCATCGACCTGATCATGGCCGGCGCCGGCTGGGTCAGTCTGGGCTTTAGCCTGCGGCGGCGCCATTAAGGCTTGATCCGGAGAAGGACCGTGGTCGCCCAAGAGCGCGATGACGGTTCATCCAGATTTCATCGCGCGTCGGGCGACGCTGAGGGATTGTCATGCGCTGGTTTCATCTCGCCGTGATCGTGTTTTTCGCCGCAGCGACCATCGTCTTCGCCGTGCAGAATCTCGACACGGTCACGATCTCCTTCTTCAAGATGAATCTCAGTCTGCCGCTCGCGCTCCAAACCCTCGTTGTCTATCTCGTTGGAGCCGCGACCGGCGGCAGCCTGTTCGCCCTGCTGCGGCGTTCATACGCAGGTTCGAAACGAGACGTCGAATGAACCAGCAACTCGACGCAAGACCATCTTGCGGAACTCCGCTGATCTGACGTGCTGGCAAAAAGCAGCACGCCGCGCGGTCGCCTCGCGTGGACGATCATCACCGGGGAGAAACCATGAGAGCCGCTTTGGTCCTGGCCGCAGCGCTGGCTGCCGCCTGCCTGTCCACGCCCGTCTCCGCGCAAAAGTCCTACGGTCCCGGTGTCAGTGACACCGAGATCAAGATCGGCAACACCATGCCTTATAGCGGCCCCGCATCGCCGCTCGGCATCACCGGCAGGGTCATTTCGGCCTATTTCGACGAGGTCAACGAGAAGGGTGGCGTCAACGGCCGCAAGCTCAACCTGTTGTCGCTCGACGACGCGTTCTCGCCGCCGAAGACCATGGAAGCCGCGCGACGCTTGGTCGAGGGCGACGGCGTCGCCTTCATCTTCGCGACCATGGGCACGGCGCCGAGCTCGGCGATCGCAAAATACCTCAACAGCAACAAGGTGCCGCAGCTGTTCCTGATCAGCTCGGCCTCGAAGTGGAACGATCCCGCCAATATGCCGTGGTCGATGGCGCTGCCCTGGGCACCGAACTACACCAGCGAGGCCGCGATCGACATCGCCTATGCCCGCGCCAAGAACCCGAACGCGCGCTTTGCGGTGCTCTATCAGAACGACGACGCCGGCAAGGAATATTTTCGCGGCGTCAAGGAAGCGCTTGGTGCCGACGCCGACAAGGCGCTCGCGATGGCCTCGAGCTTCGAGGTCACCGATCCCACCGTCGATTCCCAGGTGCTGACGCTGGCCAACACCAAGGCCGACGTCTTCATGATCTATTCGGTGACGCCGCGCGCCTGCGCGCAGGCGATCCGCAAGGCCCATGAAGTCGGCTGGCAGCCGACGCGCTTCCTCGCCTCCGGCTGCGCCAACAAGGCAACCGTCATGGTCCCTGCGGGCCTCGATGCCGGCAAGGGCGTGCTGTCGCTCGGCTCGCTCAAGCCGTTTGTCGAGCAGCCGAAGGACGATCCGGCGATGACGGCCTATATCGAGTTCATGAAGAAGCGCCTGCCCAATGCCGATATCAACAACGTCGCCGGCCTCTACGGCTACACCGTCGCCGAGGCGCTGGTCGTCCTGCTCAAGCAGTGCAAGGACAATTTGACGCGAGAGAACATCATGGCGCAGGCGGCGAACCTCAAGAACGTGCCGCTGTCGCTGTTGATGCCCGGCATCACGCTCAACACCACGCCGCAGGATTTCCGCCCCATCAAGGACGGCTACATGCTCCAGTTCGACGGCAACGACTGGATCGTGGCGAGCGAACTGCTGCGCGGGACGTGAGGCGTAACTGGTCGACCGGCCGCACGAACGGTGCACCCTCTCCCCTTGCGGGAGWGGGTGGATCGCCGCGGAGCGGCGAGCCGGGTGAGGGGTCTCTCTCCGCGAGTCGTCTCTACATTTGAACTCGCGGATACAACCCCTCATCCGGCGCTTCGCGCCACCTCTCCCACAAGGGGAGAAGGGAAGAGCTAAGCGCAGCGAATAGGAGACCACCATGGACTTTCAACACTCTGCCCGTTCGCTGGAGCTGCAGGAGCGCGTTCGCCAGTTCATGCGGACGCAAGTCGAGCCGGTCGAGGAGCTCTATTACGAGCAGGTGAAGCCGGAAGCCGCGCGTTACAAGACGCCGCAGGTGCTGCAGGACTTGAAGCGGTTGGCGCGCGAGCAGGGGCTTTGGAACCTGTTCCTCTCCGGCGAGCACGGTCCAGGCCTGACCAATCTCGAATACGCCCCCGTGAAAGAGATCATGGGCCGCATCCTCTGGGCGCCCGAAGTCTTCAACTGTTCGGCGCCCGATGTTGGCAACATGGAGGTGCTGGCAAATTACGGCACGCCGGCGCAGCAGGAGCGTTGGCTGAAGCCGCTGCTGGAGGGGCGCATCCGCTCCGGCTTTTCGATGACGGAGCCGCAGGTCGCCTCCAGCGATGCCACCAACATCCAGTGCGAGATCAAGCGCGACGGCGGCGACTACGTCATCAACGGCCGCAAATGGTTCACGTCAGGCGCGATGAACGAGGATTGCGAGATCCTGATCGTGATGGGCAAGACCGCGCCCGACGATCCCGACCGCCATCGCCAGCAATCCATGATCCTGGTGCCGAAGGCGACGCCCGGCGTACGCATCGTCCGCGATATGCTGACCTACGGCTACGACGACGCGCCGGTCGGCCATCCCGAGATCGTCTACGAGAATGTCCGTGTGCCGGCCGAGAACATCCTGCTCGGCGAGGGCCGCGGCTTCGAGATCGCGCAAGGCCGGCTCGGCCCCGGCCGCATCCACCACTGCATGCGCCTGATCGGCTGCGCCCAGCGCGCGCTCGAATTGATGTGCCGGCGATCCGTGTCGCGCACAGCCTTCGGCAAGCCGCTCGCAGACCAGGGCTCGGTGCGCGAGGACATCGCCAACTCCTTCTGCGAGATCGCGCAGGCGCGGCTGCTCACTTTGCAAGCTGCCGACAAGATGGACCGCGAAGGCAACAAGTCAGCGCGCGACCTGATCGCCGCCGCCAAGATCGTGGTGCCCAGCATGGCCGCCCGCGTCATCGACCGCGCCATCCAGATCCACGGCGCCGCCGGCGTCTCGCAGGACACCTTCCTCGCCCGCGCCTATGTCTACGCCCGCTTCATCCGCATCGGCGACGGCCCCGACCAGGTGCACCTTGCAGCGGTCGGCAAGGAGCTGATCAAGCGCGGCGGAGTGATGGGGTAGGGCCTGACCCTCTCCAGGAGCGCGTGCACCTTGATGTGGGATGAACGCTCATAGCGGCGCGCAGGATGCCGCGCGCAACCCCGGCGTCTCGTCATTCGACCTGACATTTAACCATGAAACGGCACTGTTTCAGGTCGTTACCGCATTGTTTCAGATCATTGTAGCACAATAGTAACGACTCTCGATTGAAAGTGGCGCTGAGTACGCGCTGCGGCAGGTTCGCGCACGGGTGAGAGAGAACAGACCGCTTCCGTTCGAGGAGAGGGCCTTTGCCGGCGTCAAAAGAGGCGGTCACGCCCCTGGCCATGTCAGGAAGCACGTTAGCATGAGCTACCGCTGGATCATCGTGTCGGCGATCCTGCTGATGGCCTTGCTCGTTCAAATGCCTGTCGTTCTCAACGCGGATTTGAGCTGCCTGCTGACCGAAGGCGAGAAAGTTCTCGATGGCGGAAAGCTCGGCGTCGACGTCTTCGAACTGAATCCGCCGCTGTCGGTCTATTTGTACATGCCGGCGTTGCAGCTTGCGCGCATCACCGGCATTGCCCCCGAGATCATCGTGATCATCCTGGTGATGATCGAGATCGTTGCCGCACTCGTCATCATCGATCGCGCCGCTGCGGCGGCAAAGCTGGAAGCCGACGAGAGGAGCATTACGGCGTGCGTGCTCGCATTCCTGTTCGCAATTTTTCCCAGCGCCGTATTCGGACAGCGTGAACACATCGCCGTCATTGCGATGACGCCTTTCGTCGCCATCGCTGCGATCCGCTGGCGCGGGCTTGCGCCCGGACCGGTTGCGATCCTGGCGGGACTGGGTGCCGGGTTGGGCATGAGCCTCAAGCCCTACCTTACCCTCGTGGTCGGCCTGCCGATCATCCTCTGCGTCCTCCGTCAACGCTCCATCAGACCCTTGTTCACCCCCGAAGCGTGTGCGGCCGCTGCTGTCGTCATCGGCTACGGAGCGGTGCTCGCCATCTTCTTTCCGGCTTATCTGTTGACCTTCGCCCCGATGGTCACTGCCGCTTATGTGCCATTGAGGATGGATTTCAGCGATCTGCTTTTTTTCCCGGCCGTTATGCTGGTCGCTTCCGTCGGCCTCGTGCGCCTGTTGGCGCCGCAGGACTTCAAATGGGAAGGCGGCGCAACGCCGTGGCTGGCCGCAGCGGTTGGCGGAGCGGCGAGTTTCATCATCCAGGGCAAGGGCTGGACCTACACGGCATTTGCGCTTTGCATGTTTGCGAGTGCCGCGCCATTGCTGCAGGCTCGCACGAAGACGTTGCGCCTGCCTGTCATGATCTGCGCCCTTGCTGCGATTGTGTGCATCGGCTCCCGTCTGTCCCTTCAGGTGCGGCCGTTCCCGCCACTGGAGGGGCGTATCCTGGCCCTTGCAAAGCATCCGCGGCTGATCACGATCGGCGATCACGTCGCTCTCGGGCATCCGCTCGTCCGTCAGATCAATGCGACCTGGGCGGGCAACACGTGTGGGCAGGCGTTGGCGGCCGGCTCAATGCTCCAACAGAAGAGCTCGCAACTGCCTGAGGGGGAGCGAGCGAAACTGGACGGCATCATCAATTTCGAGCGGCGGCTGCTGTTGGCGGACCTGCGAGCCGGTCGTCCGAATGTGATTCTCGTGGATACCTATCTGCTGAGCTCAATGCCGTTCGATTGGCTGGCCTGGGCCAATTCGGATCCCGACCTCAAGGCGGAGTTGAGCCGTTATCGTGAAGTCGCGGATGCCGACGGCCGCGTTCGCATATTGGTCGATCCATCCGGCTCGGAATGATAGTCCCGTCTCGCTCGATGTGAGCTGTCGATGGCAGTGCTTGGTGGCCGACGTCACGTCCCTAAGGGGCCGGTCCAACGCAATTCGGGTGTGCAATGGCGAGACTCATCACGCTTGCTGGTTTGCCGGGGGTCGGCAAGTCAAGCATTGCCCGGGTTCTGGCGCGGCGTACCGGAGCCGTCTGGCTGCGGATCGATTCGATGGATCAAGCGATCTGGGCATCCGGTACCGCGCCGGCTGATCTGCTGGACTGGACCTATCGCGCCGCTCAGGCCGTCGCGACAGACAACCTCGCCCTCGGCCTGGACGTGATTGCCGACTGCGTCAATGATTGCGAGGAGGCGCGGGAAGGCTGGCAAATCGCCGCGCGAAAGGCTGGCGCCGAGATCGTCTGGATCGAGGTGGCGTGCAGCGATGCCGACGAGCACCGACGCAGGATTGAGACGAGATCGACCGACATTGCCGGGCTGTCGTTGCCGGGCTGGAATGCGGTCGTCGGCCGAGCCTACGCTCCGTGGGAGCGCGATCATTTTACGGTCGACACAGCACGGCGCAGTCTCGAGGAGTGCGTGGAAGAAGCGCTCGGCCTGCTTTACCGTCGGTAGCAGCTTCCGGCGCCTCCTTCCGCAAACACAAGTCTACTGAAGCTGACCCAGCTCATCCATGGCGATGATGAAGCCAACGAATGCAAGCAATCCCAGAAACAACACAATGGAATAGAGAAACTCTCGCGTGAACGTCGCGCGAAACATCGTCTCCAGGGAGAAAATTGACGCTCCGGGCCTGAGAGCCTTTCGGTACATTTGCTCCTGCAAGAAGGAGCCGTAAGCCACTGCCGCAAATACGATTGCGGTCACAACAGCGATGATCCTGGCTCGTCCCTCTCCTGTGATCCCTAGGTAGGCAAAACACGAGAACAGGATGATCAGAACGACAATTTGGGCCTTCCGCATGTTGAGTTTCGCCGGCTCCAGGCCATTCAAATTGACGATCGACTTTAGCGTGCGCAATTGAAGCCGCGCAGGTAACCCAGGCGTCCGGCTTCCATGACGCCTGACGCCGCCACGATGACATCATGCCAGTGTTTTGCCCGACGAGTCAAAGCGATTTCGTAAAATCAGCAATCATCCGAGCGCGAAGCCAAGCCATTGATATCGCTGGCCCCGGTTACTGTGCATGGGGTTGTTTTTCAGTTTTTGGTTCTGGCAGGCCCGCCGCCGGCCTCATGGCGCCGGGGTGCGCCTGATCATTTCGCCTTCATCATCCCGCTTTGGCGATACGGCTGTCCGCCGCTCCCGAACGCAGGTTCTGGAAGAACTTTTCCACCTCCCGCGACAGCGTGTCCGCCGTCTCCGTCAGGCTGCTCGCCGCCGTCAGCACGGAGGCTGCCGCCGTGTCCGTCTCGCCGATGGCGTCGCGCAGCGAGGTGATGTTGGCGACCAGGGTCTCGTTGCCCTGCGCGGCCGATTGGGCGTTGGACGAGATCTCGCGCGTGGCGGCGTCCTGCTGGCCGATGGCGCCGGCGATTGCCGAGGTGACGTCGTTGATCTCGCGCACGGCGCCGCCGATCTCGCGCACGACATCGACCGCGTTGCGGGTGGACGCCTGGATCATCGAGACGTTCTCGCCGATCTCGGCGGTCGCCTTGGCGGTCTGACCCGCCAGCGCCTTCACCTCGTGCGCGACGACGGCAAAGCCGCGGCCGGCGTCACCGGCGCGCGCGGCTTCGATGGTGGCGTTGAGCGCGAGCAGATTGGTCTGCTCGGCGATGGCCTGGATCAGGTTGAGCACGCCGTCGATGCGCTGGGTGGCGGCCGCGAGGCTTTCGATCTCGGAGATCGATTTTTCGGTGCGCTGGCCGGTCTGCTCGACCGCGCCTGCGGACTGCCGGACCTGGCGGCCGATCTCCACCACCGACGCGGACAGCTCCTCGGCCGCGCCTGCCACCGCCGTGACGTTGTGCGAGGCCTGCTCGGTGGCGTTCGCCGCGGTGCCGGCGCGGCTGTTGGCATCCGCTGTGACGCGGGTGATGGTCTGTGCCGTCTCGCGCATGACGGAGGCGTTGTCGCTGAGGCCGCGCATGATCGCGCCGATCGCCTCGCGAAACGCGTCGACGGATTGCTCGATGTGGCGGGCGCGCTGCTCGCGCGCGGCGGAGTCCTGCGAGACCTGCGAGGCGAGATTGCGGTTGCGGCCCATCGCGTCCTGGAAGATCTGGATGGCGCGTGCCAGCGCGCCGATCTCGTCGGCGCGGTCAGAGTGCGGCACCACGACATTCTCGGCGCCGTCCGCGACCTGCTCGATGGTCGCGGTGATGGCGGAGAGGGGGCGGGCGATCGAGCGGGCGATGATGACGATGCCGATCACGACGAGGGCCAGCGCCACGCCGCCGAGGCAGGTCAGCACGAAGGAGAGGGTGCGATTGGTCTCGGTCTCGTGCGCGATCTGCCTGGCGCGCTCGGCATAAACCTTGGACAGCGCCTCGAGATCCTTGTTCAGCGCCGAGCGCACGGCGCGATTGGCGTCGTTGTCGCCCCATTCGCGGCCCGCGGCCGCATTGATCTCGACGCCGCGGCGCACCAACTCCTTGCGGAATTCGACGAACTGCTCGATGCGCTTCTTGAAGGTGGCGAACTGCTCGGCATCGTCGGCTTTGACGATGGTCTCCCAGCGCTTCACGACGTCGAGGATCTGGGCGTTGAACTTGAGCAGGCCTTCGCCGTATTTCTTCACGACGGCCGGTTCGGTCGACATGTAGACGCCGCGCGATTCCATCACGACCGCGTAGACCAGCGAGTTGACCCGCTCGACATTGAGCGCTGCGGCGTTCGCCGTCTCGATCGCGCTCGTCAACTCGGCGCTGCGGCGGCTGTTGTAGTCGGACAGCAGCGCGATCGCCGCCGTGAGCAGCGCGAACAGCGCGAAGATCGCGTAGAGCTTGATCGCAAGCGTGAAACGGCCTGCCACCCCCGTGGCATTCCCAGAACGGTCGGTTGTCATGCTTTTCAGAGGCCCCAATGGCCGGCAGTGGCCGGAGAGCGCGGTCGTATAAAATTGATGCAAAACTATGCAGAATGAAGATGGACGCCGTCTTAACGCCGTGGTCCGGCCCCTTCGTCCTTAGTCGAAAGAAAGGTCAGCTATTTCAGCCGCTTGGTCCCATTGCCTCGATTTCCGCCGGGCCGGCCCGGGATTCGCCCGCAATGCCCCAAACGTCGGCGTGCACGCCGGCCGCCAAGCGCGTATTCGATTTTGAGTCGGCCACTGGCCGATGAACCCCGGAGGGGCCCTTTGGTCTACCGCCACACCATCGACGCCACGACCTACACATTCCCGGACCTGCGCGACCTGCTCGCCAAGGCGACGCCGCCGCGCTCCGGCGACCGGCTGGCCGGGATTGCCGCCGCAAGTGCCGAGCAGATGATCGCGGCGCGGATGGCGCTCGCCGACGTCCCGCTCGGGCAGTTCTTGCAGGAAGCGGTCATCCCGTACGAAGCCGACGAGGTCACCCGCCTCGTCATCGACAGCCACGATGCCAGGGCATTCGCGCCGGTGGCTTCGCTGACGGTCGGCGCCTTTCGCGACTGGCTGCTGTCGGACGCGGCGACATCCGAGGTTTTGCGCAGGCTGGCAGGCGGCATCACCCCGGAAATGGCGGCCGCGGTCTCAAAGCTGATGCGCAACCAGGACCTGATCCTGGCGGCGCGGAAATGCGAGGTCACCACCGCCTTTCGCAACACCATTGGCCTGAAGGGGCGGATGAGCACGCGGCTTCAGCCCAACCATCCCTTCGACGACGCCAGGGGCATCACCGCCTCGATCCTCGACGGCATCCTGTTAGGGGCCGGCGATGCCTGCATCGGCATCAATCCGGCCAGCGACGATCCCGCTGTCATCGCGCAATTGCTGCGGCTGCTGGACGAGATCATCGCGCGGCTGAAGATCCCGACGCAAGCTTGCGTGCTGACCCATGTCACGACGACGCTCTCGCTGATCGGGCAGGGCGTGCCGGTCGACCTCGTCTTCCAGTCGGTCGCCGGCACCGAGGCCGCCAACCGCAGCTTTGGCGTCGACCTCGCGCTCCTGAAGGAGGCGCAGCAGGCCGGCCTGTCGCAGAAGCGCGGCACGGTCGGCGAGAACGTGATGTATTTCGAGACCGGCCAGGGCTCGGCGCTGTCGGCGGGCGCCCATCACGGCGTCGACCAGCAGACCTGCGAGGCGCGGGCCTATGCGGTCGCCCGCGCCTTTGCGCCATTGCTGGTCAACAGCGTGGTCGGCTTCATCGGCCCGGAATACCTCTACGACGGCAAGGAAATCATCCGCGCCGGGCTGGAGGATCATTTTTGCGGCAAGCTGCTCGGCCTGCCGCTCGGGATCGACATCTGCTACACCAACCATGCCGAGGCGGACCAGGACGACATGGACAATCTGCTGACGCTGCTGGCGGCCGCCGGCGTCACCTTCATCATGGGTGTCCCCGGGGCCGACGACGTCATGCTGAACTACCAGTCGACGTCTTTTCACGACGCGCTCTATGTCCGCGACGTCTTCGGCCTGCGCCGCGCGCCGGAATTCGACGACTGGCTGGTGCAGTCGGGGATCGCGGGCGCCGATTTCCGTCTTGCCGGCGACGCAGGCCTGCTGCCCGATTTTGCCTCACGGCTGATCGCGTGACGCGGCGGGAGCGCCCGGCGGCTTGAGGAAACCATTGGTCCCTCTCGGAATTATGGTCCTGCCACAATATTGAGAAATTCCGGCGACAGCATTACGCTATGTGTCTGGCTGGCAATTTCCGCAGCTATGTCGACCGTGGCGGGGGAGCTTTGATGCGAGCTGAAAGTAACGGTACGGCCCGGCGGATTCTGTGCGTGTTTCCGCGGTACACTTCGTCGTTCGGGACGTTCGAGCATTCCTATCCATTGACCGACGGCGTCTGCGCCTTCATGCCCCCGCAGGGGCTTTTGCTGCTCGCGGCCTATCTGCCCGAGGAGTGGGAGGTCAAGTTCGTCGACGAGAATCTCCGTCGCGCGACCGAGGAAGAGTTCGCCTGGGCGGAGGCGGTCTTCGTCAGCGGCATGCACATCCAGCGCCAGCAGATGAACGACATCTGCCGCCGCGCCCATGAATTCGATCTTCCGGTCGCGCTCGGCGGTCCCTCCGTCAGCGCCTGCCCGGACTATTATCCGTCCTTCGACTATCTCCATGTCGGCGAACTCGGCGACGCCACCAATCGGCTGATCGAGATTTTGGCGCGCGACACGTCGCGTCCCGGGGAGCAGGTGGTGCTCACCACCAAGGACCGCGTGCCGATGACGGAGTTTCCGATCCCGGCCTACGAACTCGCCGACGTGAAAAAATACTTCCTCGGCAGCATCCAATATTCCAGCGGCTGCCCCTATCAGTGCGAGTTCTGCGACATCCCCGGCCTCTACGGCCGCAATCCGCGCCTCAAGTCGCCCGAGCAGATCATCGCCGAGCTCGACCGCCTGCGCGAATGCGGGATGACCGACACGGTCTATTTCGTTGACGACAATTTCATCGGCAACCGCAAGGCGGCGATGGACCTGCTGCCGCATCTGATCGAATGGCAGAAGCGGACCGGCTATGTGGTGCGGCTCGCCTGCGAGGCGACGCTCAACATCGCCAAGCGGCCCGAGATCCTCGAGAAGATGCGCGAGGCCTATTTCATCACCATCTTCTGCGGCATCGAGACGCCCGATCCCGACGCGCTGAAGGCGATGCACAAGGACCACAACATGATGGTCCCGATCCTCGAGGGCGTGCAAACGATCAACTCCTACGGCATGGAGGTCGTGTCCGGCATCATCATGGGGCTCGACACCGACAAGCCGAACACTTCGGAGGCGCTGCTGGCCTTCGTCGAGGAGTCCCGGATTCCGCTGCTCACCATCAACCTGCTCCAGGCGCTGCCGAAGACGCCGCTGTGGGACCGTCTGGAGCGCGAGGGACGCCTGATCGAGGATGACGGCCGCGATTCCAACGTCGACTTCCTGTTGCCCTATGACGAGGTCGTCGCATCCTGGAAGCACGCCATGGGCGTCGCCTACGAGCCCGAGAAGGTCTACGCGCGCTTCCAGTATCAATGCGACAACGTCTATGTGCACCGCCTGAAGATACCGACGCCGGACGAGATGAAGACCTGGCCCAACATCCGGCGCGGTCTCGTGATGCTGCGCAACATCTTCTGGAAGGTCGGTGTGCTCGGCGACTACAGGCGCGTGTTCTGGAAGTTTGCGCTCGGGCGCATCAAGTGCGGCGACCTCGAAGGGCTGATCGGCTGCACCTTGATCGCGCACCATCTCATCACCTTCGCGCGCGCGGCCTCCAGCGGCAAGCAGAACGCCTCGAACTATTCGCTGCGGCTGCGCGAGGCCTCCGTTCCCGCCGAATGACGCGACATGTCTGATCCGGCCGTCCCGCGCCGCCCGACCCTCGATCTGCGGTCGCTGACGCCTGCGCGCGTCGCGCTCGGCCGCAGCGGCGCGAGCGTGCCGACAAGGGCCTTGCTCGATTTCACGCTGGATCATGCCCGCGCCCGCGATGCCGTGCATGCATTGTTCGACGCGCCGCGTCTGGTTGCCGATCTCCGCGCGCTCGGCCTCGTCGTCACCGAGGTGCGGAGCCACGCGGTCGAGCGCAGGGACTATTTGCGGCGGCCGGATCTGGGACGACAGCTCGATGCCGGTTCAGCGGAGCTTCTGGCGCGAAGTGCCGCAGAGCCATGCCAGCTCGCGGTCGTGATCGGCGACGGCCTGTCGGCGGCTGCGGTCCACGCCCATGCGGTGGCGCTGGTGTCTCACCTGCTGCCGCTGCTCGCGGAAGGGGACGACGTCGCGATCGGACATGTCGTTGTCGCCTCAGGCGCGCGCGTCGCGCTCGGCGACGAGATCGGCGCCATTCTCGGTGCGCGCATGGTGGTGACGCTGATCGGCGAGCGGCCGGGCCTGTCCGCGCCCGACAGCCTCGGCGCCTATCTGACCTTCGCACCGAAGCCGGGCCGCACCGATGCCGAGCGCAATTGCGTCTCGAACGTCCACAAGGCCGGGTTGAGCCATGACGAGGCCGCCTTCAAAATCGCCTGGCTTGTTCGCGAGGGGCTGGCGCGGGAGGCCACCGGCGTGGCGCTGAAAGACGAGAGCGGCGATCCTCCCGCTCGAATCGGGACGATCCGGCCGGAATGACCGGTATCAAGGGTCGAAATCGCCGCATGTTGATCCAATTTGTGCGCTTGCGCGCGCTTGCGAGAGGGCGTTTGGACCTGCTAAACCCCTCGCGGCGATTTTCCGCGCATTTTCAAAGGGCAAGCCTCCCATCTCTATGGCATTTTCAAGCCGTTCGCGGGACGCAATAAGCTCACAGACCCGAGCCGATTAGGAACTGGACAAGGCATGCTCGAAAAGCACCGCGAGAATGAGGTTCATGTCGACAAGGTCGAGCAGGGACCGACGTCCTCGATCGCCTTCGGGCTCGAGCGCATCGGGCTGATTGCCGTCCGGGCGCCGATCGTCTCCTGCATCGTTCTGCTCGCGCTGATCGTCGGTGCCGTGTTCGGCATTCACCGGATCAAGATCGACGATTCGCTGTCCCAGCTGTTCCGGTCCAACACGCCGGAATTCCGCCAGTATGAAGCGGTGACAAAGAAGTTCCCGGCCGAGGAATTCGACGTCCTCGTCGTGGTCGAAGGCAAGACCCTCCTGGCGCGGAATAACCTCGAGAAGCTGCGCGACTTCGTCACCGACATGCAGCTGGTCGAAGGCACGCGTGGCCTGGTCTCGCTGTTCTCGGCGCGGCAGGCGCCGGCGCCGGGCAGGCTGCCGGCGGCGCTGTTCCCGCCCGAACTGCCCGAGGGCGCGGCCTATGACAAGTTCATCGAGACCGTCAAGAACAACGAGATCATCCGCGGCAAGCTGTTGTCGGACGACGGCACGCTGGCGCTGATCGTGCTCTCGCTCGATCCGGAGGTGGTCGCCTCCAGCAAGCTGACCAAGACCGTCGGCGACATCCGGGCGCTGATGAAGGAAGACCTCGGCAATACCGGCCTCAACGTGCAGCTCTCCGGCGTGCCGGTGATGCAGCTCGAGATCCGCAACGCGGTCGAGCGTGACGGGCTGACCTATAACATCCTCGGCATCCTCGCCGGCTGCGTTATCGCCATCATCTTCTTCCGCAAGATCTCGTTCATGGTCGCGGCGGCGTTCCCGCCGATGATTGCGATCCTGCTGGCGCTCGGTGCGCTCGGCTGGGCCAATTTCAATCTCAACATGTTCCTGAACGTGATGACGCCGCTCATCATGGTGATCAGCTTCTCGGACTCGATGCAGTTGACGTTCGCTGCGCGCGACCGGCTGATCGCAGGCCAGGACAAGTTCACCGCGTTCAAGAACGCGGTGCTGGTGGTGGGACCGGCCTGCGTGCTGACGCACGGCACCGCCGGCATTTCCTTCATCGCGCTCCAGTTCTCCGACTCCGACCTGATCCGCAAGTTCGGCGAGGCGGGCTTGGCCGCCACCATCATCGCGCTGGTCGCGGTGTTGTCGCTGGTGCCGGTGTTCGGCGTGCTGCTGGTGCGCAACGAGAAAGTCTTTGCTTCCAAGTTCCAGAGCGCGGATGCCGGCGTCCAGGCGCTGCGCAATTTCTGCTACTGGATCGCGGTCCGCATGGTGGGTCGTCCCGGCCTGTTCAGCCTGATTGCGGTGTTGTTCGTCGCGGGCCTCGGCGTCATCTACGCCAATCTGGAGCCGCGCTACCGGCTCGCCGACCAGGTGCCGGACAAGCGCCAGGCCGTCGCCGCCAGCGACCGGCTCGATGCCAAGCTCACCGGTGCCAATCCGGTCAACGTGCTGGTCCAGTTCCCCAAGGGTGAGACGCTCTATTCGCCGGAGACGCTCCAGACCATCGCGGACGTGCATGCGACCGTCGAGAAAGCCGCCGGTGTCGGCAACGTCTGGTCGCTCGAGACCCTGCGCCGCTGGCTCGCGGACAAGGCCGGCAGCGCCGACGTCGCGACGCTGAAGGAATATGTCAACGTCATCCCCGAGCATCTGGTCCGGCGCTTCATCGACGCCGAGCAGGACGCCGTCGTGGTCGCAGGCCGCGTGCCGGACAAGGATTCCAGCCAGCTGCTACCGATCGTCGACAAGCTCGATTCCGAACTTGACGCCGTCCGCAAGAAGCACCCCGGCTACGAGATCGCGGTAACGGGTCTTGCCGCGATTGCCGCGCGCAATTCGGCCGGCATGATCGAGAAGCTCAACCGCGGCCTCACCGTCGAATTCGCGCTGGTCGCGATCTTCATCGGCCTTGCCTTCCGCTCCTGGGTCGTGATGTTCGCCTGTATCCTGCCGGGCATCTTCCCCGTGGTGATGTCGGGAACGGTGCTGTGGGCAATGGGCGAGGGGCTGCAATTTGCCAGTGTCGTGGCGCTGACCGTTTCGTTCGGCCTGGGCTTAAGCGCGACGATCCACTTCCTCAATCGCCTCAGGCTGGAGAGCAAGCCGGGCGTCGGTTCGGCGCTCGCGGTGGAGCGCGCAACCGTGCTGGTCGGCCCGGCATTGATCCTGACCACGCTGGTGCTGGCCTGCGGTCTCGTCGTCACCGTGTTCTCCGACCTGCCGTCGCTGCGGCTGTTCGGCTGGCTCAGCGCCTTCTCGATGGTGATGGCGCTCGTCGCCGACCTCTTCATCCTGCGGCCGACGGCGATGTGGCTGATCAACCTGCACGCCAAGCTTCAGGGCCCCGACAAGCCCGCGATCTGAGCGGGCGGCGGCATACGCCGCCCCTTGCTCACGCCTCGACCCGGACGATCCCGTACGGATTGAACTTGAAATCGTCCTCGGCGTAGTCCTGCTCCCGCGAGAACGTAAGCTTGCGATCGCGGAGCGTCGCTTCGATGCCGCGCTCGGCCATGGCGTTGGCAAGCTCCTCCATGAGCATCACCGCCGGCCATTCGTTGCCGCGCGATTTCGCGACATAGACCTCCGGCAAGCCGACGAGGTGATAGCCGACGGTCTCGTAATAGCGATCGCCGCCGAGCGGACGCTTGGCGAAAGCAAGACGACACGCCTTGGCGACGGCGAGGGTCATGCCAAGGCCCTGACTGGTCTTTGCGCCCTTGCGTGCCTGATCGCCGAGACTGCGCCACCGCTCGAGGCCGTGGGCAACGCCGGCGCTTTCGCCCTTCACGGCGGTGGCGCCAGCCTCGATCATCTCCTCGACGATGCGCAAGGCCGCCGCCGAAAAGGCGACTGCTTTCTGCTGCTCCAGCGGCGGGCTCAGCAAATAGAGCACCGCCTTGTGGTTGGCCACGGCCGCTTCGTCCGCGGCAGACCAGGCTTTCGGGAAGACGCGGTCCCAGCATACGCCGAACGACCGCTCCATGTGCGGATCGGGCTTGGCTTGCGAATAGGTGCGGTCGATCTCGAAGTTGAAATCCGCGATCGTCTTGGCCACCGCCTTCGGCGGGTGCAGCAGGCTCTCGTCCTTGCCGAGGAAGCAGAGCACGTGACGTGGTTTCACCGACGAAGGCTGCATGCTCGTACCCTGCTGGTCATTGGCGAAGGCGCGACTGGCCACGAAGAGCCCGGCGGCCTTGAGCAGATGTCTGCGAATTGGGTCCATGTCCGCAACAATGTCAGCAAAAAGCCCCCGGCTCGCGAGAACCGGGGGCGTGTTCCTTATCCGCTGGGAAGGGCGTCAGCCCTTCGTCATCGTGATGTTGACGCCGCGGATCTCGCCCTTCGAGCTGATCTGCACCGTCTGCTTGGTGCCGTTGGTGCGCAGCGACAGGTTGGCGGCGAAGCCGTTGGCCTCGACGAACACCTCGATCTGGCCGCCGCCGGCGGTGCCCTGGAGATTGCCGAAGATGTTGCGGTTGGTCTCGCTCCAGTTGCCGGAGATTCGCTCGCCCTGGCTCGTCACGTCGCTGGTGAGGTCGAACTTGTAGCTGTCGGACGCGCAGTGAAGGGCCTGCTTGAGGCTGAGACCGGTGCCGGCGACCTTGTAGTCAGCCTTGCAGCGGATGCGCTCGGTGCTGCCATCGGACAGCGACACCGTGCCGGTGCCGCTCCACGCACCGTCGAAACCTGCAAACGGTCCGGACGACTGAGCATGGCTTGCCGAGACTGAGAAGAGCAGCGCAGCCCCGATGCCGGCCGCCTTGATTGCCTGTCCAGATCGCCCAAAGAATTGCATTTTGAATATCCCGTTTTCGAACGACGTTCGCTTAGGATGAACGTCTCGCCACATCGAAAGTTTAGTGTTCCGAGCCTGTGTCTGGTTCAAAGCCTGGCAGCCGGGGACGGCGGTTCACGACGTCGTCGCGCCAGGTCAGGCTGCGCGATTCTCTCTGTTTCGGTGTGTTTCTGGCGGCAAAAGCAGGGCGGAGAGATGCAGCTCTGCAACAGGTGCGCATCAAAACGCGGTGTGCCAGAATTATGACGTAGTATCAATCTCTTACATCTGCCAATGAAGAGCGAGGGAAGACCTGATTTGGTGGCTGTGGCGCCAATTTGGCCGCATTTGCCAGTGCTTGTGCCTTCTCCGAGGCCGCACGTTCCGCGGCGACTTGCCATCAGAACAATCCGTTCCGGTCGTCCGCCCTGTGCTGTCCGGGATCGGTGCGGTTCTGCCGTCAGAATGAAGGAATACAATGCGTAAGCTTCTCGTCGCTCTCACCCTGCTGTCGGCCTCCCTTTCGACGGCGGCATTCGCCCAGGCAGGACGCGGCACGGATGCCGAACAGAAGGCCTGCACGCGCGATGTGCAGAAGTTCTGCCGTCCGGTCATCGACCAGGGCGATTTCACCATCCTGGCCTGCCTCAAGGAGAACCGGGCCAAGATCTCGCAGGCCTGCGACCAGGTCCTGAAGACCCACAACCAGTAAGCTCGGCCACTGGCCCACCAAGGGCGGCCCTGGGGCCGCCTTTTCGGGCCGGATCCGGAAGGGCAGCCATCGAGAGACAGGATTGGTTTTGCGGCCGTATTCCCCTATATGGGGGCCGCGGCGGCATCGTCGGCATGAGCCCGCGCGAGCGAAAAAAGCCCTTCCTGTCCAAACGATAGTAAACCAGCCCTCGATGACCTCTGCGAGCGAATTGCGATCCGGCAAGGGTGACCGCGACGAGAATTTTCCCGTCGCGTCCTGGATCATTCATCCGCGCCATCGCGCGCTGATCCTGGCGTACTACAATTTCGTCCGCACCGCCGACGACATCGCGGATCACGCGACGCTGCCTCCCGACCAGAAACTCGCTTATCTCGACCTGCTCGAGGCGGAACTGCTCGGCGAGGGCGACACCCAGGCCGAAGCCGTCATTCTGCGGCGGGCGCTGGCCGAGCGAGGCATGGCGCCGCGCCACGCGCTCGACGTGCTCATCGCGTTCCGCATGGACGTGACCAAGCTGCGCTACGAAAACTGGGACGAGGTCATCCACTATTGCCGCTACTCGGCGATGCCGGTCGGCCGTTTCATGCTCGACGTCCACGGCGAGAGCACGTCAACCTGGGCGGCCTCGGACGCGCTCTGCGCAGGCCTCCAGATCAACAACCACCTCCAGGATTGCGGCAAGGATTTTCGCGAGCTCAATCGCGTCTATCTGCCGCGCGACGCGCTGGCCGCGAGTGGCGCGTCGGTCGAGCAGCTCGGGCTGACGCAGTCGCCGCCGGCGATGCTGGCCTGCCTTCAGGCGCTCGCCGTGCGCAATGCAGCCCTGCTCGACGAGGGCAGGTCGCTCAGCGTGGAGATCCGCGATTTCCGCCTCGGCGTCGACGTCGCGGTGATCCAGGCTTATGCCGATCGCATCGTGCGCCTGTTGAAGGTGCGCGATCCCCTGCGCGAGCGCGTGCATCTGAACAAGTTCGAGCTTCTCACTTTCAGCCTCGCCGGCATGATCGGCGAAGTCGGCCGCCGCGCGATCGGACGCAAGGCCATTTCCAGACCGGGGACTGCACATGACGCTTGAGGCGACCTCGCCCAGCGCCAATTACGGCTCGACCGCATCGAACAGCTCCTTCTACGCTGCGATGCGCATCCTGCCGCATGACCAGCGCGAAGCGATGTTCCAGATCTACAGCTTCTGCCGCCAGGTCGACGACATCGCCGATTCCGACGGCCCGCGCGACGAGCGGCTCGCCGCGCTTCAGGAGTGGCGCAACGACATCGACGCGCTCTATCAGGGCCATCCGCCGCCGCGGCTGAAGGACTACGTCGCCTCGGTGAAGACCTTCGGCCTCAAGCGCGAGGATTTCCTTGCGATCGTCGACGGCATGGAGATGGACGTGCCGCAGGACATCCGCGCGCCCGACATGACGACGCTCGATCTCTACTGCGATCGCGTCGCCAGCGCCGTGGGGCGGCTGTCGGTGCGGGTGTTCGGCCTGCCCGAGGAAGACGGCGTCCAGCTCGCCTACCATCTCGGCCGCGCGCTCCAGCTCACCAACATCCTGCGCGACATCGACGAGGACGCTGGCCTCGGCCGGCTCTATCTGCCGCGCGAGGCGCTGCTGCATGCCGGCATCACCTCCAACGACCCGAACCGCGTGATCACCGAGCGCGCGCTGCCGAAGGTCTGCCAGCCGCTGACGCAGCGTGCGAAGGCGCATTTCGAGAAGTCTGACGAGATCATGAACCGCAACAAGCGCCGCGCCGTGCGCGCGCCGCGGATCATGTCGAAATACTACCATTCCATTCTGGACCTCCTGATCGCACGCGGCTTCAACGCGCCGCGCGAGCCGGTGCGTGTGTCGAAGGTCACGCGCATCCTGATCCTGCTCCGTTACGCTTTCATCTGATGCAAAAGACAGCTCACATCATCGGTGCTGGAATTTCCGGCCTCTCCGCCGCCGTGCGGCTCGCCAATGCCGGCTTCAAGGTCGCCGTGCACGAGGCGACGCACCAGGCCGGCGGCCGCTGCCGTTCCTATTTCGACGGCGCCACCAATCTCACCATCGACAACGGCAATCATCTGCTGCTGTCGGGCAACAGCCATGCGCGCGCCTATGCGCGCTCGATCGGCACCGAGGCGGGCCTCGTCGGCCCCGAGCGCGCGCAGTTTCCGTTCGTCGACATCAAGACCGGGCAGCGCTGGCAGATCGATCTCGGCGATGGCCGGCTGCCGACCTGGGTGCTCGACGAGAGCCGCCGCGTTCCCGACACCGGGCTCAGCGATTATCTCAAGCTGGCGCCGCTGATCTGGGCGTCGGAGGAGACGTTGGTCGGCAAGTCCATTCCCTGCGAAGGCATCCTGTATCAGCGGCTGGTGCAGCCGCTGCTGCTTGCAGCGCTCAACGTCGATCCGCCCGAGGGCTCGGCCGGGCTTGCCGGCGCGATCGTGCGCGAGACGTTGCTTGCTGGCGGACAGGCGTGCCGGCCGCTGATTGCGCGCGACGGCTTGAGCGCCGTGCTGATCGAGCCTGCCGTGAAGTTCTTGCAGGAGCGCGGCCACACCGTTCAGCTCGGCCATGAGCTGCGTTCGTTTACGACCGGTGACGGCAAGGCCAGTGCGCTGAATTTCGGCGGCGAGGATGTGATCCAGCTCGGTGAGGGCGATGTCGTCGTGATGGCAGTGCCGCCGCGCGCCGCCGCGAGCCTGCTGCCCGGGCTGAAGACGCCGACCGAATTCCGCGCCATCGTGAACGCGCATTTCCGCTTTGAACCGCCGCCCGGTTCGGCGCCGATCCTCGGCGTGATCGGCGGCGTCGTGGAATGGCTGTTCGCGTTCCCGAACCGGCTCTCCGTGACCATCAGCAATGGCGACCGCCTGGTCGACATGCCGCGCGAGGAACTCGCGCAGGCGATCTGGAACGACGTCTGCAAGGCGGGCGGGGTGTCCGGCGAGCTGCCCCCCTGGCAGATCGTTCGCGAGCGCCGTGCCACATTTGCGGCCACACCGGCCCAGAATGCCCTGCGTCCGGGGCCGGCGACAGCGCTGAAAAACCTGTTTCTTGCCGGCGACTGGACTGCTACGGGATTGCCTGCAACCATCGAGGGATCGGTACGGTCTGGTGATCGCGCCGCCGATCTGGTTTTGGCCGCAAAGCGGCCCTGACGGGCATTGTCCCGGTCAAACTTCAATCGACTATCGGAGCAATCGAGCGACATGGATGCCGTGAACGCGACCAGCCGCGAAGCCTTGGAATCGGGCGTCCTGGAATCGAGCATTGCGTCGGCGACGCAAGGCGTTCTCGGCTTCCAGCAATCCGACGGCCATTGGGTGTTCGAGCTCGAGGCCGACTGCACGATTCCGGCCGAATACGTCCTGCTGCGCCATTACCTCGCAGAGCCCGTGGACGCCGTGCTCGAGGCCAAGATCGGCAATTATCTCCGCCGCGTACAGGGCGCCCATGGCGGCTGGCCGCTGGTRCATGACGGCGAGTTCGACATGAGCGCGAGCGTGAAGTCCTACTTCGCGCTCAAGATGATCGGCGATTCCGTCGACGCCCCGCACATGGTGCGTGCGCGCGAGGCGATCCATGCCCGCGGCGGCGCGATCCACAGCAACGTCTTCACGCGCTTCCTGCTTGCGATGTTCGGCGTGGTGACCTGGCGCGCGGTGCCGGTGCTGCCGATCGAGATCGTGCTGCTGCCGTTCTGGTCGCCGTTCCACATCAACAAGATTTCCTACTGGGCCCGCACCACCATGGTGCCGCTGATGGTTCTTGCCGCGCTGAAGCCGCTGGCGAAGAATCCCAAGGGCGTCGGGATCGACGAGCTGTTTCTCCAGGATCCGCGCTCGATCGGCATGACCGCGAAGGCGCCGCACCAGAGCATGGCCTGGTTCGTGCTGTTTCGTGCACTCGACGGCATTCTGCGCGTGATCGAGCCGATGTTTCCGAAGAGCCTGCGGCAGCGCGCGATCGATGCGGCGCTCGCCTTCACCGAGGAGCGGCTCAACGGCGAGGACGGCATGGGCGCGATCTATCCGCCGATGGCCAACATCGTCATGATGTATGACGCGCTCGGCAAGGACGAGAATTATCCGCCGCGCGCGGTCACGCGCCGGGGCATCGACAAGCTGCTCGTGTTCAACGGCGACGAGGCCTATTGCCAGCCCTGCGTCTCGCCGGTGTGGGACACGACGCTGACCGCCCACGCGCTGCTGGAAGCCGGCGGTGACATAGCCGTGCCTGCGGCCAAGCAGGGCCTCGACTGGCTGATCCCGAAGCAGGAGCTCGAGGTGAAGGGCGACTGGGCGGTGAAGCGGCCCGACGTACGCCCGGGCGGCTGGGCCTTCCAGTACAACAATGCCCATTATCCCGATCTCGACGACACCGCGGTGGTGGTGATGTCGATGGACCGCATGCGACGGGAGCACGGTGCGACCGGCTATGACGCCGCGATCGACCGCGGCCGGGAGTGGATCGAGGGCATGCAGAGCGACGACGGCGGCTGGGCCGCCTTCGACGTCAACAACCTCGAATACTATCTGAACAACATCCCGTTCTCGGACCATGGCGCGCTGCTCGATCCGCCGACCGAGGACGTCACCGCGCGCTGCGTCTCCATGCTGGCCCAGCTCGGCGAGACCGAGAAGTCCAGCAAGCATGTGGCCGACGGGGTCGCCTACCTCAGGAAGACCCAGCACCCGGAGGGGTCCTGGTACGGCCGCTGGGGCATGAACTTCATCTACGGAACCTGGTCGGTGCTCTGTGCCCTCAACATGGCCGGCGTCCGCCATAACGACCCGATGATTCGGAAAGCCGCCGACTGGCTGGCCTCGATCCAGAACAAGGACGGCGGCTGGGGCGAGGACGCCGTCAGCTACCGTCTCGACTACAAGGGCTGGGAGGCGTCTCCCTCGACCGCCTCGCAAACGGCATGGGCCTTGCTTGCCCTGATGGCTGCTGGCGAGGTTGATCACCCGGCCGTCGCCCGCGGGGTGGAGTACCTGATTGCAACACAGAACAAAAAAGGACTGTGGGACGAGCAGCGGTACACCGCCACAGGCTTTCCTCGTGTATTCTATCTGCGTTATCACGGTTACCCGAAGTTCTTCCCGCTGTGGGCGTTGGCGCGGTATCGGAACTTGCGGAACACCAACAGCAGGGTGGTAGGGGTCGGGATGTGACTTTGGGGACGGGGGACTATCTGACCGTGGGTAATGCCATCGACCCGCGGCCGATATTGATCGTGACTGGGCTGGTTCAGGAGGCCCGTATCGCGGCTGGGCCCGGAATGGCGGTCATTTGCTCGTCGAGCAGCCCGACCCAGTTGCGGGCGCTGCTGACGGTGGTGGATCCCGAGACGATTCGCGGCGTGATCTCGTTCGGCGTGGCCGGCGGGCTCGACCCGACGCTGCGCTCCGGCGACGTCGTGCTGGCGACCGAGGTGCTCTCCGGCGATACCCGCTGGGCCGCGGGCCTGTCGCTCGGCGACGACCTGATCGACCGCCTGACGTCGGGCCGCCGCCGCGTGGTGCGCGGCAGCCTTGCCGGCGCCGAGGAGGTGGTCACGAAGCGGTCCTGCAAGGCGGCGCTGCATTCGGAAACCGGCGCCTCTGCCGTCGACATGGAGAGCCACATCGCGGCCGCCTACGCCGCCGAGGCGGGGCTGCCCTTTGCCGCGGTCCGCGTCATCAGCGATCCCGCCCATCGCGCGCTGCCGGCGCTCGCCCGCGCCGCCATCAAGCCGAACGGCCAGATCGATCTCGCCGCCGTGTTCCGTGGCATCGTGCGCAATCCGACCACGCTGCATGCGCTGGTCTCGACCGGCATCGACTTCAACCGCGCGCTGCGTAGCTTGCGCGGCTGCCGCGACTATTTGATCGGCACCGAGCTCGTCGACAGCGAGGCCTTGGTCTCAAAGGCGGCCTGACCTCTTGATGCGATAAAGCAAAGGGCCCGGTCGCTGTTGGCGACCGGGCCCTTTGCGTTTTGGTGCCTGCTCACTCGGTCGCTTCCATGCGGTTTCTGTCCACGACCCACAGCGTCCGTCGCATCATGCCTCCGACAATTGCCGCCGACTCGCTTGGACGCAGATAGATCGCCGTGGACTTGAGCAGCCATGGCAACACCGGTTGCTCAAGTCGCTCCTCATAGGCGCGGCGCATCATGTCGAATGCCTGCAGGCCGGGTCCCGCAAGGATCACATGGTGTGGGCGCAGCACGGATATCGTTGCCTCGGGGCGTTCGCGCCGAAGATGAAAAGGCCCGGTCGCGGTGGCGACCGGGCCTTTTTCGTTCGTACCGACTTGCGTGCTTAGGCGGCGGTCGAAGCCTTGCGGGCTGCCTTCTCCTGCGCCGCGGCCGCCTCGTCCTTGCGGATCTCCGACAGGCGCTTCTGCACTTCCGCCGAGAAGATGTACTGCGCCGGACGCTGCTTGGTCATGTCGATCTCGGGCGCCATCGGGCCCGTGGTCCTGACGCCGCGCAGCGACACCCACATCGCCTTCAGCGGGTGGCTGATGGCAGCGGTCGCAGCCGTCGGCTCGTAGCCGCAATGGGCCATACAGTCGGCGCACTTCTCGTACTTGCCGGTGCCGTAGGTCTCCCAGTCGGTGGTGTCCATCAGCTCCTTGAAGGTTTTTGCGTAGCCTTCACCGAGCAGATAGCAGGGCTTCTGCCAGCCGAAGATGTTGCGCGCGGGCATGCCCCACGGCGTGCACTCGTATTCCTGGTTGCCGGCGAGGAAGTCCAGGAACAGGCCGGAATGCATGAAGTTCCACTTCTTGCCCTTGCCCATCGCGAAGACGTCGCGGAACAGCTTCTTGGTCTTGGTGCGGTTGAGGAAGTGCTCCTGGTCCGGCGCACGCTCATACGCATAGCCCGGCGACATCGAGACGCCGACACCGAGCTCGACGGTGAGGTCGAGGAATTTCGCGATCTCCTCGGCCGGATGGCCGTCGAAGATGGTGGCGTTGACGTTGACGGTGAAGCCGCGCGCCTTGGCCGCCTTGATCGCGGAGACGGCGCGGTCGAACACGCCCTTCTGCGACACAGCCTTGTCGTGATGGTCCTTCAGGCCGTCGAGATGCACGGAGAAGAACAGGTACGGGGAGGGCGTGAACAGGTCGAGCTTCTTCTCGAGCAGCAGCGCGTTGGTGCAGAGCGAGACGAACTTCTTGCGTTCGACCAGGCCACGCACGATCTCGCCGATCTCCTTGTGGATCAGCGGCTCGCCGCCGGGAATGGCGACCATCGGCGCGCCGCACTCGTCGGCCGCGTCCCAGCACTCCTGGGCGGTCATGCGGCGGTTGAGGATCGCATCCGGATAATCGATCTTGCCGCAGCCGACGCAGGCGAGGTTGCAGCGGAACAGCGGCTCCAGCATCAGCACGAGCGGATAGCGCTTGCGGCCAAGCAGTTTCTGCTTGAGCAAATAGCCGCCGATACGCATTTCCTTGAAGAAGGGGATAGCCATTACAAGTTTCTTTCTGGGCTAGGAATTCGGGTGGGTCAGCTCGCAGCCAGTTCGGCCGGAAGCCGGAATTCGATGTTTTCCTCGCGGCCCGGCAGCACCGAGACCTTGACTGGTCCGATCCGCCGCATCGCTTCGATCACGTCATCCACGAGTACCTCAGGCGCCGAAGCGCCGGCCGTGACGCCGACGGTCTTGGCATCTTTCAACCACTCCGGATTGAGCGCGCTGCCGTCGGCAATCAAATAACTCGCGACGCCGGCCTCAGTGCCGATTTCGCGGAGCCGGTTCGAGTTCGAGCTATTGGCAGCGCCCACCACCAAGATCACGTCGACCAGCTTGCTCAAGTCCCTTACCGCAGATTGGCGGTTCTGTGTCGCATAGCAGATATCCCGGATATCCGGGCCTTGAATATCTGTAAAGCGGGCCTGGAGGGCCGCAATAATGTCCTTGGTGTCGTCGACCGACAGGGTGGTCTGGGTGATGTAGGCCACTGGCGTATCCGCCTGCAGCGTCAAGGCCTTAACCTCTTCAACGCTTTGGACAAGCAGCACCGGGGCGGGAACCTGGCCCATCGTGCCCTCGACCTCGGGGTGGCCGGCATGGCCGATCAGGATCAGGGTGCGGCCCCTGGAGATGTAGCGTTTCCCCTGATTGTGAACTTTCGTGACCAGGGGGCAGGTGGCATTGAGCACCGGAAGGTCGCGCGCGGCAGCCTCTTCCTCGACGCTGCGGGCGACGCCATGGGCACTGAAAACGGTCACGGCTTTCGGCGGAACCTCGGACAGTTCCTCGACGAAGATCGCGCCCTTGTTCTTCAGGCTCTCGACCACGTACTTGTTGTGCACGATCTCGTGGCGCACGTAGACGGGCGGGCCGTACTTCTCCAGCGCCCGTTCCACGATCTCGATCGCACGCACCACGCCCGCGCAAAAGCCGCGCGGCTGCGCTAGATAAACTTCCATAGGACGCCCATCACGCAATTTGCACCAATCCGCTTCTCAAGTCCCCGGCGGCACTTCGATACTGTCCAATGAGTTGCAATAACCGCACCATTGGTTTCGCGCACGCGGTAACCGCCCACCCTACCTGGGCCCCGGCGCATGGAGGCACAGCACTTTGTGTCAAAAAATCGGCAAAAAGGAAAGACCGGATGAAACCCTGGTTCCGTTACCGTGCGCATCCGCGGTATTATAATAGGGCATGCGCTCTGAGCAAAATGGCGACATTTGTGCTCACCGCTTCGCCACTTTCCCGCCTCAAGTCACCGGCTATACCGACCGCCCCGCATGATTTTGCCTAGGTCTGTCGCCGTTTACCTCGAACCTTCGTGCGGCGAGAACCACTCAAAACAGCAATAGGTTTCGCCGGGGAACTCCGATAAACAGCGGGCGTTTCCGGCAAGCTGTTAACCGCAGAAAGAAAAGATGCTGCAAAGCGTAGTCGTTGCCATCGTCAGGGCCTGCACCCGGTTTGCCTCCCTCGTCGTCGTTCTCGGGCTCCTGCTTTCGGTCGGGGCGGGCTATTACACGTCTAAACATTTCGCCATCAACACCGACATCAATTCGCTGATTGCCCAGAATTTGGACTGGCGCCAGCGCGACCAGCAATTCGACCGTGCCTTCGACCGCGACGCGACGATTCTCGCGGTCGTCGAGGCCAGGACGCCGGAGATGGCGACCGCGGCAGCGGATGCGCTCTTCGCCAAGCTGAAGGACAACAAGACCGACTTCCAGTCGATGCAGCAGCTCGGCACCGGCGAGTTCTTTGAGAAGAACGGCTTGCTGTTCCTGCCGACCGAAGAGGTCGGCAAGATCACCAGCCAGTTCGAATCCGCAGCGCCCCTGGTCGAGATCATGGCCGGTGATCCCTCGATCCGCGGCCTGACCGGCGCGCTGGAGACGGGACTTGCCGGCGTCAAGCGCGGCCAGGTCAAGCTCGACAATACCGCGCGGCCCTTCAATCAGATCGCGCAAACGGTCGAGACCGTGCTCAACAAGGGCAAAGCGAGCTTCTCCTGGCGTGAGCTCGTCAGCGACGAGCCGCTGACGGATTCCGATAAGCGCGCCTTCATCGAGTTCAAGCCGATCCTGGACTACAACGCGCTGGAGCCCGGCAAGGGCGCCACCGACGCGATCCGCAAGGCGGCAGTTGATCTGGATTTTGCGAACAAGTACCAGGCACGAGTGCGACTGACCGGTCCGGTCCCGATCGCCAACGAGGAATACGCCACCGTCCAGGAAGGCGCCGTCGTCAACGGCGTCGGGACTGTGCTGGTCGTGCTGCTCATCCTGTGGATGGCGCTGCACTCGTCGAAGATCATTTTCGCGGTGTTCGTCAATCTCTTCGTCGGCCTTGCGCTGACGACCGCTGCCGGCCTGATGATGGTCGGCTCGTTCAATTTGCTGTCGATCGCGTTCGCCGTGCTGTTCGTGGGACTGGGCGTCGATTTTGGTATCCAGTACAGCGTCCGCTACCGCTCGGAGCGCTACAAGCACAACGATCTCTCCGGCGCGCTGGTGCTTGCCGCCAAGCGCTCCGCGGTGCCGCTGTCGCTGGCGGCAATGGCGACCGCCGCCGGCTTCCTCTGTTTCCTACCCACCGATTACAAGGGCATCTCCGAGCTCGGCCAGATCGCCGGCGTCGGCATGCTGGTGGCGTTCCTCTCCAGCATCACCGTACTGCCCGCAATGCTGAAGCTGTTGAACCCGCCCGGTGAGCAGGAGCCCGTCGGTTATGCCTTCCTGGCGCCGCTCGATTACTTTCTGGAGAAGCACCGTGTGCTGGTCGTGGGCGGCACGTTGCTGCTGGCGCTCGCCGGCCTGCCGCTGCTCTACTTCCTGAAGTTCGACTTCAACCCGATGAACCTGCGTAACCCGAAGGCCGAGTCGATCGCGACCTTCCTCGATTTGCGCAAGGATCCGAACACCGGCGCCAATGCCATCAACGTGATGACCACGTCCGAGGAGCAGGCGAGGCAGGTCGAGGCGAAGCTGGAGAAGGTGCCGGAGGTGCTGCGCGTGATGTCGCTCGACAGCTTCGTGCCGACCGACCAGGCGCCAAAGCTGAAGCTGCTCGCGCAGGGCGCCAAGGTGCTCAACCCCGCGCTCAATCCTGACCAGGTCGACGCTGCGCCAACGGACAAGGAAAACGTCGAGGCGTTGAAATCCTCGGTCGACAATCTGCGCCGGACCGCCGGTGACACGAAGGGCCCGGGTGCCGTCGCCTCGCGCCGGCTGGCGGACGCGCTCGAAAAGCTCGCCAATGGCGACGAGGCCACGCGGAACAAGGCGCAGGACGTGTTCGTCACGCCGCTGAAGATCGCGTTCGGCCAGCTCAGGAACGCGATGCAGGCCGGGCCGGTCACCCTGGCCTCACTGCCCCCCGAGCTCGTCAGCGCCTGGAAGAGCAAGGACGGGATCATCCGCGTCGAGGCGCAGCCGAAGGGCGATCCCAACGACAACGACACGCTGCGCAAGTTTGCAGCCGCCGTGCTCGCTGCCGAGCCGACCGCGATCGGCGGGCCGGTCTCGATCCTGAAATCCGGTGACACCGTGGTGAAGGCGTTCATCCACGCCGGCATCTACGCGCTGCTGGTGATCGGCCTGTTGCTTTGGATCACGCTGCGGCGGTTCGTCGACGTGCTGATGACGCTGGTGCCGCTGCTGGTCGCCGGCGCGGTGACGCTCGAAATCTGCGTGTTGATCGGCCTGCCGCTCAACTTCGCCAACATCGTCGCGTTCCCGCTGCTGCTCGGCGTCGGCGTCGCCTTCAAGATCTATTATGTCGTGGCCTGGCGCTCGGGCAGGACAAACCTGCTCCAGACCAGCCTGACGCGCGCGATCTTTTTCAGCGCGCTGACGACGGCGACCGCGTTCGGCAGCCTGTGGCTGTCGAGCCACCCCGGAACGTCCAGCATGGGCAAGCTGCTCGCACTCTCGCTGGTGACGACGCTTGCCGCAGTGCTGCTGTTCCAGCCGGCCCTAATGGGCAAACCCCGCAATCTCAGGGAGTAGGCAGATGTCGCCGACCGGGTCGGCGGCGTTCTTCTGACCGGGCTTGGCGGTGGTGGTGGCGGTCTTCTGGGCTGCGGGGGCAGGGGCCGGCGCTGTGGCGCTGGCGCCGGTCGTGCCGCCTGTTGTCGGGCCGCCTGTGGTGCCGCCGTTGTTGCCTTGGGCTTTCGGCGCCGCGCCGGTGGGCTTCGGCGCGCCCTTGGCCATGGCGTTGGCGGTGCTCAAAGGAATCGGCGGGGCGACGCGGGTCCAGGTCTCGCCGCCGCAGAGGAAGCCCATCACGCAGCCCTTGATTTCGAGCTGGTCGGTGCCGACGGTCGTGATGGTTGCGCTGTAGAGCTGGCCGTCCTTGGCGTTGTAGACCTGCCCTTCCCACTGATCGACGCCGGGCTTCTTCTTCATGTCGATCAGGGTCGCCATGCCCAGCGTCGGCCTGGTCTTTTTCGACGGATCCGGATTGTATTCATCGCGGCCGCCGGGCTGTTTTTCCCAGGAAACCGCGCCCCACATGCTGCCATTGCATTGGGCGACACGAATGTTGGCGACGGCGTCGGCGACCCGCCAGTCGCCGGTGGGATCGGCGGCGAGCGCGGGTGTCAGGCAGGTGTAACCACCAGCCAGTATTAGTCCGGTGTAAAGGGCTAAACGCATGATAGTTCCTTGGCAGTGCAACATGGTTTAAAGCTGTGCTTGCGAAGATGGTCCGAAAAAGGGCAAAAGGCCGCACAGACCGTTTTCGGTAACGGTCCCTTTTCAGTTGACGAGCCGGCCCTCAAGCGAAGTATGTAGCGGATGCACAGCCCAAATCCAGACATGTCTCAGCTATTCGCGGACCGTCAGGCCCAGCGCAGCACCCTGCATAATCGGTATCTGAACGAACAGTTCGTTCGGGTTCTCAAGACCATCGGCTACGATGTCGGCTTCCAGAAGGGGCAGGGGCAGTACCTCTACGATCGCGAGGGGGCGCGCTATCTCGACCTGTTGTCCGGCTTTGGCGTGTTCGCGATCGGGCGCAATCACCCTGTCATGCGCGAGGCGCTCAAGAGCGTGCTCGATGCCGACCTGCCCAATCTGGTCCAGTTCGACGTCTCGGTGCTCGCCGGCGTGCTCGCCGAGCGGCTGCTGAAATACGTCCCCTATCTCGACAAGGCGTTCTTCGCCAATTCCGGCGCCGAATGCGTCGAAGCCGCGATCAAGTTCGCGCGCGGCGCCACCGGCCGTCCCGGCATCGTCTACTGCGCCCACGGCTATCATGGCCTGACCTACGGCGCGCTGTCGCTGACGGGTGATTCGAACTTCCGCACCGGCTTCGAGCCGCTGCTGCCCGGCTGCACCTCGATTCCGTTCAACGACCTCGCCGCGCTCGAAAAGGCGCTGGCTTCACGCGAGGTCGCGGCCTTCGTCGTCGAGCCGATCCAGGGCAAGGGCGTCAACATGCCCACCGACGAGTTCCTGCCGGGCGCTGCCGCGCTCTGCAAGAAATACGGCACGCTGTTCGTCGCCGACGAGATTCAGACCGGCATGGGCCGCACCGGCCGATTCCTGGCGGTCGAGCACTGGAACGTCGAGCCCGACATGGTGCTGCTGTCGAAGTCGCTGTCCGGCGGCCACGTGCCGGTCGGCGCCGTGCTGACGCGCAAGAGCATCTTCGACAAGATCTTCAACCAGATGGACCGCGCGGTGGTGCACGGCTCCACCTTCTCCAAGAACGATCTGGCGATGGCCGCGGGCATCGCGACGCTCGACGTCATGGAATCCGAGAAGCTGATCGAGTCCGCCGCCAAGCGCGGCGCCGAGCTGCGCCTCGCGCTGACGCGCATGGTGCCTGGCTACGAGCTGATGAAGGAAGTGCGCGGCAAGGGCCTGATGATCGGCGTCGAGTTCGGCCCGCCGAAGTCGCTGCGGCTGCGGGCGTCCTGGAACGTGCTGGAAGCTGCCAACAAGGGCCTGTTCTGCCAGCTCATCACCGTGCCGCTGTTCAAGGACCACAAGATCCTCACGCAAGTCGCCGGTCACGGCAGCCACACCATCAAGCTGCTGCCGCCGCTCACCATCACCGAGGAAGATTGCGGCTGGATCGAGCGCGCCTTTGACGACGTCATCGCCGGCAGCCACAAGGTCCCCGGCGCGATCTGGTCGCTCGGCAAGACGCTGGTGGACAACGCGGTGCGGCGGTCGGCGTAAATTCGCCGATCTATCTCAGCGGTCGTCATTGCGAGCGAAGCGAAGCAATCCAATATCCCTCTGCGGATGCGGGCTGGGTTGCTTCGCTCCGCACGCTATGACGGTGGTGCCAGCTACCCCTCTACATTCGCCTTCATCGCCGCCTCGAACTTGTCGACGAACTCGGCGAGCTCGTCGGCGCCGATATCGCTGACGGCCCAGAAGTTCAGGCCGCGATTGCCCCAGCGGCGGCAGTTGAAGCCCTGCATGGTCTCGGTCTTCGGCGCGCGATATTCCGCGTTCGATGTCTGCGACACGAACAAATTGATCACGTGCTGCCGGCGCTTGTAGACGACCGCGCCGATGGCGCGTGCGTCGATATAGTCGAGCCGGCCGCCGACCAGCGTGAAGCCTTGCGCGGTGAGATCGATCACGGGCGGGGCGACGTCGAGCTTGCCGTTGAACCACGGCTTCACGGTGTGCTGGTCGGTGGAGACCACGTCGATGAGATGGCCGGCCTGAAGCGAGCGCAGATGCGCGGAGACGACCTCCGAAAGGATGCGCTGCTGGTCGTCCTGGCGCAGCACCACGGCGACGACGCCGGAGGCGGCGAGCGCGGACACGGCAGAGCCCATCGCAAAGCCGCGCAGCACGGAGCGGCGGGTCGGTTGCCGGCGCTGCGGCTGTGGCAGCGAGGCTTCGATCCGGGCGCGCAGGCTAGCCGGCGCGGCATAGCGCAAATCGGTGTCGGCGAGCACGCGCTGCATCTCGCGTTGTGCGGCAAACTCCGCGGCGCAGTCCGGGCAACTGGCAATGTGGGCTTCGACCTCGCGCGCGTGGCCGGCATCGAGCTCGTTGTCGAGCAGCGCGTGAAGCAGGATTTTTGCTTCGTCGCAGGTCATCTCGAGTGCTCCTCTTCCGCCGTCCAGGCCGCGCGCAGCATGGCGCGGGCGCGGGCGAGGCGGGACATCACGGTGCCGACGGGGGCGCCGACGGCCTCGGCGATTTCACGATAGGACAGGTTGTTGATCTCCCGCAGCACGAATGTTTCCTTGAACGGTTCGGCGAGCGCGTCGATCAGCTTGCGGATGGCGCCGGCATCGCGGCTGCGCAGCACTTCGGTCTCGGGGCTCGCCTCGCTCTCCTGCCAGATCGGCGTCTGCTCGGCGGCGCCGGGCGTGTCCTCGATCGCGCTGGGCCTGTGCGCGCGCCGAGCATACTCTGCGTTGCAGACGTTGCGCAGGATCGCGAACAGCCAGGGCTTCATCGCCGGCCCGCGATAGCTGTCAAAGTGCTTCAGCGCGCGCAGATAGCACTCCTGCACCGCGTCCTCGGCATCAGAGGCATCGCGCAGCAGATAGCGCGCGAGCGTGTAGACGTCGTCGAGATAGGGCAGCGCGGCTTCACGGAAGCGCTGCGCCTTCTGCAAATCGTCGTTGGCGGGCATCGCTCCTCGCTTTGCCTCTTGTTCTGCGCGTCGCGTTGTTTCGTCCCTGTTTGTTTCGTCCCCGTGTGTGACGGAAGGCACACGAGCCCGGCCGGCGTGGGACCACCGGCCGGGCAAGACGTTGATGCCTTGGTTTGAGACGTTACTCAACCTTGATCATCCCCGTCATGTGCGGGTGCAACGAACAAAAATATTTGTAGTCGCCCGCATTGGTGAAGGTGAACGAGAACTTGTCGTCGGTGTCCAGGGCCTTGGACCTGAACTTGCCGGCCGACACCACGGTGTGGGGGATGTCGTCCCGGTTGGTCCAGGTCACGGTGGTGCCGAGCTTGATCTTCAACTCGGCCGGCTGGAAAACGAAATTGTCGATATGCACTTCCATGTCGTCGGCACGGGCCGTCGTTGCGGGCAACAGGATGGCCGCGACGACGGCGACACCGAAGTCGCGGCGATTGAGTGTTTTCATTGTCAGCTTCCGTTCAGCCTTTTTCCGTTCAATCTTGGATCAACCCTGCAGTGGCGTGTCGATGATCGCGAGCCGCTGCTCGTTCTGCTTGAAGTTGATGCTGGCGACGCCGAGCATGCCGCGCAGCTTTGCGTCCTCGACCTTCATCGGTCCGGGCGAGGGCGCGGTCCCCGGCGCGGGCTGCGGGAACGCAGTCGAGCGCGCGGTGTGGAAAGTGACGTTGCCCTCGACCTTCTGCATCACCTGATGGATATGGCCGTTCAGCACGGTGACGGAGCCGAAGCCCTTCACGTATTCGAGCGCGCGACCGCCGTCCTCGGTGCCCCAGCCCCATTCGGGATAGACCGTCCAGAGCGGGATATGCGCGAACAGCACGATCGGTGTCGATTTCGACTTGCCGCGCAGATCGTCCTCGAGCCAGGCGAGTTGCTCGGCGCCGAGATTGCCGAGACCGCCGCCCTTGAGGTCGACGACGTTGACGAGGCCGATGAAGTGTACGCCGCCGGCGTCGAACGAATACCAGCCTGCACCCTTGGTGCCGCGGCCGTAACGCTCGCGATAGAATTTCACCTCCTCGTCGAGAAAGTCATGCTCGCCAGGCACGTAGTGCACGTCGAGCTTGCTCTGCGAGATGATGCGGTCGGCATTGTCGAACTCGGCGGCCTTCGACAGATGCGTGATATCGCCGGTGTGGATCATGAAGGAGGGTTTTGCCGGCATTGCGTTGATCTTGTTGATGGCCTCCTCCAGCGTGCCGAGCGCGTTGGGGTTCGCCGGCTTGTCGAACCCGACATGGCTGTCGCTGATCTGGAGGAAGGTCATGCCGGGCGCGGCTGCCGTGGCGGCCTGCGCGGAATCGATGATGCCGAGCGAGCGCGGCACGCCGCCCGTGATGGTCCAGAGCACCCCGGTGCCGGCCCAGGTCATGCATTCCAGCACCTTGCGGCGGCTGACGCCGTCCCCGTGATCGTGTCCGCTCATCGCACGTCTCCACTTCGCCCGGAATTGGGCTTCGGGGAGTTGATTGGGGGAGGGGTGGACTTATTCCCGGATGCGATGACGTTTTCGTGAGGTGGGGGTCTCGTGTCCCGGACGCGATGCAGCGCCCAAGAGCGGGTTCACGCGCGTCTTCGACGCGTTATGGCTCTGCGCAGCAGCGTTGCACGCTGCAGCGCGTCCGGGGCGCGAGACTTATTTCGCGAATTCCCGCACGGCGGCTACCACGCGTTCCGGCACTTCCTGCGCCACGCAGTGCCCGGCACCCTCGAAGACCATCGTGCTGACACGCGGAATCAGCGACACGGCGCGTCGCGCCATCTCCTTGTAGATCGGTCCCGACTTCTCGGCAGTGGTGACGCGCACCGGGCAGTCGATCTCGGTGAGCGAGACAAACGGATTGCCGCGGGCATCGCCGACATAGACCTGCTCCATCGCCTCGTAGATCGGACGCAGGATTGCGAATTCGATCTCGGGCGTGCAGCAAAGCCGAACCCGGCCATTCTCGAGCGGCACGAAGCCGTGTTGGACATAGGCCCGGAGCGAGGTCTCGGTCCAATCGGCAAACGCCGGCGCAGCGCGGTAGCGCTCGAACACGGTGTCGGCACTGTCGAATTCGGCCCGCCGGCGCAGCGTGCCCTGGACGCGGGTGAGGGAGTCTTCGTTCAATCCCCCGGGCCGCGCCGCGCGCGGGTCCATCACGGTCGGCTCCATCACGAACAGGCGCGTGAAGCGCCCGGGCCGAAGTTTCGTCGCGAGCAGAAGATCGGTCGCGCCGGCGCTGTGGCCGATGCCGTAGACGTCGCGCAGATCGAGCGCATCGATCACCCGGCAGACATCCTCGGCATAATCAAGAAAATGATAGGCATCGGGCTTGTGGCTCGCGCCGTGGCCGCGGCGGTCGAGCGCGTAAACGGTGTAGGTCGATGCAAGCTCGCGCGCGACCTCGTCCCAGACGTCGGCGACGAAACCGGTGCCGTGCACGAGCAGCGCGGGCGGCCTCCCGCTCTCGCCCCATTGCAGCATCGCGATCTGCGCGTCAGTGGAGCCGATGGAGAAGCGATGTGGATTGATCATGGGGACGGGACGCTACTTCGCGTCCTCCAAAATCATCGTCGCGCCCTTCTCGGCGATCATCGCTGTCGGCGTATTGGTATTGCCTGACGTTATCGTCGGCATGATCGACGCGTCGATAATGCGCAGGCCGCTCAGGCCGTAGAAACGCAGCCGCTCGTCCACCACCGCCATCGGATCATTCGCCGCGCCCATCTTCGCGGTGCCGACGGGATGGAAGATGGTGGTGCCGATGTCGCCGGCGGCCTTGGCGAGAGAGGCATCGTCGTCGCCGACGGTGGGACCGGGCAGATATTCGCTCGGGCGATATTTGGCGAGCGCCTTCTGCTGCATCAGTCGTCGCGTGGTGCGGATGGCGTCGGCGCCGACCTGGCGGTCGTCGTCGGTCGACAGATAGTTCGGCGCAATGATCGGCTTCTCGTCCGGGCTCGCCGAGCGCAGCCGCACCGTGCCGCGCGAGGTCGGCTGCAGATTGCAGGCGCTCACCGTGATCGCGGGGAAGCGGTGCAGGGGATCGCCGAACTTGTCGAGCGACAGCGGCTGCACGTGGAACTGGATGTTGGCGCGGGCGCGCGTCGCGTCTGAGCGGGTGAAGATGCCGAGCTGCGACGGCGCCATGGTCAGCGGACCGCGACGGCGGAAGGCGTAGTCGAGCCCCATCAGGCCACGGCGGAACAAATTGTAGTAGGTCTCGTTCAGCGTGCGCACACCCTCGACCTTGTAGATCGCGCGCTGCTGGAGATGGTCCTGGAGGTTGCGGCCGACGCCGGGCTTGTCCATCACGATGTCGATGCCGAGCGGCGACAGCCAGTCGGCGGGACCAATGCCGGAACGATGCAGCACCTGCACCGAGCCGATCGAGCCCGCCGAGAGGATCACTTCGCGCTTGGCGCGCGCCTCGATAACCTCGCCATTCTGGATGAAGCGCACGCCGACGGCGCGGCCCTGCTCGATGATGAGACGGTCGACCAGCACGTTCTTCTCGAGCCGCAGATTTTGGCGGTTCAGCGCCGGCTTGAGGAAGCCGCGCGCCGACGACCAGCGCCGGCCGCGCTTCTGGTTGACGTGGAAATAGCTGGTGCCTTCGTTGTCGCCGGTGTTGAAATCCGGAATGCGCTTGATGCCCATCTCCTCGGCGGCGTCGCCGACGGCGTCGAGAACGGCCCATGACAGCCGCGGCGCCTCGATGCGCCAGCCGCCGCCGGCGCCGTGATGCTCGCTCGCGCCGAGGAAGTGATCTTCGAGTTTCTTGAACAGCGGCAGCACGTCGTCATAGCCCCAGCCGGTCATGCCGAGCTGGCGCCAGTGGTCGTAATCGGCGGCCTGTCCGCGCATCGAGATCATGGCGTTGATCGCCGAAGAGCCGCCGATCACCTTGCCGCGGGGATAGGCCAGCGAGCGGCCGTTCAGGCCCGGCTCCGCCTCGGTCTTGAACATCCAGTCCGAGCGCGGATTGCCGATCGCGAAGAGATAGCCGACCGGAATGTGGAACCAGATCCAGTTGTCGTCGCCGCCGGCTTCGAGAATGAGGACGCGATTCCCCGATGCGGCCGAGAGGCGGTTGGCGATGATACAGCCGGCGGTGCCGGCTCCGACGACAATGTAGTCAAACTCACCTTCGAGGCGCCTCGGCATTCTGCTTCCACCCAAACAGGCGTCATGCCCGGGCTCGTCCCGGGCATCCACGCGCTTTCCGTCCTAATAGTCAGACGTGGATGGCCAAGACAAGCTGGTGACAAGCCCGGCCATGACGAGAGCACAGGGGGCCCTCGATCCACGGGAGTTAGGTGGACTGGTGCTTGCATGGTAGACAGTCCTGTATTCCCAACAAGGCTTGAGACCCTCCATGCCCATCGTGAACCGCGTCGCCGACCTCCAACCCGATATTCAGGCCTGGCGCCGGGACATCCACCAGCATCCGGAGCTGCTGTACGACGTCCACCGCACCGCAGCATTCGTTGCGGACCGGCTGCGCGAGTTCGGCTGCGACGAGGTTGTGACCGGCCTCGGGCAGACCGGCGTGGTCGGCGTGATCAAGGGCAGCAAGCCGGCCGGCGACGGGCTCAAGGTGATCGGCATGCGCGCCGACATGGACGCGCTGCCCGTCGACGAGCAGACCAACCTGCCTTACGCCTCCAAGACTCCGGGCAAGATGCACGCCTGCGGCCATGACGGCCACACCGCGATGCTGCTCGGTGCGGCCCGCTACCTCGCCGAGACCCGCAACTTCGCCGGTGATGCTGTCGTGATCTTCCAGCCGGCCGAGGAGGGCGGCGCCGGCGGCGCGGCCATGGTCAAGGACGGCCTGATGGAGCGCTTCGGCATCGAGCAGGTCTACGGCATGCACAACGGCCCGGGCATTCCGATCGGCTCGTTCGCGATCCGGCCGGGTCCGATCATGGCGGCGACCGACGAAGTCGACATCATGATCGAGGGGCTCGGCGGCCATGCCGCGCGTCCGCACAAATGCGTCGATTCCGTGCTGGTCGGCGCGCAGGTGATCACCGCGCTGCAGTCGATCGTCGCCCGCAGCGTCGATCCCCTGGAATCGGCCGTGATCTCGATCTGCGAATTCCACGCCGGCAATGCCCGCAACGTCATTCCGCAGACTGCGACGTTGAGGGGCACCATCCGCACGTTGTCGCCGGAGGTGCGCAAGCTGGTCGAGAAGCGCGTGCACGAGGTGGTGGCGGGCGTGGCGCAGATCACCGGCGCCAAGATCGACCTGCACTACAAGCGCAACTACCCTGTCGTGAACAACCACGCTGCGGAGACCGAGGTGGCGCGGCGCATCGCCAGGAACGTTGCCGGCGAGGCCAATGTGCACGAGATGCCGCCGCTGATGGGCGGCGAGGATTTCGCCTACATGCTGGAAGCGCGGCCCGGCGCGTTCATCTTCTGCGGCAACGGCGACAGCGCCGGCCTGCATCACCCCGCCTACAATTTCAACGACGAGGCGATCGTGTTCGGCACGTCCTATTGGGTCAAGCTGGTCGAGGAATCGCTCGCGGCGTCTTAACGCCGACCCCCGAAGCACAAACGAAAAGGGCCCGTGCATCGCACGGGCCCTTTGTCTTTGAGGCGCGTGATCGGCTTCAGAAGATCCGCGAGAAGATCACGTAGAGCGTGGCCGACAGCGCGATCGCGCAGGGCAGCGTCAGCACCCAGGCCATCAGCAGGTTGCGGATGGTCGCCATCTGCAGGCCCGAGCCGTTCGCGGCCATGGTGCCGGCGACACCCGACGACAGCACGTGGGTGGTCGAGACCGGCAGGCCGAACACGTCGGCGGCGCCGATCGTGGCGGCGGCGACCAGCTCGGCGGAGGCGCCCTGTGCGTAGGTGAGATGGGTCTTGCCGATCTTCTCACCGACGGTGACGACGATGCGCTTCCAGCCGACCATGGTGCCGAGGCCGAGCGCGATGGCGACGGCGACCTTCACCCAGGTCGGGATGAACTTCGTGGCGCTATCGAGGCCGCCCTTGTAGGCGTTCAAGGTCGCGACCTCTTCCTTGTTGAGGTCGTTTTCCTTGTCCTTCATCAGGAAGCGGATCGCTTCCGAGGTCAGGTACATGTCGCTACGGGTGTTGCCGACCACTTCCGCCGGTACCTTGTTGAGCGAGCCGTACTTCGCGACCTGGTCGCCGACATCCTTCACCAGCACCGACAGCGAGGGGTAGGTGCCTTCGCTGATGTGGTGCGAGGTGATGTACTGCGTCACCGCAGGACGGGGATCGCCGATGATCGAGTGACCGGCGCCCTTGGCCGCGATCACCTTGGAGGCTGCGTCCGAGACCTTCTGGAACTGGGCGACCTGGCTCTCCGGCAGCGCGCGGTTGAGCGCGTAAGCCGTCGGCACGGTGCCGATCAGGATCAGCATGATGAGGCCCATGCCCTTCTGGCCGTCGTTCGAGCCGTGGGCGAAGCTGACGCCGGTGCAGGTCGCGATCAGCAGGCCGCGGATCCACAGCGGGGGCGCCTTGTTGCCTTCGGGCGCGGCATAGAGCGCCGGGTTGCGCACGATGAACTTGAGCAACAGCAGCAGCACGGCGGCGCAGATGAAGCCGAACAGCGGCGACAGCAGGAGCGCGTAGCCGATCTCGGTGGCCTTGCTCCAGTCGACGCCCGAGGTGCCGTCGCGGCCGCGCATGACGGCATTGGCGATGCCGACGCCGATGATCGAGCCGATCAGCGTGTGGGAGGAGGAGGCGGGCAGGCCGAAATACCAGGTACCGAGGTTCCAGATGATCGCGGCGATCAGCAGTGCGAACACCATGGCGAAGCCGGCGCTGGAGCCGACCTGGAGGATCAGCTCGACCGGCAGCAGCGAGACGATGCCGAACGCGACCGCGCCGGAGGACAGCAGCACGCCGAGGAAGTTGAAGAAGCCCGACCACATCACCGCGAATTCAGCCGGCAGCGAATGGGTGTAGATCACGGTCGCCACCGCGTTGGCGGTGTCGTGGAAGCCGTTGACGAATTCGAAGCCGAGCGCGATCAGCAGCGCGACGAACAGGAGGATGTAGGGCAGGAAGGTCGTCACCTTCGTGCCGGTCGCGTTGACGTCGACATAGATGCTGTAGGCAACGAACAGCAGGCCTGCGGCAAGGATGCCGAAGAACAGGATCATCGTGAGCGGGTTAAAACCCTTGTCGAGATTTGGCCTGGAAGCCGGCTGGACAGGCGTCGGATCGCCTACCGCACGGTCGAATGCAACATCTGTCATTTTTAGACGCCCCCTTAACTAATTTGAAGGGCTATTGTCCGCGATGGATTTGAAGGCTGGATGACAGCTGCGTCGTAAAGTCGCTTTCCCTCCAGTATTTGCCAGTATTTAGGCGGCGCGTGCGGCTTTCTTCTGCAAACCGGCGGCAATCTTCAGGTCTTCGACAAAGCGCTGATATTCCAGCACTTTGGCTTCCGGATCGGGCAGTCGCAGCAGATAGGACGGGTGCACTGTCACCAGCGCCTTGCGCCCGTCGGGCAGGTCTATGAGCCGGCCACGGGTCTTGCCGATCGGGGTGATCTTGCCGAACACGCTTTGCGCGGCGGTGGCGCCCATCGCCACGATGAGCTCGGGCTGGATTGCCGAAACTTCCCGCTCGTACCATTGCCGGCACGCCCGGATCTCCGGCGTCGCCGGCTTCTGGTGCAGACGGATCTTTCCGCGCGGCACGAATTTGAAGTGCTTGACCGCGTTGGTGACGTAGACCTTGTTGCGGTCGACGCCGGCTTCCTGAAGCGCCCGATCGAGCATCTGGCCGGCCGGGCCGACGAACGGATGGCCGGCGAGGTCTTCCTTGTCGCCGGGCTGCTCGCCGACCAGCATGATGGTCGAGTCTTTCGGGCCCTCGCCGAACACGGTCTGCGTCGCGTCCTTGTAGAGCGGGCAGGCGCGGCAATGGGCGGCCTCCTCGCGGAGCGCTTCGAGATCGTCGGCAACCAGCTTGCGTGGCATCGGAGCCTCCGGCCGCCTCTGGGGCTTGTGCGGATCGGTTGCAGCATTGGCGATCATGGCGCCGGTCATGCGCTCGGCGTCCTCGATCAAGGGCTTAATGATCGACGCCTCGGGCAGGTTCCTCCAATATTTCTTCGGCATCTCCGTCTGCATTGCCTTCACCTTCAGCCGCGCCGGATTGAAGATGCTGGCGTAGTAGCGCCGCCAGGTTTCCTCGAGCCGGTCTTCGCCGGGTGCTTCGTTCTTGCTCACGCCCGACGTGAACGAGAGCGCGTGGCCATCCCAATGCGCACACAGATCGGGTGTCAGGATCGACCAGGGCATGTCGGCGAAGCGCTTGGCGAAGAACGGTGCGGCGAGCTCGACGATGTAATGCTCCGGCTCGAACCAGGCGACGTAATGCGCCGCGCGTTCGCGGCCGATCTCGCGGAAGCGCACGAAGGCATGCATCTTGTGCTCGTCGCGATGAACCGCTCGTGCCATCGCCGTGACCTGCGCGACATCGGGATCGGTCACGACCTCGATGAGATCGTGATTGTCTTTCAAGCGCCAGAGCAGGCGATAGAGGATCGCAAAGCGCTCGCCGTCGCGATGCAGGATCGCGGCCTTGGCGAGCTCGACGAATTTTGCCGAGACGTTGAAGGTGCCGTCGTTCACCTCAAGTATCGGAGACGGCGCGGGCGGTGCGAACAACTCGGCTTCGCCGCCTTGTACGGTCCAGGTGACATCGGTCGGCTGCACATGATGCAGCACGAGCGACCGCGCGGCTTTGCGCCAGCCGTCGAAATCGGTTTCGGTGTCGAGGGTGATGTACTGCATCAGAAGCCAAACCCCAGTTGTGTTGCCTTCGGCTTGAACCGTTCGATCAGCCGCGCCTCGTCGAGGCGGTGCGGCGCGGGCCGGTGATCGCTGAGGACGATGAAAGGCAGCGCCTTGTTGCGGGGCACATGCAGCCGCGCGAGATCGGAGAGGCGGATCGTGGTGGTGCGTCGTGTCGCGATGATGCGTTCGACCGCCTTGGTGCCGAAGCCGGGCACGCGCAACAGCTCCTCGCGGCTGGCGCGGTTGACGTCGAGCGGGAAGCGGTCGCGATGGCGCAGCGCCCAGGCGAGCTTCGGATCGATGTCGAGCGACAGCATCGCGCTGTCGTCAACGATCTCCGCAACGTCGAAACCGTAGAACCGCATCAGCCAGTCGGCCTGGTAGAGCCGGTGCTCGCGCAGCAGCGGCGGCTGTACCAGAGGCAAAGCGCGGCTGGCATCGGGGATCGGGCTGAAGGCGGAGTAATAGACGCGCCGCAGCCTGTAGGAGCCGTAGAGATTGGCGCTGGTGTGCAGGATGGTGTGATCGGAGGCCGTGTCGGCGCCGACGATCATCTGCGTGCTTTGCCCGGCCGGTGCAAAACGCTGCGGCCTGGCCTTCGTCTTTGTGCTGCGGTTTTCCTCGGCCTCGTCGAGCTTCAGCCGCAGCCGGCCCATGGTGCGGCGGATCGCGCGCACATCCTTTTCCGGTGCGTATTGCTGCAGGCTCGTCTCCTCAGGCATCTCGATGTTGATGGAGAGGCGATCGGCATATTTGCCGGCTTCCGCGATCAGCGCGTCGTCGGCCTCGGGAATGGTCTTGAGATGGATGTAGCCGCGAAAGTGATGCTCCTCGCGCAGTTTGCGCGCGACGCTGACCACCTGCTCCATGGTGTAGTCGGGGCTGCGGATGATGCCGGAGGAGAGAAACAGGCCCTCGATGTAATTGCGCCGGTAGAAGTCGAGCGTGAGCTTGACCACTTCGTCGATGGTGAAGCGGGCACGCGGCACGTTGGAAGAGGCGCGGTTGACGCAATAAAGGCAGTCGTAGTTGCAGGCGTTGGTCAGGAGCACTTTGAGCAGCGAGATGCAGCGTCCGTCCGGCGCGTAGGAATGGCAGATGCCCAGGCCCGGTGCGGTCGAGCCCATGCCCTTGCCATCGCTGGAATCCCGCTTCTCGGTGCCGCTGGAGGCGCACGACGCGTCGTATTTGGCGGCATCAGCCAGAATCTCCAGCTTGCGTTGTACGTCCATCGTGGAATCCCTTTGATTCAGCTTACGAATCCGGATGAGCACCAATTCGATTGACTCCCCGGCCGCTGTTAGCTTTATATTAGAACATATCATGAACAAATGAGCCAGCCGCAGGTTCTTATTTTTGAGAACCTCGGCAATCACCTCTGAAGGAGCGGCGTATATGAGCGGCGCACGGATGAACGCGCTTGCGACCTTGCGCGGCCAGATCGAGCGCATCGAGACGGCGGAGGTCGTGCATCAGCACGATCGCGTCGCGCTCGGCCACGGCGAGGTCGACAGCGCGCTGAAGGGCGGGCTCGCGCGCGCGGTGATCCACGAGGTGTTTTGCGAGGGCCGGCAGGGAACCGCTGCGACGGGTTTTGTCATGGGGCTTGCGGGGCGTGTCTCGCGGCGCCGGCCGCTGCTGTGGGTGCGGCAGGATTTTTCGGAACTCGAGACCGGCGCGTTGTCGATGAGCGGGCTTGCCGAGATCGGTCTCGATCCGCGCCGCGTGGTGATGGTGCGCGCCGCCGATGTCGAGAGCGCGTTGCGGACCTCGGCCGATGCGCTCGCCTGCGACGCGCTTGGCGCCGTCGTGCTCGAGCTCTGGGGTGAGACGCGGCAATTCGATCTCGTGGCGAGCCGCAAGCTGACGCTGGCCGCGCAAGGCTCCGGTGTCACCGGCCTGATGTTGCGGATGGCCGCGCAGCCGCTGCCCTCGACCGCGGAGACGCGATGGATGCTGCGCGCGGCGCATTCGCCGCCGGGCCCGGCATGGAGTGCCTGGGGCGCGCCGCGCTTCGATGCGGAGCTCTTGCGCAATCGTCATGGCCCGTGCGGCCGGTGGATCATGGAATGGAAATGTGATGAGTGCCAGTTCTCTGAACCGTCGACGTATCCTCAGCCTGTGGCTGCCGCGCCTGCCCATCGATCGGATTCAGCGGTTCTTCGGCGCGCTGGGTAAGACCAATGATCCGAGCATCGTTGTCATCAAGGACAACAATGCGCTGGTGATCCATGCGCTGGACGAAGCCGCCGAGCGCCTCGGCTTGTATATCGGCCAGCCCCTGGCCAATGCGCGGGCGATGTGTCCGGACTTGAAAGTGTTCGACGCCGATGTCGTGGCCGATGCGAAGACGCTCAGCGACGTCGCCGACTGGTGCGACCGCTTCACGCCGCTGGTGGCGCTCGATCCGCCGCACGGGCTGTTTCTGGACATCACCGGCTGCGCGCATCTGTTCGGCGGCGAGGCTGCGTTGTTGCAGACCTTCGTCCGCGCGCTCGCCCGTCAGGGTTTTGCCGTCAGCGCGGCGATCGCCGGCACCTCGGTCTGTGCGCACACGCTGACGCGGCAGGCCTCCGGCACCATCGTCGCCGATGGCGGGGAGGCGGCGGCGATCAGCCGGCTACCGGTATCCGCGCTCGGTGCGGGCGAGGCCATCACCACTGGTCTGCGCCGCGCCGGCCTGAAAACCATCGGCGATGTCGCCTCGCGCGAGCCGCATGAGATCACGGCGCGGTTCGGCGCGCGGTTCTCCACGCTGCTCGCGCATGCGCAGGGGCATGGCGATGCCCCGATCAATCCGCGCAAACCGCTGCCGGATTACATCGTGGAGAAGCGCTTCGCCGAACCGATCGCCACCGACACCATGATCGCGATGACGCTGTCGCGGCTCGCCGATACGCTGATCGCGTCCATGGAGAAGCAGGGCAAGGGCGCGCGGCGGCTGGAAGCCGCCTTCTTTCGTACCGACGGCGTGGTGCGCGCGATCATGGTCGAGACCGGGCGGCCTGTGACGCAAAGCAAAGTCATCGACCGGCTGTTCCGCGAGCGCCTCGATGCGCTCGCCGATCCGCTGGATCCCGGCTTCGGCTTTGACATGGTGCGGCTGTCGGCGAGCCGCACCGAGATCGTGGTGCAGGAGCAGCGCGATCTCGACGCCCATGTCCACGACAATGACGAGCTCGCCGCGCTGATCGACCGCATCGCCGCGCGCATCGGCGGAAAGCGCGTCGTCGTGCATTTGCCTGAGGATACCCATATCCCGGAATGTGCGGTGCTGGCCGCGCCGGCCCAGCACCATCTCGCCGTGGCCATGCAGGCCGAATGGCCGGCGCGCGCCGAGAGCGAGCCGCCGCAGCGCCCCCTGCGGCTGTTCGACAGACCGGAGCCGATCAAGGTGCCGTTCGCGACCGTGCCGGACGGCCCGCCGCATCAGTTCACCTGGCGGCGCGCGCTGCATGCGGTCGTGCGGGTGGAAGGGCCCGAGCGTATCGCGATGGAATGGTGGCGGCAGGACGGCAAGCAATTGACGCGGGATTATTTCCGTATCGAAGATGCCGAAGGCCTGCGCTTCTGGATCTTTCGCGACGGTCTTTACGAAGGAGAGGTGTTCGACGACGAAGGCAAACCCATTCCTCCCAACTGGTATGTGCACGGTCTCTTCGCATGACCACGCCCGCTTATGCCGAGATCGGCATCACCACCAATTTCTCCTTCCTGCGCGGCGGCTCGGATCCGCGCGCCTATGTGCATCAGGCGAGCATCCTCGGCATTCCCGTGATCGGCATTGCCGACCACAACACGCTCGCCGGCGTCGTGCGCGCCTACAAGGAGCTCGACAATGACAAGGTGCTGCACAAGCCGAAATTGCTGATCGGCGCGCGCATCGTCTTCATCGACGGCACGCCCGACATTTTTGTCTATCCGCGCGACCGCGCCGCCTATGGCCGGCTGTGCCAGCTCCTCACCAGGGGCAAGCGCGGCGACGACATCACGCGGATCGAGAAGGGCGAATGCCATCTCACTTTTGCCGACCTTCTCGAGTTTTCCGAGGGCCAGCTCCTGGTCCTGACGCTGCCGCATCGCTTCGAGCCCGAGCAGGCGCTGGATGTTCTCGCCAAGCTCAGGGCGAGCCGCGCCGAGGGCGTGTGGCTGGCGGCGAGCCTGGTCTATCGCGGCGACGACCGCCGCCGCCTGGCGCGGCTCGATGATCTCGCCGCCAAGGCAAACGTGCCGCTGCTCGCGACCAACGAGGTGCTCTATCACGATCCCGGCCGCCGTCCGCTTCAGGACGTGCTCACCTGCATCCGGGAAAAGACCACGATCGAGGCGGTCGGACGGAAGCTCGAAGCCAATGCCGAGCGCTTCCTGAAGACGCCACGCGAAATGTCGCGGCTGTTCCGAGATTTTCCCGAGGCGATCGCGGAGACCATGCGCTTTGCGGGCAAGATCGATTTCACGCTCGACCAGCTCAAATACCAGTATCCGGACGAACCGGTGCCGCGGGGCAAGACCGCGCAAGGGCATCTGGAGGATCTGACCTGGGCCGGCGTCGACAAATATTTCGGCGGCAAGATCGATGACAAGCTGCGCACGACCCTGAAGAAAGAGCTCGCGCTGATCGCCGAGCTGAAATACGCGCACTACTTCCTCACCGTGCACGACATCGTACATTATGCGCGCAGCCAGAACATCCTGTGCCAGGGGCGGGGATCGGCGGCGAACTCAGCGGTCTGCTACGTGCTCGGCATCACCTCGGTCAATCCGACCAGCGTCGATCTCCTGTTCGAGCGCTTCATCTCCAAGGAGCGGCTGGAGCCGCCTGACATCGACGTCGATTTCGAGCATTCGCGGCGCGAGGAGGTGATGCAATATGTCTATCGCCGCTACGGCCGCCACCGCGCCGCGATCATCGCCACCGTGATCCATTACCGTCCACGCAGCGCCATTCGCGACGTCGGCAAGGCGCTGGGCCTGACCGAGGACGTCACCGCCGCGCTCGCCGACACCGTCTGGGGAAGCTGGGGCAAGGGCCTCAACGACATGCAGGTCAGGCAGGCCGGGCTCGATCCCAGCAATCCCATGATCAACCTCGCGGTCGAGCTTGCGACCGAGCTGATCGAATTCCCGCGTCATCTCTCCCAGCATGTCGGCGGCTATGTGCTCACCCAGGACCGGCTCGACACCTATGTGCCGATCGGCAACGCCGCGATGGACGACCGCACCTTCATCGAGTGGGACAAGGACGACGTCGACGCGCTCAACATGATGAAGGTCGACGTGCTCGCGCTGGGCATGCTGACCTGCATCCGGAAATGTTTTGATTTGATCGACCACCACAAGGGCAAGCGCTGGGTTCTGGCGAGTGTCCCTCAGGACGATCCCAAGGTTTACGACATGCTGTGTGCTGGGGAATCCCTCGGCGTGTTCCAGGTCGAGAGCCGCGCCCAGATGAACATGTTGCCGCGGTTGAAGCCGCGGACCTTCTACGACCTTGTCATCGAAGTCGYGATCGTGCGGCCCGGACCGATCCAGGGCGACATGGTGCATCCGTATCTGCGACGACGGAACGGCCAGGAAAAGGTGAGTTATCCCTCGCCATCACCCGAACACGGTCCCGCGGACGAACTCTACAAGGTGCTGCACAAGACGAAAGGCGTGCCCTTGTTCCAGGAGCAAGCCATGCGCATCGCGATCGAGGCGGCAAAATTCACCTCCGAGGAGGCTAACGGCCTGCGCCGCTCGATGGCGACCTTCCGCAATGTCGGCACCATCGGCCAGTACGAGGAGAAGCTGATCGGCAACATGGTCGCGCGCGGCTACGATCCCAACTTCGCCAGAAGCTGCTTTGACCAGATCAAGGGCTTTGGCTCCTACGGTTTTCCAGAGAGCCATGCCGCGAGCTTTGCTCAGCTCGTCTACATCTCGTCATGGCTGAAATATCATCACCCCGATGTGTTCTGTTGCGGCCTGTTGAACTCGCAGCCCATGGGCTTTTACGCGCCCGCGCAGATCGTCGGCGACGCCCGCAAGAATGGCGTCGAGGTGCGCGACATCGACGTGTCCTGCAGTTTTGCGCAGAATACGCTGGAGAATATGGACGACGGATATTGCGCCGTGCGTCTGGGTTTTCGCCAGATCGACGGCTTCCACTGGCTCGATCCGGATGAGGAGGAGCTTAAGAGGCAGCAGGCTGAGCGGCAGGGCAAGGTCTATGTCACTCAGGAAGACTGGGCCGACCGCATTATCAAGGCTCGCGACCGCCAGCGGTTCACCTCGCTCGAAGACTTCGCCCGCGACACCGGCCTGCCCAAGCGTGCGCTGATCCTGCTCGCGGATGCCGACGCCTTCCGCTCGCTCGGCCTCGACCGCCGCGAGGCGCTGTGGCAGGTGCGGCGGCTGCCCGACGACGTGCCGCTGCCGCTGTTCGAGGCCGCGACCGCGCGCGAGCAGCCGGACGAGCATGCAAAACCGTTGCCGGAGATGCCGCTGGCCGAGCAGGTGGTCGCGGACTACCAGACTATCCGGTTATCGCTGAAGGGCCATCCGATGGAGTTTTTGCGCGAGATGTTTTCGCGCGAGCGTGTCGTGGCCTGCAGGGACATCAGCCATGAGAACGAGCGGCGCCGCGTCCGCTGCGCCGGCGTGGTGCTGGTGCGGCAGCGGCCGGGCAGCGCCAGCGGCGTCGTGTTCATGACGCTGGAGGACGAGACCGGCATCGCCAATGTCGTGGTGTGGCCCAAGATCATGGAGCAGTACCGCAAGGAAGTGATGGGCGCACGCCTCATCCTGGTCGAGGGCTATATCCAGAGCAGCCCCGAAAAGGTGACGCATCTCATCGCCCAGCGCATGGTCGACCGCTCGCACGATCTGGTCGGCCTCGCCAACGACGCGCTGAGCCGCAAGCATCCGGTGCCGGCAGGCGCCGACCTGATCGAGCCCCTCAACGACGATCCCCGCGCCCACGCGGATATGCCGGCGCAAAAAATCCGCCACCCCCGCAACGTCCGCATCCTGCCGCCATCGCGGGATTTTCATTGAGGGTGTGACGCAGAATGTCGCCACACCGTCATTGCGAGCGCAGCGAAGCAATCCAGACTGCCGCCCGCGGAAAGACTCTGGATTGCTTCGCTGCGCTCGCAATGACGAGCTTGTTGAGCCGGTCCGTGTCACACTCTCGGTGTCATACCCCGCGACCCGGCTACGCCAAGGCTTCGCCGGGGCTGAGGTCCAGGGCCGCCGAAGCTTTAGCGTAGGCGGCAAGCGGGGTATCCAGTACGCTGCGGCCCCTCGGCACTAGCCGAGCCGTCTCTGGAATACTGGGTCGCCCGGTCAAGCCGGGCGACGACAGTGTACCCGCTCTAAAAATTCACCCGGTTCGAGATCGCGCCGTCCACGACGAGATTGGAGCCCGTGGTGAACCCCGACACCGGGCTTGCCAGAAACACCGCCGCGCTTGCGATCTCCTGCGGCGTTGCCATGCGGCCCGTCGGGTTGCGCTTCATCGCGTCGTTGTAGCGCTCCGGCATCTTCTGCTCGATCACGTTCCAGACGCCGCCCTTGAAATAGACGGTGCCGGGCGACACCACGTTGACGCGGATCTTCTTCTTGGCGTATTGCCGCGCCAGTCCCTTGGCCATGTGGATCAGCGCCGCCTTGATCGGGCCGTAGGAGCTGGCGAGATCGGCCTGCGCCGCCGAAATCGAGGAGATGATGACGAAGGCGGCATCGCCGCTCTTTTCGCCGCTGGCTTCGAGGAACGGCCGCGCGGCGTCGAACGCATGCACGGCGCCGAGCACGTCGAGCCGGAAGTTCTGTTCCCAGGACGCCGCATCGTGGCCCTGCGCCATCGCGCCGGCATTGGCGAACAGCAGGTCGACGCCGCCAAGCTCCTTTGCAGCAGTCTCGATCCAGGATTTCAGCGCCGCACCATCGGTGACGTCGACCGGTCCGCCGCTGGCACGGATACCGCTTGCCCTGAGTTCAGTGACGGTCGCCGCAACCTGATCGGCGTTGCGCGCGCACACCGCGACGTTGGCGCCTTCACCGGCCAGCGTCGTTGCAATCGCCCGCCCGATGCCGCGCGTGCCGCCGAGGACGATGGCGTTCTTGCCTTTGAGACCGAGATCCATTGTTTGGTTTTCCTTTTTGTTGGTGCAAAGAGTGTAGCCGTTTCAGGAGACATGCTGAACTCTCCAATTCGTCATTGCGAGCGTAGCGAAGCAATCCAGAAAGGCATCCGCAGAGACAGTCTGGATTGCTTCGTCGCAAAGGCTTCTCGCAATGACGACGCGGAGAGGCGGTTCCCTCACTCCGGTGCCGCCCCCACCGGCGGGCCACCGGGCGGGCGGTGCAGGAAGGTCAGCGACACGTAGGCGCCGGCCCACGAGCCGATCGCCGCGAAAGCGACATAGAACGGGTTTTCGGTGTAGCTGATCACGGCGTAGGAGGAGAGCAGGTACCAGACCGCGCTCCAGTTCGCCGCCGGCACGCGCTTGCGCGCGATCACGGCCGAGGTGAACATGACATAGACTGCGTCGGTGGCCGCCGTTGCGATGAACACGGCGCCTGCGGTGAGGGGATCTACGGCGGCCATTGCATTCCTTTCTGCGATCATGACATGGTCGCGAAAACTACAGCATGATCCGGAAAATGCGCAGCGGATTTCCGAAAAGATCATGCTTAAATCTGAATGGGAGAGAAGCGGTCATGCAAAGCCCCGCCGATATTCTCAAGGATCTCTGGACCTCCATCGGCGGCGACAAGGCCGCGCTCGAGCGCGTGCGGCTGACCGGCGAGGAGCCGCAAATTCCGTCCTCGTTTCGCGTCGCCGTCGCCGGACAGACGACGATCGCAGCCGCCGGTCTTGCCGCCGCCGAAATCCGGAGACTGCGCAGCGGTGAGACGCAGGACGTCTCCGTCGACATGCGCCACGCCGTCGCCGAATGCCGTTCAGAGCGTTATTTGCGCCTCGACGACAAGCCGCCGCCGCCAGCCTGGGACGCCATCGCCGGTGTCTACAAGACCGGCGACAACCGCTTCGTCCGCTGCCACACCAATTTCCCGCATCATCGCGACGCCGTCTGCAACGTGCTCGGCTGCGAGCCCGAGCGCGACAAGGTTCAGGCCGCGTTGATGCAATGGAAGGGCGAGGATTTTGAAACTGCGGCCTATGCCGCGGGCGGCGTTGTCGCCCTGATGCGTTCCTACGACGAATGGTCCGCGCTGCCGCAGGCGCGCGCGCTCGCCGAACTGCCGCTGGTCTCGATCGAGAAGATCGGCGAGGCCCCGCCCAAGCCATGGCCGCAGGGATCGTCGAACGGCGATCGTCCGCTTTCCGGCCTGCGCGTGCTCGATCTCTCGCGCGTCATCGCAGGCCCCGTTGCCGGTCGCACGCTCGCCGCGCACGGCGCGGATGTGCTGCTCGTCTCGGGGCCGGAGCTGCCGGCCATTCCCTGGCTCACCATCGACACCGGCCGCGGCAAGCTCACCACGTTGGTCGAGCTGAATAGCGAGGCGGGCAGGGCGCAGCTGCGCGAGCTGTTGAAGGGCGCCGACATCTTCTCGCAAGGCTATCGTCCGCGCGCGCTTGCAGCCCTCGGGTTCGCGCCGGAGGATGCAGCGAACATCAATCCGGGCATCGTCTATGTCACGCTGTCGGCCTATGGCCATGCCGGCCCCTGGGCGGAGCGGCGCGGTTTCGATTCACTGGTGCAGACCACGACGGGCTTCAACCACGCCGAGGGGCAGGCCGCGGGCGTCGACGGTCCGAAGGAATTGCCGGCGCAGATGCTCGACCATGCCACCGGCTATCTGATGGCGTTCGGTGCGATGATGGCCAAGGCACGCCAGGCCCGCGAGGGCGGGAGCTGGCACGTGCGCGTGTCGCTGGCGCAGACCGGACGCTGGCTGTGGAATCTGGGCCGGCTCGATGGCGGCCTGGACACCCCGGATCTTACGGGCGAGGCCGTACATGCTGCATTCATCGAGTCCATGCCATCTGGCTTCGGCACGTTGAAGGCGGTGCGCCATTCCGCGCTGCTGTCGACCACGCCGGCGCGATGGAGCCGCCCGGCGATGCCGCTCGGCAGTCATCCGCCACAATGGCCGGCGCGAAACTGACGTGAAGCTGACGCGATGCAATATTTTAACGCAAACGGAAAGGTGGCTGGCGTTTTTTAGGTTGTTTGAAATCCCAATTCAGCACTATTAGCGCGACCGATAAGGCAGGCGTCTGCCGAGATCGTCGCAGACTTGACCGGGCCCCATGGTAGTTGAAAATACCAAGCGATTGCAGGTGTTTACAAAACAACGGGTGATCACATCCGTAGTTTTACTGGCACTCGCCTGCGCCGGTACCTATGGCTTCCTGCGCGCGGGGGCCAAGGAAAAGAGCCACTCCGAGGTCTCCAGCCAGTCGCGCAGGAATGCGCAGAATTTCACGCCGACGCCGTCCGAGTGGGCGACGCTGACGATCGAGCCGGTCAAGGCCAAGACCTTCCGGGCCGAATATGTCACCGAGGGCAAGGTCGCGGTCGATGAGGATCGCTCGACGCCGGTGTTCTCGCCCTATGCGGGCCGGGTGACCAAGCTGCTCGCCAAGCCGGGCGAGATGCTGAAGCAAGGTCAACCGCTGTTCACGATCGAGGCCGCCGACACCGTGCAGGCCCAGAACGATTTCATCGCGGCGATGACCTCGCAGAACAAGGCGAAGTCTGCGATCGATCTTGCCGACATCCAGTTCAGGCGCGCCAAGGACCTCTATGAGGGCCGCGCCATTCCGCTGAAGGACTATCAGCAGGCCGAAACGACCCAGGTCCAGGCGCAGAACGACGTGCGCTCCTCGGGGACGGCGCTGGAAGCCGCGCGCAACAAGCTGCGCATCCTCGGCTTCACCGACGAGACCATCAAGGCATTCCAGGACAAGGGCGTCATCGATCGGGAGATCACGATCTACTCGCCGATCTCCGGCACCGTCGTGCAGCGCAAGATCGGCCCGGGCCAGTACGTCAATTCCGGCGCCAGCGATCCGGTGTTCGTGATCGGCGACCTCTCCACGGTCTGGCTCACCGCCTTCGTGCGCGAGAGCGATGCGGCCGCGGTGTGCATCGGGCAGGACATCAGCGTCAACGTGATGGCGCTGCCGGGCCACCCCCTGACCGCCAAGATCAACTACGTCGCCGCCGCCATCGATCCCAACACGCGCCGCCTGCTGGTTCGCGCGACCATCGACAACAAGGACGGCCTGCTCAAGCCGGAAATGTTCGCCAACGTCACGATCTATTCGGCCGGCGACCGTGCCGCGCCGGCGGTGCCGAAGCAGGCGCTGATCTACGAGGCCGACAAGGTCCGCATCTGGGTCGCGCGCGAGGACAAGTCGGTCGAGCTGCGCCAGATCAAGATCGGCCTCATCAATGGCAATTTCGTCGAGGTCACCAGCAATCTGAAGCCAGGCGAGCAGGTCGTCACCAAGGGCAGCCTGTTCATCGACCGCGCGGCGTCCGGTAGCTGATCGACGACCCAAGAAAATTGAAGACCTGAATGGATCGTCTCGTCGCCCTTGCCGTCAACCGGCGCTTCCTGATGGTCGGGATGTTCGTCGCCGTGCTGATCGGCGGCGTGATCGCGTTCAACCAGCTCAACATCGAGGCCTATCCCGATCCGACGCCGCCGATGGTCGACATCGTGACGCAGAGCCCGGGCCTGTCGGCGGAGGAGATCGAGCGCTACATCACGATTCCGATCGAGACCCAGGTCGCGGGTCTGAAGAACCTCACGACGATCCGTACCATCTCGCTCTACGGCCTCTCCGACATCAAACTGCAGTTCTCCTTCGCCTACACCTATGACGAGGCGCAGCAGCAGGTCTTGAACCGCCTGGCCCAGCTCGCGCCGCTGCCGGGCAATGTGCAGCCGCAGATCTCGCCGCTCAGCCCGATCGGCGAAATCTTCCGCTACCGCCTCGTCGGTCCGCCGAACTACAGCGTGCTCGACCTCAAGACCATCCAGGACTGGATCCTGCAGCGCCGCTTCCGCGCCGTGCCCGGCGTCATCGACGTCACCGGCTGGGGCGGCAAGAGCAAGACCTACGAGCTCCAGGTCGATTTCAACAAGCTCGTCGCCAACGGCCTGACGCTGCCGCAATTGCTCCAGGCGGTCAGCAATTCCAACGTCAATGTCGGCGGCAACACCGTCAATATCGGCCAGCAATCGGCCGTGGTACGCGGCGTCGGCCTGATCCGTTCCATCGACGACCTCGCCAACACCATGGTCTCGCAGACCAACGGCAATCCGGTGCTGGTCAAGGACGTCGCCACCGTCACTGTCGGTCAAAAACCCCGTCTCGGCATTGCCGGCCTCGACGATTCCGACGACATCGTGCAGGGCATCGTCCTGATGCGCCGCGGTGAGCAGAGCTCGCCAACCATCAAGCGCGTCCACCAGCTCGTTCAAACCATCAACGATTCCAGCATCCTGCCGCCCGGCGTGCGCATCGAGCGCATCTACGATCGCGGGGACCTGATCGACCTCACCACCCACACCGTGCTGCACAACATGGTGGTCGGCATCCTGCTCATCGTGCTGTTGCAGTGGATCTTCCTCGGCGATCTCCGCAGTGCGCTGATCGTCGGCGCCACGATTCCGTTCGCACTGTTCTTCGCCGTGATCATCCTGGTGCTGCGCGGGGAATCCGCGAATTTGCTGTCGGTCGGCGCGATCGATTTCGGCCTCATCGTCGACGCCACCGTGATCATGGTGGAAGCGATCTTCCGCCGCCTGACGCAGACCACGCCGGTGTCGGAATCCGAGCAGATGTCGCCCGAGACGCTGTTCGGCATGAAGAGCCACGCCATCCTCAGCGCCGCCGCCGACGTGTCGCGCTCGATCTTCTTTGCCGCCGCCATCATCATCGCGGCGTTCCTGCCGTTGTTCACGCTGTCCGGCGTCGAGGGCAACATCTTCGGGCCGATGGCGCGCACCTATGCCTATGCGCTCGCCGGCGGGCTGCTCGCGACCTTCACGGTGACCCCGGCGCTGTCCGCGATCATTCTGCCTGCGCATCTCGAGGAGACCGAGACGAGGGTCATGCGGATCCTGCACCGGATCTACATGCCGGTGCTGAATTGGGCCGTCGCCAACCGCGGCATCATGCTCGGCGGCGCGGTCGGTCTCGTGCTGATGACGGTGGCGCTCAGCCGCCTGCTCGGCCTCGAATTCCTGCCCAAGCTGGAAGAGGGCAATCTCTGGATCCGCGCCACGCTGCCGCCAACCATCTCGCTCCAGGAAGGCAACACCTACGTCAACGAGATGCGCAAGCTGATCCGTGCCCGGCCCGAGGTGGAATCCGTGGTGTCGCAGCATGGCCGCCCCGATGACGGCACCGACGCTGCCGGCTTCTTCAACGCCGAGTTCTTCGCCCCCCTCAAGCCCGCGAGCCAATGGCCGGGGACGCACGACAAGGAAGAGTTGACCGCGCAGCTGTTGAAGCAGCTCGACGATCGCTTCCCCGGCGTTGAATTCAACTTCTCGCAATATCTCCAGGACAACGTCTCCGAAGCCGTCTCGGGCGTGAAGGGCGAGAACTCGATCAAGCTGTTCGGCAGCGATCTCCAGGCGCTCACCGACACCGCCAACAAGATCAAGTCGGTGCTGGCGACAGTGCAAGGCGTCACCGACCTTGCGGTGTTCACCTCGCTCGGGCAGCCGACCATTCAGATTGACATCGACCGCGCCAAGGCCGCGCGCTATGGGCTCGCGCCCGGCGACATCAACGCCACGATCAAGGTCGCGATCGGCGGCGATACCGCGGGCGATCTCTACGAGCCGGGCTCCGATCGTCACTTCCCGATCATCGTCCGCCTCGCGCCGGAATATCGCAGGAGCGCCGAGGCGATCCAGAATTTGCGCATCGGCGCGCCCGGCCCCAACGGCACCGTCACGCAGATTCCCCTGAGCGAGGTCGCCACCATCAGCCTCGTCTCCGGTGCCGCCTACATCTATCGCGAGCAGCAGGAACGCTATCTGCCGATCAAGTTCTCGGTGCGCGAGCGCGACCTCGGCAGCGCGATCCGCGAGGCGCAACAGAAGGTCGCCGAGCAGGTGCAGCTGCCGCCCGGCGCGCACATGGACTGGGTCGGCGAGTTCGGCAATCTCCAGGACGCCATCCGCCGGCTGTCGATCGTGGTGCCGATCTCGCTGGCGCTGATCGGCGTGCTGCTCTGGTTCAATTTCGGCTCGATGACCGACACGCTGCTCGCCATGAGCGTGATTCCGATGGCGATCTTCGGCGGCGTGCTCGGGCTGTTGATCACCGGCACTGCGTTCAGCGTCTCCGCCGCGATCGGATTCATCGCGCTGTTCGGCATTGCGGTCATGGACGGCATCATCATCCTGTCGCAGTTCAACCAGCTCATCGAAGAAGGCATGGACCGCGTGAGCGCGGTGATACGCACCGGCGAGTTGCAGCTCCGGCCGGTGCTGATGACCTGCGTCGTTGCCGGCGTCGGCCTGCTGCCGGCGGCGCTGTCGGAAGGCATCGGCTCGCAAGTGCAGAAGCCGCTCGCCGTCGTCGTCGTCACCGGCATGATGCTCGCGCCGGTCGTGATCCTGGTGACCTTGCCGGTCCTAATCTCCTTCTTCTCCCGCCGCGCGCGCTGATCGCGCGCCGTCGCCGCGCCTCAGAATCCGTAGAGACGCGCGGGATTGTCGACCAGGATCTTCTTGCGCACCTCCGCATCCGGCGCCCACACAGGAAGCTGGTTGAGGAGCCGGCCGTCTTCGATCTGATAGAAGGGCGCGATGTCGGTGGGCTTGCGTCCCTCGACGGGGCTGGAATCCGGATGCGGCCAGTCGGTGCCCCAGACGATGCGGTCCGGGTTCGCCGCGATCAGCGCCCGGGCATAGGGCACCATGTCCTGATAGTCGGGCGCGAGGTTCGACGAGCGATAGGCTCCCGAGATCTTCACATAGGCCTTGCCGGATTTGACGAGCGCGACCAGGTCGGAGAATCCCGGCTGCTCCAGTCCGAGCGACGCCTCGAGGCCGCCGAAATGGTCGAACACGGCCGGCACGGGCGAAGCCAGCACGAGCTCCTTGATCGCCGAGATCATCGGCAGCGTGGTGTAGAGCTGCACGTGCCAGCCGCGCGCCTTCATGCGCTCGACGGCGGCGGTGAAGCGCGCGCGGCCGACATTCGGATCGCTGACGCCGCCGGTGGCGAGATTGATGCGACTGCCGCGAAAACCGTCCGCCTGCATCGCGTCGAGCTGTGCTTCGGTCGTCTTGTCGTCGATCACGGCCACTCCGCGCGCTGTCGCGCCGCGCGCCTTCATGCCGAACAAGGTGGAGGAATTGTCGGTGCCGTAGACGCTCGGCGTCACGATCACCACGCGCTCGATATGCAGCGCCTTGTGCAGCGCCGCCATTTCCTCGGGGCTTGCCGGTTCCGGCGTATAGACGCGCCCCGCGAAGAACGGAAACTTTTCGACGTCACCATGGATGTGCGTGTGGCAATCGCAGGCAAGGGCCGGAACGTCGAAATCGACCGGCGTCGCGGGCTGCGCCGCACGGGCGTGAGCTTTGTTGGTCATGGCTACTCCGGCGGCAAGGGAGGCAAGCAGGACGCTGCGTCGGTTGAGCATGGTTCTCTCCCTGCTTCGTTATTTTTGAGGTGGGACCGGAACAGTATCACATCAGCCGGGTAACCGCTCCGCTTCGCTGCATAGCTGCTCGACAAGATCCGCAAGCCGGCGTGAGCCGTCGATGCGCACGACCGGGCAGGGCAGGCCCGCGAGCCAGGCTTCATCTTTTGTGAGACTGCGGCCCTCGCGATCGCCGGCTTCGTAGCGCGAGGCCCATTCGACGAACGACTCCGTCTCCTCATGACGCCAGCCACCCTGTGCGACGGCATCAGCTCCGAAATGCGTAGCCTCGCGGCCACGCAGGCGCTGCAAGCGAAGCTCGCGCGGCGTCGTCACAAAGACGACAAGATCGAAGAACGGGGCGAGCTCGTCGCCCCAGCCGGTGACGGTTCCGCTCAGCACCCAGTCGCGGCGCGGCAGAAACATCTCGCGCATCAGGCGCAGGCGCTCCGCGGCAGGGCGCGTCGTCTGGTAGGGCGGCACGGTCGGCAGCCAGAAATAATCGTCGCTGTCGTGATGCGGCTGCGCAAGCCGGCCGGCGAGCGCGCGACCGATCGTCGTCACGCCGGAGCCCGAAGCTCCCATCAGATGGATGCGGCGGCTCTTCAACGGCATCAGGCCAGACGATTTGAAACTACTGCCCCGACGGCGTGCGCAGGCCGTGCCAGGCGTCGCGGACCTGCTGGTAATGCACCTCGGGCAGATAGTCCGGCGTGTTGAGGCTGAGCGTCTTGACGTCGAGATGGCCGACGGCACTGAGCAGCGTGTAGGAGGCGATGACGCGGTCGCGCAGTGCGCCGATCAGGCGGGCCTTGGCCTGGATCAAATCGGCCTGCGAGTTCAGCACGTCCACCGTTGTGCGCTGCCCGCCGGCGGCCTCGCGCTGCACGCCCTGGAGCGCGACGGTCGCCGCCTTCACCTCTGATTCGGAAGCGGAGACCGTGATCTTGGCGCCCTCATTGGCGACCCAGGCGCTGGTCGCCGCCGTGCGCGCCTGGTTGCGGACCTGGTCGAGCACGAGCCGGCTCTGCGCCGTGATCTCCTTGGCCTGTCGGGTCTGTGCGGCGGCCTGGCCGCCGTCGTAGATCGGCGCGGTGACGTTGGCGACGATCGAGGCCTGGTCTTCGGCGATGGTGCTCAGCGTTGGGTCGTTGCTGCGGCTCTTGCTGGCACTGCCCTGGAGACTGGCGCTCGGCAGCAGCGCGCCCTCGGCGACGCGGATGTTGGTCGAGGCGACATCGACGTCGAAGCCCGCCGCCATCACCGCCGGGTGCTGGCGGATCGCCATCGCCAGCGCATCCTCGCGGCTCTTCGGCAGATAGCGGTCGACGACTTCGGCGGGCCGAAGCTGCGTTGGCGCATTGCCGATCACCTGCGCATAGACCGCCTGGCTCACCGCCAGCGCGACTTCCGCGGCGTTGAGATCGGCGAGCCCCCGGCTGAGCCGCGCCTCGGCCTGGGCGCTGTCGGTCGGCGTGACGTCGCCGGCGTTGAGGCGACGCTGAGTGACGGCGAGCGTCTCGCGCAGGAACGCGACGTTGGAGCGTTGCGCCTCGACCAATGACTGGTTGGCGAGCACGTTGGTGTAGGCGGTGACCGCGTCGAGCAGCACGCCCTGGCCGACATTGCGCAGCGCCTCGCGGCCGGACTGCACCTGAAGTTCCGCGGCGCGAACGCTGTTGGCGGTGCGGAACCCGTTGAACAGGGTCTGCGTCACGGTGACGCCGATGATCCACGGCTTCAGATTGGCGGTCTGGATCGTGTTGTCGGGCAGCAAATTGCGCACTGATTGCAGGCCGGCGCTGAGGCTTGCCACGATCTGCGGCCGGTAGCCGGCGAGCGCCTGCGGCACGTTTTCATCCGTGGCGCGTTGCCGCGCGCGCTCGGCATTGAGCTGCGGGTTGGTCTGGTAGGCCTTGGCGAGCGCCTCAGGCAGGGCTTCCGCCCATGCGGCGGAGGGCAGGGCGCAACAGAGCGCCAGCGTGGTCCATGTCGCAAGCACAGGACCCACGCCCGATCGATGCCGCGTCATCACGCGACCAACTCTGGCGGCACGCCCAATCATGTAATCCTGCTAAACCCCGGCTGTCCGCCCCCGCCGACGGTGGCCTCTTAACTGTTTAACCAGCCGGGGTCCCGCAGGCAAACTGCCGCGGGGAAAACCCCCATCTATTCCGTGCTTGTTGCAGGTGCGTCACAGGGTTTCTGCACCAGGGCGGCGAAGCCTTACACCAGCCTGACCGCTCGCGGGTATTACCGGTTCTTGTTGACAGGCTTGCGCTTCTCGATGAAGGCCGCCATGCCCTCGGAGCGGTCCTCCAGCGCGAAAGTCGCGTGAAACAGGTTGCGCTCGACGCTCATGCCTTCGGCGAGCGTGGTCTCGAAGGCGCGGTTGACCGCTTCCTTGGCCATGGCGACGGCGGGCCGCGACATCGCTGCGATCTTCTCGGCGGCTTCCATGACCTCGTCCATCAGCTTGTCGGCGGGCACGATGCGGCTGACGAGGCCTGAGCGCTCCGCTTCCGCCGCATCCATCATGCGGCCGGTGAGGCAGAGGTCCATCGCCTTCGACTTGCCGATCGCGCGGGTCAGGCGCTGGGTGCCGCCGATGCCGGGAATGGTGCCGAGCGTGATTTCGGGTTGGCCGAACCTGGCGGTGTCGGCGGCGATGATGAAGTCGCACATCATGGCGAGCTCGCAGCCGCCGCCGAGCGCATAGCCCGCGACCGCGGCGATGGTTGGCTTGCGGCAGCGCGCGACGCGGTCGCCGCCGATCGCGGCGAAATCCTCGGAGAACATGTCGATGAAGCCTTTCGGCTGCATCTCCTTGATGTCGGCGCCGGCGGCAAAGGCCTTCTCGCTGCCGGTCACGACGATGCAGCCGATGGCGTCATCGGCCTCGAGGTCGTCGACGGCCGCGGCGATCTCGCGGAACACGCCGAAGGAGAGCGCATTGAGCATCTTCGGCCGGTTCAGCTTGATGATGCCGACCGCGCCTTTGCTCTCGACGATGATGTGTTCGAACGTGCTCATGCTCCACCCACGCGTTTGATTGGGCGGGCAATGTGCCCGCTGGCGCGGTGGGCTTCAAGGGCCGAAAAGCTGTCGGAACGAGGCCGTCCGGAACGCGCGGCGAGACGCGCGTTCCGGACGAGGTCCCTCACCCCAAAATCAGGCCAAAAATCAGGCCAAGCATCAAGCGAAGAACATGCGTGCGGCAGAGGCCAGCGTCAGCAGCGTGCCGACGCCGATGAAGATCTTGCCGATCAGGGAGCTCTGGTCCCAGGCCGAGCTGTGGCTGCTCGCCATCACCGGCGCCGGCCGCGCGTCGGTTGCGGCGATCACCGCCTTCTGTGCCGGTGGGTCCTGTTGCAGGGCGCGGTCGATGTCGTTGAGCTGATCGGGCGCCACCACCTGAGCCTCGTCATTCGGCGCGGTGGCATTATCGGCTGCAGCCTGAAGGTTGTCGTTGGCGCGGCCGGTCAACGCGGAGGCCGCGGCAGCCGTCGGCGTATCGGCTGCGGCGATCTGCGCGTTGGCGTTGGCGACTGCCGGCGGCATCTGGCTCAAGGCCGGCACGTCGTTTTCGGCCTTCGCCGCGCCGTCCTTCTTGTCGGCCTTGTCGTCGGATTTCTGCGCCGTCTTGCCGCTGTCGCGGTGGCGCGATGCATGGCGCCGCTGCTTGCTCGGCTTGACTGCGTCGGCCTGGTTGCTCGCGCTGTCCGATTTGCTGCTTGCGGCTGAACTCGGTGCCGCCTGTGCAGCGGCTCCGACCAGCACGAAAAGGCCGGCAAGAAGAATCAGTGCGGCGCGCCCGCTGGCTTTCATCATGTTGACGATCTCCCCAATTCCGCCTGTCCCGGGACCGAACAGAGCCCCTGGGGCGTGACCACAGCGGGGCAAAAAATGGGAATCTTCGGGCTATCCCGGGCAAAAGCGGGGCAAACCACCGCCTCGCAACCGGCCGCCGGATGCGGACGGGACCGATCGGTGTTATGAGCCGTCGCGGGTTTCGACGGCCGCATCGCGTGGCGAGGCACGGCGTAAATCACGAAGTCGTGATCTTTCTGGTGCCGGCGTAACAAACTGAAAGAGCTGCCGAATTGCATGGTGAGGGCGCGTGCGCGGACGTGAGGACGAGTGGACCGGCCTGATGCGGTCGGCCATGGCAGGCGATGATGCGGCGTATCATCGCCTGTTGAAGGCGGTCACGCCTGTGCTGCGCGCTGCCGCGAGGCGGGGTCTGGCGCGGGCCGGGCAGCCTCCCGACCAGGCCGAGGATATCGTGCAGGAGATTTTGTTGGCGGTGCATCTGAAGCGGCACACCTGGGACAGCGAAGCCCCCTTCGCCCCGTGGCTGTTTGCGATCGGGCGCAACAAGCTGATCGATGCGCTCCGGCGGCGGGGCCGGCGGGTCTTCGTCAACATCGACGATTTCGCCGAGACGCTGCCGGGCGAGGCGCCGCAGGAGACGGCTTCGGCGGCCGAGGTCGCAACGCAGCTCGACACGCTGCCGCAGCGCCAGCGCGAGGTGCTGCAGTCGATCGCCGTCGACAGCGCTTCGATCAAGGACACGGCGTCAAAGTTTTCGATGAGCGAAGGTGCGGTGCGGGTCGCGCTGCATCGCGGACTTGCGGCGCTGACTGCCAAACTGCGGGACCACTAGTCATGGATACCGATCAACTCATTCGCTCGCTTGCGGCCGACAACGCCCATCGCGCGCCGCGCGTCGGCGCCGTGCTGACGATGGCGCTGCTGGTGGCGGCGCCGTTCTCGATCCTGATCTTCGCCAGCTTTCTTGGCGTGCGGCCCGACGTGATGACCGCGATGCATAATCCGTTCTTCGACACGAAGTTCGCGGTCACGCTGTCGCTTGCGATTCCCGCGATCATCGTCAGCCTGCATCTGTCGCGGCCCGAAGCCTTGATGCGCGGCTGGGGCTGGCTGCTGCTGCTTCCCGTCGGCCTGCTTGCGGTTGCGATCGGCAGCGAGACCATGATGGCCCCGGCGATGCCGATGACGATGCGGCTGGTGGGCAAGAACTCCCGGGTGTGCATGCTCGCGATCCCCGCGATGTCGCTGCCGCTGCTTGCGGGCGCGCTGTTCGGCCTGCGCCACGGCGCGCCGTCGCATCCTGCACTCGCCGGCGCGCTCGCCGGCCTGCTGTCGGCCGGCCTTGCCGCAACGCTCTACGCCTCGCACTGCACCGACGACTCGCCGCTGTTCGTCGCGACCTGGTATACGATCGCGACGGCGCTCGTAACCGCGATCGGCGCCTACGCGGGTTCGAAAGTTTTGCGCTACTAGCGGCGGCGGCCTCACGCCGCCGGCGTCGTGCCCTGCTGCATGCGGTGGAAGCGCAGCACCTGCTGCGCGGTCGATGAGCGCAGGGCCTCGTAGGCATCGCGCAGCGTCAGCATGTCGGTCTTCGAGCCGCCCGAGAGCTTTTCGCGCATGGCGATGATCGCGCGGACGCTCGACCATTGCATGCCCGCGACCTTGGCGAGGACCATCACGCCCTCGTTGCGGCTCTCGATCATCATGTTCTCGGCGGTCTCGACCGCGACGCCCGCGAGTGCTGCGAGCCCTGCATTGGTCTCGTCGAACTTGCCCTGCTCGGCGAAGCTGGTGACCTGGAACTCGTTGAGACGACCGTCCTCGTGCAGCGATCTCACCAGCGCGCGCGCCATTTCGGTCTGCCTGGTCATGGCGGCGGCGCGGACCCGCTGGGTCGCTTCCTGGACCACGCTGGACACTTCGTCCGCGAGTTCCGGATGCGCGGCCTCGAGCTTCCTGCGCACGCTCAGGGACGCCTTGGCGATCAGCTTCAGGTAGTGATGGCGCGGCAGGTCGGGCCGCAGGCCGATGCAGGTGGCGAGGTCATCGTCGCGTTCGGCGCGCGTGACGAGGTCGGTGAAACTTCCCTCGGAGAGCTGCGCGCCCGGATTGCTGACGGTCGATTGCACGACGTCTTCGTTGCCGCGCGCCACCAGCACGTCGGTGAGCGCTTCCGACAGCACCCGCCGCAGCGAGATCGCCTTGAGATGCGCCTGGCCCCTGGTGCGCGCGATCTCGATCAGGGTCGCTTCGTCCAGCCGTTCCGATTTCGTGAGCACGGGTCCGGAGACCTCGATCACCTCGTCGAGCGCGAGGGTGCGGATGATCTTGGGCGGCGCAGCCGCGATCGGCGCGAGACGGTTGGCGAGCAGCGTTCTCGCCGAGGCCTCGATCTGCTCGATCAGGCACTGGAACACGTCGTCGAACACCCTGATGTGCTCGTCGGAATAATCCACCGCATTGTTAATGAAGAGATCAGTGACGCGGCGCAGGGCCTCGACCCGGCGCGCGACGGTGCCGTGCGAGAGCGCGGTCTGCAATTCCTCAAGCAGGTTCTCGGATGGTTTTTCGGATTTCGATCTCATGGCCCTGTCCTGGAGCGTTCGGTCCGGCTGCGGCTTCTGTGCAGCCAGGAAAAAATGGATTAGTCAGCTCGTTGCAATACGGTTGCGCCCTTGCGCCTTGGCGGAATAAAGCGCGCTGTCGGCGCGTGCGAGAAACGTGTCGGCAGTATCGTTGTCGCGCAGCGTCACGACGCCCGCGGAAATCGTCACCCGCATGCCGGGGGAAAATGCGCTCCAGTCGAGATCGGCGACGATGCCGCGCAGCCGCTCGAGCATGCGCCCCGCCGCGCCGCCGTCGGTGCCCGGCAGCAGCAGCAGAAATTCCTCGCCGCCATAGCGGCCGAAAAAGTCGGCCGGGCGGATATTTGCAAAAATGGTGATGGCGAAGGTGCGCAGCACCTCGTCGCCGACGGGGTGGCCGTGGGCGTCGTTGATGCGCTTGAACCAGTCGAGGTCGATCAGCGCGATGGCGCAAGGTGCGGACGCCTGCTGCGACTTTTCGACCTCTGCATCGAGCAGCCGCATGATGCAGCGGCGGTTGTAGGAGCCGGTGAGCTCGTCGAGCTCGGCGAGCTCCTCGATGCGCTGATAGGCGGCCTTCAGCTCGATGCTGCGCCGGTACAGGACCTTTCGCAGTGTGGCGCCGAACAGGCCGAGGAAGGCGCACTGGCCGATCACCAGGACGAAGCACAGCATCGAGGCGGCCCGCTGGAGCTTCGTGGCGACTGGCATGCCGATCGGCAGGTCGGAGGCGAGGAAGACGGCCGCGAGGCAGGTCGTCGCGATCGCCCAGGTGAACATCGCCTGCGCCGAGGTCATGCGCAGCGTGCCGAAGGCGAAGATCAGGAACAGCACGCTGATGAAGGCGATGCCGAGGGTCGGCACCGACACCAGGAAGATGAACTGCAGCGCCATGTGCGCCGAGATCTGGAAGACGGTGAGATAATGGTCGCTGTGCCTGTCGCCGACGCCGGCTTCCGACATCACGACGAAGATGCCGATGATCATCAGGCCGCCGACCCAGAACAGCGACGGAACGTTCATCGGGACGACGCCGTCATGGGCATAGATCAGCAGCACGAAGGCGCCGAGCGAGTAGCTTGCGACCTGGCCGACATACATCTGCCGGCGTTGCCGGACCCGGCGCGCTCGCACCTCGGGCGCAGCCGCGTCGGGCATGAGAACGAGATCCGCGACCTCAGCGGCATTCCTCTCCGGTAAGGTCGTCGCGGCCGTGCCCATTGTCCCGCCAAGGGTGGATGTCCAGCCCAAAAATCTACGCGGCAAGCCTTTAGGTTTGGTATCCTTCGAAATCGAATCCAAACGGTGCAGCGCGCGACAGGGTGACAGCGGCCGGCGGGGAAATTTGCCGGCGATTAGGCATCGTTGGCGACGGGGTCGAGCCAAAGCAGGGCTTGGTGAGACATACGTCGTGCAGGGCTGCTATGGTTCCATCATCTCGGGCCGTCCGCGCCGGACGGCATTGCGCAGGGAATGCTTCATTACTATGTTACCGTTATCGAGCGAGCCGGCCAACCGCCGCGGGTGGCAAAAGGAAAATTCGCGTATGTGGGGTAGATCACACAGACCCCCGTGTGACTGCGGTAGGCTGAAGAATTTCGCCCCGCCCGTCGAACCGTCCGCCGCGCCGACCCGACCAACTTTGCGAGACGGGCATTGAGCGTGACACAGGCGGCTTCGGACGAGGTCCTCATCGCCAGGATCGCTCAAGGTGACCGGCTCGCCATGCAGGTGCTGTACGGGCGGCACCATGTCAGGGTCTACAGGTTCGGGCTAAGGCTCGTGCGGGACGAGCAGGCGGCGGAAGACCTCATCAGCGAGGTGTTTCTCGACGTCTGGCGTCAAGCCGGCAAGTTCGAGGGTCGATCCGCCGTTTCCACCTGGCTGCTGGCAATCACCCGATTCAAGGCCCTGTCTGCGCTCCGGCGCAGGAAGGACGTTGGGTTGGACGACGAAGCTGCCAACGCGATCGAGGATTCGTCTGACGATCCGGAAATCGCGGTGCAGAAAAAGGATACCAGTGAAGCGTTGCGGGAGTGTCTGACGGGCCTCTCGCCGGACCACCGGGAAATCGTCGATCTCGTCTACTACCACGAGAAATCCGTGGAAGAAGTGGCCGAAATCGTCGGTATTCCAGAGAACACTGTTAAGACGCGCTTGTTCTATGCGCGCAAGAAACTGGCCGAACTGCTGAAGGCAGCCGGCGTTGAGCGAGGCTGGCCATGATGGCATTGAGCAAAAAGATGCTGGAGCAAGAGCCCAGTGAAATTGAACTGCTGCTGCCCTGGCACGCCGCCGGCACGCTGAACGCGCGTGACGCTCGCCGCGTCGAGGAAGCGCTGGCGCGTGATCCGGCGCTCGCAAAGCAATATGCCGCGATCCGCGGCGAGTACGAAGAGACCATCCATCTGAACGAGAGCTTAGGGGCTCCGTCGGCGCGGGCGATGCAGAAGCTGTTCGCCGCGATCGACGCCGAGCCGGCGCGGCCGGTCGGTTCGCTGCCGCTCTCGGCGCGCATCGCGACCTTCTTCTCGAGCCTGTCGCCGCGTACGCTGGCCTGGTCGGCGAGCCTGGGTGCCATCGCGCTGCTGCTCCAGGCCGGCATCATTGGCGCCGTGCTGATGAAGACCCAGCCCGCGACCTTCGAGACCGCTTCGCTGTCGGTCGGCGCGCCGATCACGCGTGAGCTTGGAGCTCCACCTGCGCGCGCGCTGGTGCGCTTCACGCCCGAGGCGCGCGTCGCCGACATCACCGCGCTGCTCGACAGCTACCAGGCTTCGATCATCGGCGATGCCAAGGGCGGCATGTTCCGTCTCCAGTTCGACAAGGCGATGGGCCGGGACGAGCTCGCCTCGCTGCTCGGCAGGATGTCGCGCGAGAAGTTCGTCAACCTCGCCGTCGCGGCGCCGTAAGGCGCCGCTGCACCGATGACGCGCAAGTCCGAGAGTAAGTCGCGAGCCGGGGCCTACGCTTCATCGGTCGGAGCTGCACTCCTGCTCGCCGGTCTCGGCGTCGAGGTTGCGCAGGCGCAGGCGATCATGCGCACGCCGACGATCAGCGTCCCCACGCGCACCCCGACCATCTCTCCCAGCATCGCCGCGCGCGTCAGCCCCGGTGTTGGCGCGCGGGCTGTCGGCGTCGGCCCCGGCCCGCGTTCTATCCCTGCTATCCCGCGTACCACCACCACGGCGCGGATGAGACCGGTGCTGCCCTATGCGCGCTATTCGCCGAACCTGTACCCCGCCTGCACCGCCCCCTATCGCGACGCCGATGGCGAATGCCTGGCGCAGCCGGGCGCAGGCGGCGATGGCACAGGCAAATCGGGCAAGAAGAGCGCCGGGAAGGGGCGGGGCAACAGCACGCTGGCCGCCGTCGACTTGCGCACTTTCGCCAATGAGTTCGTGGCCGAGATCGACGGCGCGCTGTCGGCGACCGAAGCCGACGAGCTTGCGCGTCGCCACGGCTTGACGCGTGTCTCATCCGAGAATTTCCCGCTGATCGGGGCGACGTTCGGCCTGTTCCGCATCACGGACGGCAGGCCTTCCGAGACGGTGCGGCGGGAGTTCGCCGCCGACGGCAGCGTGCGCTCGGTCCAGCCGAACTTCCGCTACGTGCTCCAGGATCAGAAATCGTCGGTGCCGACCGAGGGCGATCCCGCGCAATATGCGCTGGCCAGGCTTCGCCTGCCGCAGGCGCATACGCTGGCGCACGGCGCCAACGTGACGGTTGCCGTGATCGACTCCGGCATCGATGCCCAACATCCCGAGCTCGCCCATTCTATCGCCGACAACTTTGATGCGCTCGGCAGCGCCGAGGGCCCGCATGTCCATGGCACCGGCATTGCCGGTGCCATCGTGGCGCATGCCAAGCTGATGGGCAGCGCGCCCGAAGCGCGCATCATCGCCATCCGCGCCTTTGGCGGCTCGACGGGTGGAGCCCAGAGCTCGTCCTACATCGTCCTGCGCTCGCTGAATTACGCCGCCGAGCACGGCGCGCAGATCGTCAATATGAGCTTTGCCGGTCCGAAGGACGCCGTGATCGAGCGCGCCATCGCGGCGGCCGCTGCCCGCGGGCTGGTGCTGATCGCGGCCGCCGGCAATGCCGGCGCGAAATCGCCGCCGCTCTATCCGGCCGCCAATCCCAACGTGATCGCGGTCAGCGCGACCGACCAGCAGGACAAGCTGTTCTCGGCGTCCAACCGCGGCAATTATATCGCGCTGGCCGCGCCCGACGTCGACATCTTCCTGCCTGCGCCCGACGGCAAGTACCAGATGACCTCGGGGACCTCGTTCTCGGCGGCCTATGTCTCCGGCGTCGCCGCGCTGCTGCTCGAGCGCAATTACACGCTCAAGCCGGAGGCGCTGCGCATGACGCTGGCGAAGACCGCGCGCGACCTCGGTTCACCCGGCCGTGATGATCTGTTCGGCGACGGTGAGGCCGACGCGTTTGCCGCGGTGATGGCCGTTCCCGCCGACAGCGCGACGCCTGTTGCGGCTGCGTCTGGTACAACAAAACGTGAAGATGCCGAGAAGCGTCGCGACGAGCCTGGCATCCGCGCGATCGAACAACCCTCGCTGTCGAGCGCAGGCGATAAATCCACGATTTCTCAGGCGGATAGGCCGGCGACGCGATAGCGGCTGCGACAACTTTGCGCGCGGTGCGAGGGCCAAGAAATCGAACGCCGCATTGAACGTTCAGCCGGCTGCCACGACCAAATTATGTGGGAGCGGTCATCCCTCCCCATAAGTCATATCAGGCGCGAGCGCCCATCCACCCCAAGCGCCCATATGGCTCGACCCGTCCGGTTGTCCCCCCGGACGGGTCTTTTCTTTTCAGGCGTCTGATTTCTTGAACCGCTCGGCGCGATCAGCTTCCGGTTGAACGAACGTGGCGGCGCCCCTTGTCGGCGTCCGCGAGTCGCCCCGCAGTCCGGTTATGCTTGTGCGAAGCTTGACTCGAAAACACAGCAATTCTCCGCACGACTACGGTGATTGACGGCGACCGGCGTGTCGTTGCTGGACAAGTCAAAACTTTTCCACAAAATATTCATGTCGCGTCTAAATTGATTCGTGTGCGTTGCGTCGCGTCCGTATTTTTCTCCCAACGGGCTGGTTTATGACACATCGCCAAGAGGCTGTTCGCGACGTGGCGCGTGGCCGCGACATTGCGGCACGCTGGTGCGCTCTCGCCGAGCAGCGGCTGGAACATCTCTCCGAAATGTTCGAGACCGGACGCTGGCGCCGCTATCACTCCGAGATCGCATTCCTCGAAAACATCCAGGAAGCCAAGCGCGCCGTCCAGACCTGGCGCGCTCTCGCGACCGGTGCTGACGTGGCCGCGGCGGCCGCGAGTGTCTCGCCCGTATTCGGCTGGTCGCCGGCGACCATGCCCCGCGTGTTTCCGCGCGACCAACAGGCGCAGACCATGCAGCCGAAGGCCGTCCACATCGCCGCGGAGACCACCGTCCCGGTCAGGCTCGCACCCAAGCCGGAGGTTCTTGCCGAAATCACCGAAGCCCCGCTCGCGCCGCGAGCGCCGCCTGCTGCGGTGGCATTGTTCACTGCGCCCGCCGCTGTCGCTCCGCTCAAGGCTCCCGCTGCGCGGGCGCCGCTCACCGCACCCGCCGTGAGGTCGCCGGTCGCCGCGCCTGCCGCAATGGCGGCGTTCACCACGCCTGCCGTGAAGGCGGCGTTCACCGCACCTGCCGTGAAGGCGCCGTCCGCCGTGCCGGCTGCAATGGCAACGCTCCTGCCGCAGTTCGCCCCGCCTGCCGCCGAAATCGTCGCCGCTCCCGAGCGCGTCGTCGAATTCACCTTCAGCCTCGACGGCCTGCAAGCGAAGTACCCGCTGCTGAGGAACGCGTTCTAGCGTTTGGGCGCCGAGATGAGGGCGGCAGCTACCGCCGCACCGCATTGCCGCCGACCACCAGCTGTGCAAAGCGCTGCGCGCCGTCGGCCGACAGATCCGACGTCACCGCACGGGCGTGATCGAGCCCAACCACGGCGCCGCGCGGGGTTTCCGAGATCATGTTGTTGTTGACGAGCGCGGTGCCTGCGCCGGACACCACGGAGACGCCGACGCCGGCCAGCGCCTTGCGGATCACATTGCCCGTGATCGCGACGTCGCGCAGATATTTGCCCCAGCCGGCGACGATGCCATAGGACGGCGCGTTCTCGATCACATTGCCGGTCACGGAGCTGTCAGCCTCGATGTAGATGCCGACACCGGCATCGTCGTCGGGGGCGGTGCCGATCGGCCGCTTCGGGATCAGATTGCGGATGATGTTGCCCTGGACCACCGCGATGCGGCCGCCTTCGTTGAAATTGCAGACCGAGACGCCGACGGCGGCACCATCGACCGTGTTGTTGGCGATAATCGCGGCCTCGAACGAAAACTCCGAATAGAGCGCGACCTCGCGCACGTCGCTGACGCTGTTACCTGATATGTGGATGTTCGACGCCGAATTGCCGCGCACCGCCGAGTAATCGCAGTTCCTGATGCGATTGCCGCGCACGATCACGTTGCCGGCGCGAAACGCGTTGATGGCGTTGCCGTACTGGCCCGAGCCGCCGGGACCGGCCTTGATGTCCTCGATGCGGTTATCAGTGACCAGCGTGCCGTCGTCGCCGATTGCAGTGCGCAGGATCTCGATGCCGTTGTCGTTAGTGCCGATGATGGTGTTGCGCGAGACGCTGAGGCCTCTCGCGTCGAACGAAACCACCGCCGTCACCGCGATGTTGGTGAAGATGTTGCCGGAGATGTCGCCGGACACCTGCTCGAGCCAGATGCCGCTGCCGCCGGAGCCGGTGATCTCGCAATCGGTGATGCGGACGTCACGCCCGCCGAGGACATGGATCAGTCCGCGCCGCGTCGGCAGCGGAATGCCGCCGCCGTCGAAGGTGAGGCCGGTCAGGCCGATCGAGTCCGAGCCGTCGCTCTGGATCGCGGAAGCGCCGCCGGTGAAGACGAGCTTGGTCGCGCCGCGCACGCCGATCAGCTGGGCGCCATTCGGCAACCGCAGCAATCCGCTGCGATAGATGCCGGGTGGCAGTGCCAGCGGCGCCTGTGCCCGCGCAGCTTCGTCGATGGCGCGCTGGAGCACGCGGGTCTGGTCCTCGCTGCTGCCGGGCCGCACGCCGAATTGCGTGGCATCGCGGCCGAGCAGGGATGTCAGCGGCGCCGCACGCGCGGCGTCGGCCGGCATGGCGAGTGCACCCGCGATGCCTGCGGTCGAAGCTCCGATGAGATGACGGCGGTTGAGGTCCATGACGCATCCTTCGGCGGACGCGGGAGGTCCGCGACCGACTAGGTAGCGCAGGGTGGCTGGGGCGGTGAGGATTGTTTGCGGTAGGGTTAAATGTTTACCCAGAGCAAGGTGCCGTAGGGTGGGCAAAGCGTAGCGTGCCCACCATTGTTACAACCGGTGTGGATGCATGGTGGGCACGGCGCTCGCGCGCCTTTGCCCACCCTACGAAGCCGGCGTGTTCCGCGCCTTTCTTGCCAGCCCCACCAGCTCCATCAGCATCGCTTCCCCCGCGTCCACGAGCTCCTCCAGCGTAATCCGGGCTGCGCCCTTGCGCCGCACCGCGCCGCTGCGCGCGAGCAGGGGAATGTGGATGAACGCCGCTAGCTGCGGTCCGCCCGCCCTCACGTTCTCGATCGCGCGCCAGCTGAGATAATTGCAGAGATAGGCGCCGGCATCGCGCGAGGCGCGCGCGTCGATGCCGGTGAGGCGCGCGGCGCGCAGCAGCCTTGCCGTGTGCGGACCGAACGTCATCGCGTCCGCATGGCCGGCGATGCCGCGCTTGCTGGAACGGGTGTTGGCGGCATCGGGCCAGAGCATGGTGACGGCATTGCGCGCGCGGGTCTCGATGCGCAGGTAAGGCGTACGCGCGGCGAGGCCGAACATCAGCAGCGCGTCGGGCTGTTCCTTCGCGAGCACATCAGGCAATTGCCGGTCGACCGCGGCATAGGTGACCGGGAAGATGTGGCTCGCGAGCGCGACATCGTCGAGCGCCGGACGGCGCAATTGCGCCAGCCGCGCCACCAGTGGCTGGGTCGGGTTATAGGGCGCGCCGGGAAACGGTCCGAAGCCGGTGAGGAGAATGCGGAGCTTTTCGCTCATTGCAGCAACTCCAAAATCTGCTCGGCGGCGAGTGCCGGCGTGAGATGGCCTTCGGCCACCTCAGCCTCGATCTTCCTGACCTTGGTCCGCACCGACGCCTCGCTGCGCAGCCGCGCCAGCATGCGCTGCTCCAGCATCGACCACATCCACTTCACCTGCTGCTCGCGCCGCCGTGCAGCGAAATCGCCGGACGCGTTCATCGCCTTGCGGTGATCCAGAACCTTCTGCCAGAGTTTTGCGATCCCGTCGCCGGTCAGCGCCGAATAGGTCTCGACCGGCGGGTGCCAATGCTCGGATCGCGGCGCCAAAATATGCAGCGCGCCGCGATAGTCGGCGGCGGTGATGTTGGCGCGCTTGAGATTGTCGCCGTCGGCCTTGTTGATCGCGATCATGTCGGCGAGCTCGACCAGGCCCTTCTTGATGCCTTGCAGCTCGTCGCCGCCGCCCGGCAGCATCAGCGCGAGGAAGAAGTCGGTCATGTCGCAGACTGCGGTCTCGGACTGGCCGATGCCGACGGTCTCGACCAGCACCACGTCGAAGCCGGCGGCCTCGCACAACAGCATGGCCTCGCGCGTCTTGGCGGCGACGCCGCCGAGCGTGCCTGACGATGGTGAGGGACGGATGAAGGCGTCGTCGGAGGCTGACAGCCGCGCCATCCGCGTCTTGTCGCCAAGGATCGAGCCGCCGCTGCGCGCCGAGGACGGATCGACCGCAAGGACCGCGACCTTGTTGCCCTGTTCGATCAGGTACGTCCCGAGCACGTCGATGGTGGTGGACTTGCCGACGCCGGGCGAGCCGGTGATGCCGACGCGAACCGCCTTGCCGGTGTCTGGCAGCAGCATCTGCACCAGCTCACGCGACAGCGCCTGGTGGTCGCCGCGCCGGCTTTCCACCAGCGTGATCGCGCGGGCGAGGGCTGCGCGACTGCCGGAGCGCAAGTCGCGGGCGAGGGTTTTGATGTCCAGCGAGGCCTTCTTCTCAGTCATGCCCTGCTTTACAACGCCCCGGCGGGGCAGGCGAGGGCCGCTCGCCCGATATCACCGAGTCGTTGCTGCCGCTGTCTGCACCGGCTTCACCTTGCGCCAGACCCACACCATCACCGGCCAGAGCAGCGCGCCGATCGCCATGGCGGCGAGGATGGCTGCGACCGGCCGCTCGAAGAACGGCAGGATGCTGCCGTCCGACTTGATCAGCGACGTGACAAAAGCCTGCTCGACCATGGTGCCCATGACGATGCCGAGCACCATCGCGGCCACCGGATAGCCATTGGCCTCCATCACGTAGCCGATCACGCCGAAGGCGGCGACGGTGACGACGCCGAACATGTTGTTGCCGATCGCGAACGAGCCGACCGCGCAGCACAGCATGATGATCGGCATGATGGCGGAGCGCGGTGCCAGCAGGATATAGGCGGCGATCCGGATCATGGCGATGCCGAGCGGGATCATCAGGATGTTCGCGATGATGAACATCAGATAGATCGCGTACATGCTCGACGCCTTCTCGGTGAACAGCGTCGGGCCGGGATTGAGGCCCTTCATGTAGAGCACACCGATCGCGATCGCCGCGATGGTGTCGCCGGGGATGCCGAACAGCAGCGAGGGCACCCAGCCCGAGGCGATGCTGGCGTTGTTGCTGGCGCCGGCCTCGACCAGGCCCTCGACGTGGCCGGTGCCGAATTTCTCCGGCTCCTTCGAGAAGCGTTTCGACATCGCGTAGGAGACCCAGGCGGCCATGTCGGCGCCGGCGCCGGGCAGCACGCCGATGATGATGCCGATGATGTTTCCGCGCGTCATCTGCCAGTGATATTTCTTGGTCAGCTTCCACTGGCCGGCCATGATGCTTCCGAATTTTCGCCGCGGCAGCGGCGGCGGCTCGGGCGTCAGCATCGCGCGCATCACCTGCGCCACCGCGAACACGCCGACCAGCGCCGGGATCGGCTCGATGCCGCCGAACAAATCGGTGATGCCGAAGGTGAAGCGCGGCACGCCGCCGGGATTCTCGATGCCGATGCAGGACACCAGCAGGCCGAGGAACATGCCCGCGATCGCCTTCACCGGCGAGGAGCGCGCGACCAAGGTGGCGCACATCAGGCCGAGCAGCGCCAGCCAGAAATATTCGAAGGTCGAGAACGACAGCGCGATCTCGGCCAGCGGCGGCGCCAGGATCATCAGCGACAGCACGCCGGCGATGCCGCCGACGGCGGAGAACCAGACGCCGGCCCCCAGCGCCAGCTCGGCCTGGCCCTTGCGCGTCATGGCGTAGGCCTCGTCGGCATAGGCGGCCGAGGCGGGGGTGCCGGGAATGCGCAGCAGCGCGCCGGGGATGTCGCCCGAGAAGATCGCCATCGAGGAAGCCGCGACAATGGTTGCGATCGCTGCGATCGGCGAGAGGTAGAAGGTGACGGGGACGAGCAGGGCGGTCGCCATCGTCGCCGACAGGCCCGGCAGTGAGCCGATGACGAGGCCGTACACGGAGGCTGCGAACATCGCGATGATGACCTCCCAGGTGGAGATCAGCGCGAACGCTTCAATCAGGGTCTTGAGCATGGGATCACCAGGGCGTCGGCAGCAGGCCGGCGGGGAGCGGCACGCGCAGCAGCTTGCCGAAGATGAGGTGGATGCCGAACGGCGACAGCGCCGCGAGCGGCAGCGCCAGCTTCCACTTCGCCCCGAGCGCGGTCGAGGTGACGTAGACCATGATCGCCGCGGTGATGATGAAGCCGAGCCGGTCGGCGGCGGCGACGTAGAACAGCAGCAGCGCCGGCGGCAGCAGGGCGCGCAGGCCATAGAGCTTGCCCTGCGGCGGCGGCGCAGCCGCCACCTGGCCGTCCTCGAGCGGGACCAGCTCTTCCTCCTCCTCGAAGGAATGGCCGATGCCGAACACGATCGCGAGCCCGCACAGCGCGAGCCCGATGCCGATCACGAGCGGAAATACGTTGGGGCCGACCGGCTGCCCCGGCACCGGCGGCAGGATCCAGCCGCCATAGGCAGCCGCCGCGCCGAGCACGACGAGAAACGATCCCGTGACGGAGTCGGGAAGACGCATGTGAGAATCCTATGCGAGGTATTCTCCCTCTCCCCGCGCGCGGGGAGAGGGTTGGGGTGAGGGGGGCTCTCCGCGGGGAAGGTGAGAATTGGATTTGTGGAGAGTCCCCCTCACCCGGAATCCGCGCTTTGCGCGAATTCCGGCCTCTCCCCGCAAGCGGGGAGAGGCGATCGGAGCATCGCAGGTGCGGATCACGCCTTGCTCAGGCCGGCGGCCTTCATCGCCTCGCCCATCTGGGCGTCGCCCTTGTCCATGAAGCTTGCGAACTGACCGGCATCGCCCCACACCGTGCCGAAGCCGCGGTTGCTCATGAAGTCCTTGAACTCGGCGGAGTCGTAGACCTTCTTCAGCGCCGCGGTGAGCTTCGTTGCGATTTCCGGCGGCAGGTTCTTCGGCGCGCCGATGCCGCGCCAGGCGCCGGTTGCGTAGTCGATGCCCATCGCCTCCTTCAGCGTCGGCACGTCCTTGAAGATCGGGTTGCGCGCCGGTGCCATGATGGCAAGGCTCCTTGCCTTGCCCGCCTCGATGATGGCGCGCGCCTCCGGCACCGAGCACGTCGTGAGGTCGAGGCCGCCGGCGGCAAGATCCTGCATCGCGGGCGCAGCGCCGTTCGACGGCACCCAGGCGACCTGGTTGGCGGGCAGACCCATCGCCTGCATCCAGCCGACCAGCGCGAGATGCCAGATGCCGCCCTGGCCGGTGCCCGACGCCTTGAACTTGCCGGGGGGCGCCGCCTTGATGGCTTCGGCGAGCTCCTTGACGGTCTTGTAGGGCGAGGAGGAGGAGACCTGGATGCCCGGCGGGTCCTCGTTCATCAGTGCCAGCGGCGTGTAGCTCTTCGGCGTCAGCTCGGTGAGGCCCTGCCAGTGCATCATCGAGATTTCGACGGTGAGCATGCCGATCGTGTAGCCGTCCGGCTGCGCGGTCGCGATCGCGCTATGGCCGACCACGCCTGAACCGCCGGTGCGGTTGACGACGTTGAAGGGCTGGCCGAGATCTTTTTCCAGCAGGGCTGCGACAATGCGCGCAGTCGCGTCGGTGCCGCCACCGGCGCCCCAGGGCACGATCACGGTGACCGGCCGCGCCGGATACGCCTGTGCGCGTGCGGGTGTGAGACCGAATGCGGCGGATGCGGCAATCGCGGCGGAAGAGGCCGCAAAAGTGCGGCGCGAAATCTTGGACATCAATGCCTCCCAGCGGCGCCCGTGACACCGGGCGCTCTTGTCAATGAAGGCATTCTAGTCGGCTTTGCGGCGCCGCTGCAAGGTAGCGCTACCACGGCGCTGTGAGCAACGTGTCGCTGCTCAAAACATCATCACTGCGGCTCCTCCGCGTCGCTCTTCGGCCGCGCGCCGCCGAAGATGCGCATGCCTTCCGCCGTGAGATAGGTCTTCAGCGTTTCCCACGGCACGAATGCGACATATTCGCCCTCGGCGTAGGGGCCGACCGCGTAAGGCGGATAGTGGAAGGTGAGCCCGGAACTCTTGCCCGCTTCGGTTGACGGCGCGAGCGTCACCGCGCCGATCTTGAGCAGGCTCGGCTCGACGCTCTTGAACCACTCGTCGGTCGCGGTCTCGCTGGTGTCGCGCTTCTTCTTCTCGGCTCTCAGCGAAGCGATCACGGCCTTCACCATCGCCTTCATTGTCGCCCCGTTGTCGACGGTCTCGGTGAAGAACGGGCGGATCGAGATGCGCTTATGCTCGCTCTTGTCCCACAGGATCGTGTTCACGTCCGAGTTGGGATGCGCGCCATGGGTGTCCATGTAGTCGTTGCGCAGGACGCTGACATAGCGATCTGCAACAACGGAGCGGATCGCATATTTGCGCTCGAAATCCCAGCCGCCGTCCTTGAAGAACTGCGGATCTTCCTTGCGCGAGGCGGCGGCCTCGGCCGCGTTCTTGTCGAGCCAATTCCTGCCTTCTGTAAGGCAATCCGCTGCGAGCGATGCATCCGCCTTGATCTTGTCGTCGAGGAAGACGCGGGCGTCGATGCTCTTGGTCTTGACGACGGCGTCGGGCTTGGGGTCCGCCGCGAAGGCGGAGATCACGCACGTTGCGCTAAGCGCCATGGCGACGCTCAAACCGATTATGAACTTCAAGGGGAGTGCTCCTTACGTGAGCGTCAGAATATTTCGAGGATGTCGTCTGCGATCTGCTGCGCAGAGTGGGGGGAGGCGGAGCGCCGGACAGTCGCCTGCGCCTGCAAGCCGGTCGCGTCCTCGATGATCTGCTCGACGTCGATCAGGTTGAGCAGCGAGAAAGAGGCCTCCGGTTCGACCTCGACCAGGACATCGATGTCGCTGTGCGGGTGATAATCGTCGCCGTCCCGCGTGCCGAGGATGGCGAGCTTCGAGACGCCCTTGGCTTTGATGGCATCAGCGTTCCTGCGTATCGCAGCGATGACCTCATCACGTGTCATGGAGACACTCCGGCCGGTGATGCGGCCAGCGTACCATCTACTCCGCCGCCTCGCTATGCCCGAGCCGGGCATTCAGCTTGCGGATCAGCTCCTCGGCGGCTTCCGCGATCACCGTGCCCGGCGGGAAGATGGCTTCGGCGCCGGCCGCATAGAGCGCGTCGTAATCCTGCGGCGGCACCACGCCGCCGATGATGATCATGATGTCGTCGCGGCCCTGTTTCTTCAGCGCGGCCTTGAGTTCAGGCACTGCGGTGAGATGGGCGGCGGCGAGCGAGGAGACGCCGAGGATGTGGACGTCGTTCTCGACCGCCTGCCGCGCAGCTTCATCCGCCGTTGCAAACAGCGGCCCGATGTCGACGTCGAAGCCGATGTCGGCGAAGGCCGAGGCAATCACCTTCTGGCCGCGGTCGTGGCCGTCCTGGCCGATCTTGGCGACCAGGATGCGCGGCCGGCGGCCTTCCGCCTCCTCGAAGGCGTCGATCAGCGCCTGAACCTTCTCGACCTGGTTACCCATGCTGGACGCCTCCCGCTTGTAGACGCCGGTGATGGACTTGATCTCGGCGCGGTGCCGGCCGAACACCTTTTCCATCGCGTCCGAGATTTCGCCGACGGTGGCTTTCGCCCGTGCCGCGTCGATCGCGAGCGCGAGCAGATTGCCGTTGCCTTCGCCGGCGGAGCGCGTCAGCGCGGCAAGCGCCGCATCGACGTCGGTCTGGTTGCGCTCGGATTTGAGCCGCGTCAGCTTGTCGATCTGGAGGCGGCGGACATTGGTGTTGTCGACCTTGAGGATGTCGATGGGAGCCTCATCCGTCGGCTTGTACTTGTTGACGCCGATCACCGCCTGCTTGCCGGCGTCGATCCGGGCTTGCGTCTTGGCCGAGGCCTCCTCGATGCGCAGCTTGGGCACGCCGGCCTCGATGGCCTTGGCCATGCCGCCAAGCTCCTCGACCTCCTGGATGTGGCCCCACGCCTTCGCCGCGAGATCGCGCGTCAGCCGCTCGACATAATACGAGCCGCCCCAGGGATCGATGATGCGGGTGGTGCCGCTCTCCTGCTGCAGGAAGAGCTGGGTGTTGCGGGCGATGCGCGCCGAGAAGTCGGTCGGCAGCGCTAAGGCCTCGTCGAGCGCGTTGGTGTGCAGCGACTGGGTGTGGCCCTGGGTGGCCGCCATCGCCTCCACCGTCGTGCGCATCACATTGTTGAACACGTCCTGTGCGGTCAAGGACCAGCCCGAAGTCTGGCAATGCGTGCGCAGCGACAGCGAGCGCGGGTCTTTCGGGTTCAAGGGCTTCAGCAGCTTCGCCCAGAGCAGGCGGGCGGCGCGCATCTTGGCGACTTCCATGAAGAAGTTCATGCCGATCGCCCAGAAGAACGACAGGCGCGGCGCAAAGCGGTCGACATCCAGGCCGGCGGCAAGTCCTGCACGCAGATATTCGACGCCGTCGGCCAGCGTATAGGCGAGCTCGAGATCCTGCGTCGCGCCGGCCTCCTGCATGTGATAGCCGGAGATCGAGATCGAATTGTATTTCGGCATCTTCGTGGAGGTATAGGCGAAGATGTCGGAGATGATCCGCATCGAGGGCGCGGGCGGATAGATATAGGTGTTGCGCACCATGAACTCTTTCAGAATGTCGTTCTGAATGGTGCCCGAGAGCTTTTCCGGCGGCACGCCCTGTTCGCCGGCGGCGGCCACATATAGCGCGAGGATCGGCAGCACCGCGCCGTTCATGGTCATGGACACGCTCATCTGGTCGAGCGGAATGCCTGCGAACAGCGTGCGCATGTCGTAGATGGAATCGATGGCAACACCGGCCATGCCGACGTCGCCGCCGACGCGCGGATGATCAGAGTCGTAGCCGCGATGGGTGGCGAGGTCGAAGGCGACCGAGAGGCCCTTCTGTCCGGCCGCGAGGTTGCGGCGGTAGAACGCGTTGGAATCCTCCGCCGTGGAGAAGCCGGCATATTGCCTGACGGTCCAGGGCTGGTTGACATACATGGTCGGGTAGGGGCCGCGGAGGTACGGCGCGATGCCCGGATAGGTCTCGAGGAAATCGAGCCCGGCAAGATCGGCCTCGCCATAGGCGGGCTTCACCAGAATGCCCTCGGGCGTCAGCCACGGCTCAGCATTGCCGGTCGGCGCGGCGGTAGCGATGCGCTCGAAGGCGACGTCGGCGAAATCAGGAATGCGGCTCATGGTTTCAACCATATCATTAGACGCTCAATCATGATCCGGATGCTGGTGGCTGACGATGGTCGCCATCTTCTCCGGCCCGTAATTCTGTTGCGTGGTCTGGCTCGGCAAATTGGAGATTCCGACCACCCAGCCGAGGCGGGATTCAGTTCCGTACTGCCGGGTCGGCACCAGCTGGTCGGGCCGGTCGAAGGCGCCGGTCATGATCTCGATCCGGTCGCCGTCGATGCGGCCAAAGCTCAGCGGCGTGCCGCAGGCGGCGCAATAGCCGCGATCGGCGATCGAGGAGGAGCGGAAGAACGCCGGTTGCCCCTTGCTCCAGGCGAAATCCGTCCGGTTGATGTCGGCGAAGGACGCGAACGGAGCGCCGCTCGCCTTCTGGCACATTCGGCAATGGCAGATCGAAACCCTGTTGGGGGTTGCCGAAATCGCAAAGCGCACCGCGCCGCATTGGCAGCCGCCGGTGAAAACTGGTTTGCCCGCTTCGCTCATGCCTGCTCCATCCGTCGGTAGGCGTCTTGCAGTGTCGCAAGCGCATCGCCTCCGGCGAAGACAAAACCCGTGACGCCGGCCGCACGGAGTGCCGCCTCGGCATCAGTCGGACGGCCTGCCACATAGATATGTCGCGCGCCGGCCGTTTGCAGGGCCTTCGCCGCGGCGTCGGCGTGTTCCGGATAGACCTTGTCGCTGGAACAAAGACAGGCAAGCTCGGCGCCGGAGGCCTTGAATGCGGCGGCCAATTTGGCCGGATCGGCAAAGCCCTCGCTGTCGACGGCCTGGATGCCGCCAGCCTCGAACAAGCTCTTGGCAAAGGTCGCCCGCGCCGTGAAATCGGCGGGCGTGCCGAGATTGGCCAGAAACACCTTTGGCCGCGCACCGCGCGCCTTCAGCGCCGCATCGGATTTGTCGCGCAACGCCTCGAACGGTTCCGCCAGCCGGATCGGCGGCAGCGCATCGAACTTGTATTTCTGCTCGCCGTAGGGAGCGAGCTTGACCGGCGTCGCCGTCAGCACCGCCGTCTCGCGCTCATGCAGGTTGGGAAACTCGCTGGCGCCTGTCAGCACGTCGCGGCGCTTTGCGATGTTGGCGTCGCGCGCCTTTCGCGCGGCCGCGACCTCGCTCTGAAACACGCTTTGCTGAAGCGCGGCGAAGGCGCCGCCGGCTTTCTCGCTCTCCTGGAACAGCGCCCAAGCCGCCTCGCAAAGCTGCGCCGTCAATGTCTCGATGCCGCCCGCGCCGGCGGCGGGATCGCTGACCTTGGCGAGGTTGCTTTCTTCCAGCAGCAGGGCTTGCGTGTTGCGCGCCACGCGCCGCGCGAACGGATCGGGTAGCCCGAGCGCCAGCGTATGCGGCAGCACGGTGATCGCATTGGCGCCGGCGAGCCCGGCCGCGAATGTCGCGATGGTCGCGCGCAGCATGTTCACGTAGGGGTCGCGCTGCGTCAGCATGCGCCAGGCCGTATCGGCGGCAATGAACAGCGGCTTCGGCGTCAGCCCGCACGCCGTCGCGATGCGCGCCCACAGCAGCCGCAGCGCGCGGAATTTTGCCATTGTCAAAAACTGGTCGGCATCCGCAGAGAGCCGCGCATAGATCATGTCCTGCGCCTGCTCCAGCGGAACGCCGGCGCCCTCGATCGCGCGCAGATAGGCTACGCCGCAGGCGAGCACGAACGCGAGCTCCTGCACCTCGGAGCCGCCGGCATCGTGGATCACGCGCCCGTCGGCGGACGCGAACGGTCCCTTGAAGCCGAGCGCGGCGAGCCCCTTGATGGCGCCGGTGACGGCCGGAACGATCTCGTCCCATGTGTAGGGGCTGTGCCCCCACACCGCGCCGGCCGCAAGCGGATCGAGCCCGAAGCGGATGTTGCAGGCGGCGGGATCGAGGCCGTTGCTCTTCACATATTCCGCGACATGGATCGCCGCCATCCGCGATTGCGGACCGATCTGGAGCTCGATGCCGATGCCGGCATCGAGATGAATATCCTTGAAGAGCGTGGCGACCGCATCGGCCGAAGGTTCCAGCCCGAACCCGTGAGCGCCACTGCCGCCGGCGAACACCAGCGCGAGACCCGTCGCGCCATTTTCGAGATCGGTCAGCGCCTGCGCATTCGCGAGCGCCGCATCGGGATGGTCGATCCGCTGCATGATCTGCCACGGCGCCGCCGCAGCCCGCCCGACCACGGGCGCAACGCCCCTGGCGCGCGGGTAGAGCGGGTCGATCTTGAGGCCGTCATAAGTCTTGCCGACCAGCTTCTCGAACGGCGCGCCCTTCAGCACGCCGTCGACCAGCCTGCGCCAGTCGTCGACCGTGGCCTTGGGAAAATCGGCCGCGAGCGGCAGGTCGTCAGTCACGGAGGTCATACGGCCAAGGGCTCCCAAAAATCTTGTTGTTCGCAGGCGAAATTGCCACGGCCGGCCGTCGCTGCAAACGGTTGTTTTTGGTTAACCGGTATCCGGAAGCCGCTCAATGCCTTGCGTCGAGACGCTGGCAAGCCCGTCACGCACACGTATGCCTGAGATCACGCGGTCGGGCGCGATTTCAGCCAGCGGCACCAGCACGAAGGCGCGCTCGAACAGGCGTGGATGCGGCAAGGTCAGGTCGGGCTTCTGCAAGCTGACATCGTCATAAGCGATCATGTCGAGATCGAGCGTGCGCGGGCCCCATTGCCGCTCCTTGTTCCGTGTGCGGCCGAATTTCTGCTCGACCTTCTGCATCACGAACAGAAGCGCATGCGGATCGAGGCTGGTCTCGATCTCGACGCAGGCATTGATGAAGGGATCCTGGTCCTCGTCGCCCCAGGGCGGCGTCGCATAGTCCGAGGAGCGCGCGATCACCGCAGCTTGCGCCATGCCGCAGATGTGCGAGATCGCCTTCCGGAACGTCGCGCGGACATCGCCGACATTGCCGCCGAGTGCGATCAGCACGCTCGCCATCTCAAGGATGCCGCGAGCGCGTCAGCATGATGCCGACGTCGTCGAAGATTGCGGCGATCGGCGCATGCGGCTTGTGCACGGTGATCTTCACGGCGCGGATGCGCGGGAAGTGCGACAGGATGGCATCGGCGACCGCGCCGGCCGCCCGCTCCAGCAGCTTGTAATTTGTATTCTTGAACGCCGCCGTCGTGGTCGCCACGACTTCGGCGTAGGACACGGTGTCGGCGAGCCGGTCGCTGCGCGACGGCTCCGACAAATCGGTATAGAGCTCGAGATCGATGACGAAGCGCTGGCCGACTTCGGTCTCGTGATCCATCACGCCGTGGCGGGCGTGGATCGACAGGCCGGTGACGAAGATCGTATCGGTCATTGCTTGCTCTCGATTGCGTTCGCGACCCGCAGGGCCTGCAAGGTCTCGGCGATGTCATGGGTCCGGATGATCTTGGCGCCGCGCTGTGCGGCGATCAGATGCGCGGCGATCGAGCCGGCGAGCCGTTCTTTCGGCTCCGAGGGCGACACCGAAGCGATGAAGCGTTTTCGCGAGGCACCAACGAGGATCGGCAGGCCGAACATGTCGAATTCGCGCAGCCGCGCCAGCGCGGTCATGCTCTGCTCGGCTGTCTTGCCGAAGCCGATGCCGGGATCGAGCACGATCTTGTCGCGCGCGATGCCGGCCTTGGCGGCGATATCGAGCGAGCGCAGGAAGAACGCCTTCATGTCCGCGACGATGTCGATGGCGGAATCGACGGTCTCGCGGTTGTGCATGACGATGACGGGGACGCCGCGCGCGGCGATGAGCTGTGCCATGCCGGTGTCGCGCTGCAGGCCCCAGACGTCGTTGGCGATCGCAGCGCCCTGGTCGAGCGCAAAGGCCACGACTTCAGCCTTCATGCTGTCGATCGATACGGGCACGCCGAGCGCCACCACGCCTGACAGCACCGGCTTCAGCCGGGCCAGTTCGTCCGCCGCCGTCACCGGCCGGGCGCCCGTGTAGGGCCGGGTGGACTCGGCGCCGATGTCGATGATGTCGACGCCGGCCTCGATCATCGCCCGCGCCCGCGCAAGCGCCAGCTCGGGCGCGATGAACTCGCCGCCGTCGGAGAAGGAATCCGGGGTGACGTTGAGCACGCCCATCACTGCCGGAATCGGCCGCTCCAGCAGCGTCCGCAGCACGTCGGGCCCGGCCGAGCCGGCCGGCGGGACGGATGGGGAGGGCGAGGCATTCATGCGGCCCGCTTTAGCGGTCGGGGAGGGGGGATTCAAGGTGGGAGGTGGCGAATGTCGATGTGTTCGCGGAGCATCGATCGCCTCCACTGTCATTGCCCGCGAAAGCGGGCAATCCAGTATTCCGAGACCGTGCGGTGATACGGAGGAGCCGCAGCGTACTGGATACCCCGCCTACGCGGGGTACGACACCGAGAGCTAACGCGGCAGGTCGTATGCCGAGGGAGATGCCCTAATACGTAATCTTCGGCGGCAGCTTCTTCGCCTTGGCGATGATGTCGCCGACCGATTTTTCCGAGGGCAGGATGCGGACGAGCTTCTTCTTCACGTTGGCTTCCCGCATGCTCTGGGCCAGCCGTGCCGGATTCCGATAGGCGAGCTCGCGCACGGTGGTGACGCCGGCGGCGCGGACGAGGCCGACCTTGGCCCGGCCCATCCCGGGAATGCGCATGTAGTCGGAGACGTTGGCCCATTCCAGCAACTGCTGCTCGCTGATGCCGGTCTTGGCGGCGAGCGCCTTGCGACCCTTCACGGTCGAGGCCGCCTCGAGCAGCGCGTCGGTCGTGCGGATTCCTTGCGCCTTCAATTTGTTGGCGGCAAAGGCTGGCAGGCCCTCAATCTCGGAGATCGGATATGTCATGATACTCGATATGAAAAGCGTCGCTCAGGCGAACTGGCTGAGGCCCGGCGTCCCCGCGATGATCTTGCCCATCTGATCCGCTCCGATTTTGTCTCGGCCGTAGCGGAAAAGTTCACGGGCAACGTTCTGAATCTCGGACATGCCAAGTCCCAGGCCCATCAGGCGCGTGCCGACGGCCATCAGGCCGCCGCCCATCAGCCGCGACAGTCCGCCGCCGCTCCTGGACGCTTCTATCGCCGCTTCTGCACCGGGAATCTGATCGATCAGCGCTTCGACGTTCTCGGAAGGACCTTCGCTGCGGAGGAAGCCCAGGATAATGCCGACGGTCTTTTCAGCCACAGCACCATCTATGCTGGCGTTCGACGCCAGCCGCCCGATCAGCTCGTCCATAAGGCCCGCCCCTCAGCCGGTTTGCATGCCCGAGTATTGCTTCCGAAATGATCTTGATCCGGAGCGATGTGAAATACAAGCGATGAACGTACGCAAGGTTCCGATTCACTCTCGAAGGCGCGAAAAGTGTTGCAGCGATGCAAGAGCGGAGATGGATTCAGCGAAAAATTGCCGCGGTGCGAACGCGTCATTCCTACTTTCGGCTGATGTCGGCAGTATGTTTCCGACAATGTCGCATGCTCGGGGCGCGTTGAACGGTTTTAATCCGCACGCGACATGCGTTAAACTACGGAGCAGGCGCATTCGAGTTTCAATAGGCGAAACACGGCAGAGAGATCAGAGAGAAGCATGACCGCACAGGACAGCAAGCTCGGCGACACCGACGACAAGATCTTCGTCGGCAAGGGAGACGAGCAGGCATGGCTGACGCTGGCGCTTGCCAATCGCCACGGCCTCGTCACGGGTGCAACCGGGACCGGTAAGACGGTATCGCTGCAAGTCATGGCGGAAGGATTTGCGCGCGCCGGCGTTCCGGTCTTCGCATCCGACATCAAGGGCGACCTCTCCGGCATCTCCGAGGTCGGCGAGGCCAAGGATTTCATTGTCAAGCGTGCCACCGAGATGGGGCTGACGTTCCAGCCCGACCAGTTCTCGACGGTGTTCTGGGACGTGTTCGGCGAACAGGGCCATCCGGTGCGGGCGACCGTCACGGAGATGGGGCCGCTTCTGCTTGCGCGCATGCTCGACCTGAACGACGTGCAGGAAGGCGTGCTCAACGTCGCCTTCCGCGTCGCCGACGACAACGGGCTGACCCTCATCGACATGAAGGATCTGCGCGCGCTGCTCGATGCCATCGTGCCGGATGCCGGCAAGAAGGGGGCGGACGCCGAGGAAAGCCCGCTTGCCGACATCAAGAAGGAGGCCCAGGGTTTTGGCAACGTCACCAAGGCCACCGTCGGCACCATCCAGCGCCAGCTTCTGGTGCTGGAGAACCAGGGCGGCACCAAATTCTTCGGCGAGCCGGCGCTGACGCTGAAGGACTTCATGAAGACCGACCGCGACGGCCGCGGCATGGTCAACATCCTTGTTGCCGACAAGCTGCTGCAGAGTCCACGGCTTTACGCGACATTCCTGCTGTGGATGCTGTCAGAATTGTTCGAGGAGCTGCCCGAGGCCGGCGATCTGCCGAAGCCGAAGCTGGTGTTCTTCTTCGACGAGGCCCATCTGTTGTTCAACGACGCGCCGAAGGCGTTGATGGACAAGATCGAGCAGGTCGTGCGTTTGATCCGATCCAAGGGCGTCGGCGTCTATTTCGTGACGCAAAACCCCGTCGACGTGCCCGACCGCGTGCTCGGGCAATTGGGCAACCGTGTCCAGCATGCGCTGCGTGCCTTCACCCCGCGCGACCAGAAGGCGGTCGCCGCAGCGGCCCAGACCTTCCGGCCCAACCCGAAGCTCGACACCGCCAAGGTGATCATGGAGCTCGGCAAGGGCGAGGCGCTGGTGTCCTTCCTCGAAGGCAACGGCACGCCGACGATGGTCGAGCGTGTCATGATTCGGCCGCCATCGGCCCGCATCGGATCGATCACGCCGGAAGAGCGCAAGGCGATCATGGATGCGAGCCCGGTGAAGGGCAAATACGACACCGCTGTCGATGCCGAATCCGCCTACGAGATGATCCAGAAGCGGATTACCGGCACGGCTGCGACTGCCGATGCCGGTGCGGCCGACGGAGGTGGCGGCGGCATCCTCGGCCAGATCGGCTCGATGGTCGGCACCATCTTCGGCACCAACGTCAAGCGCGGCCGCCTGTCGGCGGGCCAGGTCATTGCGCGCGACGTGACGCGATCGGTCACCAACCAGGTGATCGGAGGGATGGCGGCCAATCTCGGCAAGTCGGTCGCCGGCCAGCTCGGTGGCTCGATCGGCCGCACCCTGGTGCGAGGCGCGCTCGGCGGGCTGCTGCGTCGTTAGGCAGAGAAGCCGGATTTGAGGCACTAAAGCCTCCATTGCGTCAAGCCCGGCAGGACGAAATCTCGCGAGTATTTGGATGCGATTGCCCCGCACGCCGGGCGAGGCCGAACACCATAAATTCAGGTGAAGGGGGTTCTCCAAGCGTCCGTCGGTCTGCTACGTGCTATTTGTTGCCGACGGGACATAATGTGACATCACCGAATCTATCAGACAAACTTGGCCCGCACAGAGCCTTGTCGCTGCGTGCGCCGCTCGATCTGCTCTTCCTGATCTGCTGCGTCCTCCTGACCGCTGACGTGCTCGTTCCCGAGATCTTCGGCCACGGCAAGACCAAGGATTATGGGCTGTGGTACTGGGCCGGGCAGCAGGTGCTGCACGGTGGATCGCTCTATCCCGACCAGGTCGGCGAGTATTTCGAATTCATTTATCCACCGCTGCCGGCGATCCTGCTGGCGATCCCGAGCTGGTTCGGCAAGATCCCGCTCTATGTCGTGCTGTCGATCCTGAACGTGGTGGCATGGTGGTACACGGGCAACTTCTCCAATGCCATGACGGGATCGGGCCGCAGGCCCGGCCCATGGCTCGAAGCGCTGCCGGCCATCGTCACCGTGACCTTCGTGTTCGACATGTTCGACCTCGGCCAGCCGAACCTCGTGCTGCTGGCGATGATGCTCTGGGGCTTCTGGTTGTTGCAGCGTCAACGGTCCTGGCTCGCGGGCTTCCTGTTCGCGCTCGCCACCGCCATCAAGGTGTTTCCGATCGCGGTGCTGCCCTATCTGATCTGGCGCAGGAAGTGGGCGGCCACCGTCGCGACGGTCGCTTTCACCGGCATCCTTCTCTATGTCGTGCCTGCACCGATCCGCGGCTTCGAGCGCAACGCGGCCGAGCTCAAGACCTGGTACCAGGGCATGGTCGGCACGAGCTCGGAAAAGGGCTTTGGCCAGCGCGATGAGCAGAACTGGTCGTGGGTCAACCAGTCCCTCATTGCCGTCACGCACCGTCTGGTCCGGCCGATCAACTACAATCAGGAAGATCCCAGCAAGCCACCGCGCACGATGAATGTCATCGACGTCGACTACAAGACGGCGAACTTGATCGTGATGGCGTTGTCGGCGTTGCTCGGGCTCGGCTTTCTCGCGGTGATGCCGTCGCAAGCGCGGCGAACGGCGCGCTCGGATGCGGAGGAGCTCGGCATCCTGTTCTGCCTGATGACGGTGGCATCGCCGCTGGCGCGGCAATACTACTTCATGTGGCTGTTCTTCCCGATGACGGTGCTGATGCATCGCGCCGCCTTCGACGCGCGACCGAACGTGCGGCTGGGAACCTGGCTCGCGCTGGGCGCCGCCGGCATCCTCATGCTGCTGTCGCTGCCGTGGTTTCCCAATGTCATCCAGGCCTGGGGCAATAACCTTGTCGCGACCGCCATTCTTGCAGGTAGCCTCGCATGGCACATCCGGCATCCGCCGGTTGCGGCTGGCTCCGAGGCGGCGGCAGCGCTAAAACCCGGTACCTCTTGAGACTCAAAAGTCAGGAATACGACCATGGCCAATGCGCAGCTTCAATCGGTGCTCGATCACATCGACAAGGATTTCGACAACAGCCTGGAGCGTCTGTTCTCGCTATTGCGGATCAAGTCGATCTCTGCGGATCCGGCTTTTGCCGCCGACTGCAAGGCCGCGGCCGAGCATCTCGCCAAGGACATCGCGAGCCTCGGTGTCGCCACTGAAGTGCGCCCGACCGCGGGCCATCCCGCAATCGTCGGCAAGACCGGGGCGGGCGGACGGCCGCATGTGATTTTCTACGGCCATTACGACGTGCAGCCGGTCGATCCGCTCGATCTGTGGCATCGTCCGCCGTTCGAGCCTGTCGTCACCGACCACGCCGACGGCCGCAAGATCATCGTCGCGCGCGGCGCCGAGGACGACAAGGGCCAGGTCATGACCTTCGTCGAGGCCTGCCGCGCCTGGAAGAAAGTGACCGGCTCGCTGCCGATCGACATCACCTTCCTGATCGAAGGCGAGGAGGAGGTCGGCTCCAAGAATTTCGTGCCGTTCATCGAGGCCAACAAGGACGAGTTCAAAGCGGACTACGTGCTGGTCTGCGACACCGGCATGTGGGATCGCAACACGCCCGCGATCACGACGTCGCTGCGCGGTCTGCTCTATGAGGAGCTGAAGATCACCGCCGCCAATCGTGATTTGCATTCCGGCGTGTTCGGCGGCAGCGCGATGAACCCGATCCGGGTGCTGACGAAAATCCTGGGCGGCCTGTTCGACGACGACAACCGCATCACCATCCCCGGCTTCTATGACGGCGTGAAGGATCTGCCACCTGATATCCTGGAGCAGTGGAAGAAGCTCAACCTCACGCCGGAGATGTTCCTCAAGCCGATCGGTCTGTCGATCCCCGCCGGCGAGAAGGGCCGGCTGCTGATCGAGCAGGCCTCCTCGCGTCCGACCTGCGACGTCAACGGCATCTGGGGCGGCTATATCGGCGAAGGCTCCAAGACGGTGATCCCGTCGCATGCCTCGGCCAAGGTCTCGTTCCGCCTGGTCGAGGGGCAGGACCCCCAGAAGATCCGCAAGGCTTTTCGCGACTACGTGGCGGCGCGGCTTCCGGGCGACTGCAAGGTCGAGTTCGGCGATCATTCCGCCGCGCCCGCGGTGGCGCTCGACTGGAACATGAAACCGCTTGCCGCCGCCAGCAAGGCGCTGACCGAGGAGTGGGGCAAGGAGACCGTGCTGATGGGGTCGGGCGCCTCGATCCCGATCGTCGCCGATTTCAAGCGGACGCTTGGGCTCGACTCGCTGCTGGTCGGCTTCGGCCTGGACGACGACAACATCCATTCGCCGAACGAGAAGTACGACCTCCGCAGCTTCCAGAAGGGCATCCGCTCCTGGGCGCGGATCCTCGCGGCGCTCGCGGACGTGAAATAGGCGCGGTGCCGTAGGGCAAAGGCGCAAAGCGCCGTGCCCACCATTCGTCCGCGATCGCGATAGAGAGGTGGGCACGCTTCCGCCTTCGCTCTTCGAGCTACGGCGGACAAGTCGCTTTGCCGGCCCTACGAAGACTCTCTCCTCGTCATTGCGAGCGTAGCGAAGCAATCCAGAATCCCTCCACGGGCACAGTCTGGATTGTCGCTTCGCTCCTCGCAATGACGGCGCAAATAAAAACGCCGCCCGGAATTGGGCGGCGTTTCATTCCAAAAGGCGTAGAGGTTCGTTGAACGCTACCCTACACTAAATCGGCAGAATCTCAAGTCCGGTAGCCCGGAAGCTCGCGGTCGAGCTTGCGCAGCAGCGGCGGCCAAACCAGGTTGGTGGCGCGCAGCTCGGCGCGGTCGCGGTTGGCGAGCAGCTCGGTGTTTTTCTCGATCGCAATCTCCTCAACCGGATAGACCGGCGTGCCCAGCGCGCGCGTGCGCACCTGCATCGAGCAGGCGCGCTCAAGGTGGTACATGCGCTCGAACGCTGAGGCGACTGACCGGCCGACCGTCAGCGTGCCGTGGTTACGCAGCAGCATGTGGTTATGGTCGCCGAGGTCCTTCTGCAGCCGCGGCCGCTCGTCGTGGTCGAGCGCGATGCCCTCATAGTCGTGATAGGCGAGGTCGTGGGTGACGAGCTGGGCGGTCTGGTTCAGCGGCAGCAGCCCTTCCGCGCTGCTCGACACCGCGGTGCCGTCGAGCGTGTGGAGATGCAGCACGCAGATTGCGTCCTCACGCACCTCGTGGATCGCCGAATGGATGGTGAACCCGGCCGGGTTGATGCTGTACTCGCTCTCGGAGAGCTGGTTGCCGTGCAGGTCGACCTTGACGAGGCTCGATGCCGTGATCTCGTCGAACATCAGTCCGTAGGGGTTGATGAGGAAATGATGGTCGGGGCCGGGCACGCGCGCCGAAATGTGGGTGTCGACCAGATCGTCCCAGCCGTACAGCGAGACGAGGCGGTAGCAGGCGGCGAGATTGACCCGTTGCTGCCACTCCGCCTCCGTCATGTTCGAAGGCACTTCCTTCAGGCGCGCTTCCGCTGGCGACATGGCTTATCTCTCCGAACTTCGTTGTTTCGGGGAGGGAGCGTAGTCGCGGGTGGGGCTGGCGGCAAGGCGGTCAAATCGCAGCAGCCACGCGTAGCCCGCATGGAGCCAACGGGTCGGCGCGAAGCGCCGCCCGATGACAGGCTCCGCGTAATGCGGGGGCCTCACGAAAGGTCCCGGAGAAAATTATTACGGCGCCGGGATCGACAGCAGGCTGGAAATGCTGCGGCCGCGGATGTCGTAGACGCGGGCGAACACCACGTCGTCGCGCTTGATCTCGACCATCACGGGCGCAGTGAGGCCCTTGCAGTAGAACTCGCCGAGCGTCATCGCGAAATCGGCCGCGTTGGAATCCCAGCCGATGGTGAAGTCGGGCCCGAGCGCGACCTGGGCCGGGCGCTGCGGACCGCACACCGCGACCTTCCATTTGCGGTTGCCCGGCGCCACTTCCTGCCGCTCGACGATCTGCTCGCGCAGTTCGTCCGAGGCCTGCTTCAGCGCAAGGCCCCAATAGTCCAGCATGAAGCGGTCGTCGGCGCCGCGCACGGTGCCGGCGATGTGGTTGAAGTGCGTGTATTGATAGGGATGCAGCCGGATCATCTCGGCCAGCGACAGCGCGAGGCCGAAGCAGAAGGTCGCGAGCACGACGGGCTGCCAGGTGCGGTGGTTGGTGCGCAGGCGCTCCATGGCCCAGGCAAAGGCGACGCCGCCAAGCACCGCCATCGGCGGGATCACAAAGACGAAGTGGCGGATGCCGTTGTACAGCGCCGGCCGCTTCACCATCGCGATTGCGAGCGGCAGGGTCGCCGCCAGCGTCAGCATCAAGAGGATGGTCTTGCGGCGAGCCGGAACCTCGCGGCGCGGCAGCATCGCGAAGGTGCTGACCACGGCGCCGCCCATCAGCACCAGCATCACCTCGGGAAGCTGCAGCGCGAACAGCGTCGGCAGATAGGACCAGGGCATGTCGGGCACGGACACGATCGCGCCGTCGAACATCTCCTTCCAGGGCTTCTCGAAGAAATGCGAGAAATAGGTCAGGGCCTCGAAGGGATTGCCGGGCTCCATGATCGACCACGGCCAGATCAGGCCCATCACGAGGTAGCCGAACACGAGGCCGGGCAGCAGCACGTAGACGACATGGGCGAATCGGCGGGCTGCTTCGCGGGCGCCTTCGGTGCGCAGCTCCTCCAGGAACAGCGGCATGAAGCCGATCATGGCGTAGACCAGCGCGAGGCCGCCGAGGACGCGGCAGCCGAGCGAGAGGCCGGCACCCAGGCCGACAATCAGGATCGTGCGCGGCGACGGCTGCGGATATTCCTCGGCGAGGCGTACGAGGCCCAGCATCAGGATGATCATGGCCACCGCGAAGGGCGCATCCTTCGGGTTCATGAACATGTGGCCGTAGAAGATCGGGCAGAGCGCGAGCAGCAGCAGCGCGGCAAGACCGGCAAGGGGCCCGCCGATGCGGCGGCCGAGCCGCCGCGTCACCGCAAGCCCGATCACGCCGACCATGGCGCCGAGCAGGCGTCGCGTCTCGAACAGCTCGAGCGGAATGACCTTGTGCAGGAGAGCCGCGACCATGTCGAAGCCGCCGCCATACATGTAGAGATTCGCGAAAGAGAGCGCCGCGGTGTCCCTGAAGCCGGAACCGAACATGCGCAGCAGCAGGTCGGCATATTCAGCGTGGGTGTAATCGTCCCAGCCGAGCCCGTAGTCGCGGAAGGTCAAGCCTGCAATGACGGCGACCGCAGCCAGCACCAGCATGGCGAGATCGTCGCAAGTCCGTTCAACCGAGCGCCGCAGAGGCGTGTCGATCGCCGAAGTCGTGATGGATGTCATGGCTATTGGTGACCCGGAATCCCCTCTTGGCCCTGCTGGTGCCCGCGGGCCACTTCCCCGGAATCCCTATAGCGCAGTTCCATTACCAAGTAATTGGGCATTATGGCTAAAATCCTGATGCGACGCAGCAAATCCAGACAGTTGAGAGCAGCTTAGAAGTAGCGGGCCGTAGCTGAAGGGAATGTGAATAAGTCCCTGATATCCTTCCCTTTAGGAACGCAGGCTCTAATTCGCCGTTGGCGTGGAACACCGTATGACGGTATCGTGGCGTAACGGGTGTCGCGCACGGCTGCGCGACCAGGGGTGAGTTCGATGAGCTTGGCATTGTTGATTGTGGGGATTTTCGCCGTCCTGGCGGGCCTCCTTACGATCCTGTTCGGCTTCACCGTTAGGGAGGCCAGCCTCGGCAGCACCCTCATAATCTCCGGCACCATTGGCGTCTGCTCCGGAATGTTACTGGCCGGCCTCTACGTCGTGGTCGTGGAACTGAAGGGCATCGCCCGCCGGTTGGCCGGATCGGCCGTGCCGGGCGAGGTTCGGGTCAGGCCCGTGCTGCCGGGCCTCGCGGTGCCTGGCGCGCCAGTGTCCGAGCCGTTCCCGGCATCGGCGACGAAAACCGAGCCACCACCGGCCGCGGGTCTGCCGCCGTGGCAGAGCGAGGCCGCCGCGCGCGAGCGGCCGCGCGCCGAACCGCCGCCGGAGCCGGAAGCTCCGACACCGCCTGCGGCTCCGGAAGCGCCGCGCCGCCGCAACCTGTTGTTCGCATCGTCCTCCCGCAAGGAGCGCGAGCGCGCGGAGGCGAAGGCGACAGAGAGCTTGCCGCCGCAGCCTCATGACGAGCCCACGGAACCGACCGCCCCGGAGAGTCAGCCGGCGAGCTTCGACGATGCCTGGCCGAGGCCGGACCGTATGCGGCCACCGGAACCGCCGGCCGCCGGGCGTCGCCCGCCGCCGCGCTCGCCGTCGATCTTTACCGAGCCCGGCCCGCCGCCGCCTCCCCCCGAACCGACGCCGGTCGAGCAGGCGCCCGTGACCGTGCTCAAATCGGGTATCGTCGACGGCATGGCCTATTCGCTCTATTCCGATGGCTCGATCGAAGCGCAGATGCCGGAAGGCATGATGCGCTTCGCCTCGATCGACGAACTGCGCGCCCATCTCGACCAGCGGTCCTGAGGCCGCCGCGTCCAAGTAGAGCGCCATCGTTCTTGTCACTTCGTCAGTAATCAGCTCATATTCGTCAGTCGTCTTATTTCGGCCGAATGTATTGTTGACACGGAATACTTAGGCGTCGTCTCTCCGGCGAGACGCAAGGTCAGGGAAAGGTCGGGCCCATGTCGGATAACGGGGCTAAGAATTTCATCGAGCTGACGGCGAGCATCGTGTCCGCCTATGTCGGCAACAACCCGACGCCGGCGGCCGATATCCCGAACCTGATCAGTCAGGTGCATGGCGCCCTGGTGCGCGTCTCGTCAGGCCGCACCGAGACCGCGCCGCTCGAGCCGGCCAAACCGGCGGTGTCGCTGAAGAAGTCGATCGCGCCGGACTATCTGGTCTGTCTGGAAGACGGCAAGCGCTTCAAGTCGCTGAAGCGCCATCTGCGCACCCAGTACAACATGACGCCGGAGCAATATCGCGAGAAATGGGGCCTGCCGGCCGACTATCCCATGGTCGCGCCGAACTACGCGGTGGCGCGCTCGCAACTGGCAAAGCAGATGGGACTGGGGCAGCAGCAGCGGAAGCGGAAGTAGTCGCTTCAGGTAGCTTCCGCGAGCGCCTCTTTCGCGTCGGTCTTGATGCGCTCGACCATCGAGCGCAGGCCGTTGGAGCGCTGCGGCGTCAGATGATCGCGAAAGCCGAATTCGTTGAACACCGCGATCGCGTCGGTCGCAAGGATCTGCTGCGGCGTGCGGCCGGAGTAAAGCGAGAGCACGATCGCGACCAGCCCGCGCACGATGTGGGCGTCACTGTCGCCGCGATATTTCAGGATCGGTGCGCCGCCATCGCGATCGACCAGCTTCTGGAGCCAGACCTGGCTGACGCAGCCATTCACCTTGTTCTCGGCCGAATGCTCGGATTCGGGCATCGGTTCCAGGGTGCGGCCGAGCTCGATGACGTACCGGTAGCGGTCGTCCCACTCGTCCAGAAGCTCGAAATTGTCCCTGATTTCGTCGATCGTCGTCATGCTGGCCCAATGTTCCCGTTCAGGCCAATATAAGGATGCGAGGACGCGAAATCGATAGGGTTTGGGCGCTAATTCGCCGGCGCCGCCGCAGGGCCGCGCCATTCCAGCGCGAGGTCGTCCTGGCTCAGGGTGTCGCGCGGCGCCTCGCCCGAGGCGGCATCGCCTTCGCCGGCCAGCGCGATCGAGCCGGTATGATCGGGCGCCTTCTTGTCGGTCTTCTCGAGCTGCTCTTTCTTGTCGTTGATGATCTGGTAGATCTTCTTCGCGCCGTCCTGTGCGCGCTGGCCGATGATGGTCGCGGCCTGGCCGCCGACCTCGCAGGCCGCCGGCTGGCGCTTGCAGAACTGGGTCACGTCGGAGACGGCCGCGGTCGCAGCCTGCACCGCATCGGCGGCGCCGATCTGCGGCAGCTTCTCCGATTCGGGCGTCTTGTCCCGCGGCAGGAGCACCAGCACCAGCCCGAGCCAGAATGTGATGCGGAGCAGAAAGCGCATCTTATCGACCTGTATGTTAGATCCCGCCGCGGCGATGCCCGCGAGGCGCCGGACCTAGCAACTCTCGATAAATCGCAAGTGATTGCCTTCCGCTTAATTCGCGGAAAATCTACGCAAGAATCTTCCCGAACCGCCACGTCGTAAATTTTCGATTGACGCCGGAGCCCCGTGATTTCGGTGGCGCCGCTTGTCCACCAATTCGAAACCATGCGGGGACTGGTGAAACCCTGTGTTCACCATCCCCGATGATGACGTGGTCAAATCGCCTAAAAATCTCCGCGATGACACAGTGTCCGGCGGCGGGCCGCATTGCCTTAGCACTCGTTTAAGGTCGCTCTGACACGGTGGCTCAACGATAAGGAGGCGTTCCGGCGCGTCTTCTCGACGAGTGGGCCGAAGCGCGAGACCCGTGACAGTTTTGAGTATCATCCGCGATTGTCTCGATGCACTGCTGCATCCCTCCGCGCGTTACGACGCGCTGACGCGAGCGCGCCATCGTGCCTTCATGGCGCCGCGGCTGCTCGGCAGCCTGGCCGCGTTTGCCGCATTCCCGGTCTATCTCGCGACGCGCGGCGCGCCGAGCGCGATCGAGGTCGCCGCCTTCGCGTGGCTGATCGCCCCCATTCTCCTGTCATGGTTCCTGTCGCGCACCGGCCGCTATGAAGGCGCCCATGTGCTGTCGTCGCTGGCGCTGGCCGGCTTGATCATGGCGGTTGCCGGCACCACCGGCGGCATCGAATCATTCGCCGCGATCTGGCTGGTCGTGGTTCCCCTGGAAGCCGCGCTGTCGGCCTCGCGCCGCGTCGCGGCCTTTGCCTCCCTGCTTGCGCTGTCCTGCGCCGGCGTCCTGATCCTTGCCGGCCAGCTCGGCTGGCTGCCGGCCGGAGACGCCAGCGCCGCACAACGCGGCGTGCTGATGGCGTTCGGCGTCGCCTCGGCGACGCTCTATGCCGCGGGCCTCGCCTTCGGTGCGGAATCGCTCGCGCGCACCAGCGTTGCGCTGCTGTTGCGCGAGGAAGAGCGCTATCGCCTGCTGGCGCGCAACATGAGCGACGTCATCTCGCGGCATCGGCGCAACGGCGCGGTGCAGTTCATCTCGCCGGCGGTGGAAGCCATGCTCGGCATGCCTGTCGCGCAGCTGCTCGGCCACGGCCTGTTCGACCGCGTCCATGTCGCCGATCGTCCGGCCTATCTCACGGCGCTCTCCGATGCCGCGCGCGGGGACGTGCGCAGCGTCGAGTTCCGGCTGCGGCGGGAGCCGGCCGGATCGGAGCGTGGCCAGGTCGATTTCATCTGGGTCGAGATGCGCTGCCGGCCGCTCGACCAGGACATGGGCCGCCAGGATATTGACGGTGACGCCACGCGCGAAGCGGAAGTCGTCGGCGTGATGCGCGACGTCACCGATCGCAAGCTCGCGGAGCAGGCGCTCGATCAGGCGCGCAGCGCCGCGGAAGCGGCCGATGCCGCCAAGACCCGCTTCCTCGCCACCATGAGCCACGAGCTGCGCACGCCGCTCAACGCCATCATCGGTTTCTCCGAGATGATCGCGCAGGAGCAGACCCTGATGCTGGGTGCGGCCCAGCGCAAGGAATATGCCCAGCTCATCAACGATTCCGGCCAGCATCTGCTCTCGGTCGTCAACGGCATCCTCGACATGTCGAAGATGGAATCGGGCAATTTCGAGATTGCGTCGGAACCGTTCGCGCCGCGCGCCTCTCTGATGCATTGCTGCAATCTGCTGGCGCTGAAGGCGCGGGAGAACGGCATCGACCTCATCACCGATGCGCCGCAGGACCTGCCTGTCATGACCGGCGATCCGCGCGCCTTCAAGCAGATCGTGCTCAATCTCGTCGCCAACGCCATCAAGTTCACCGAGCGCGGTGGTCAGGTCACCGTATCGGCCGCGGTGTCCGGATCGCAGCTCGCGCTGCGCATCAGCGACACCGGCGTCGGCATTGCGGCGGATGATCTCAAGCGCATCGGCGCGCCGTTCTTCCAGGCCGGAAAGACCTATCAGCGCCGTCACGAAGGCACGGGCCTCGGACTTTCGATCGTCAAGAGTCTGGTGGCGTTGCATCTCGGCGAATTGACTGTACAAAGCAGGCTCGGCGAGGGCACCTCCGTCACCGTCAGGCTGCCGCTCGTCTACACGCCGCCGCAGGCCAAGACGCCCGATAGAATGGCGGCCGAGAGCAAGATCGCGTCGCTGACACCGGTGCCGCGCCAGGAGCTTCAGGACCAATCTCACGACCAACCAGCTCTGGTGAAGAAAAGTGCCTAAGAAGTCTGCCAAGGACGAAGCCGCTCCGCGCCGCCGTGGCGCCAAGGCCGCGGTCATCGATGTCGAGACCGAGCGCAATCTTGCGATGCGCATCCTGCTGCACAGTCCCAAGGACACGCTGGCCGGTCTCGTCGGCGTCGCCGCAGTCAGCGCGATCGTTGCCAACGCGCTGTTCCTTCAGACCGGCCGGCATCCGGCGCCGATGTTCGGCACCGTGATCAATCTTCCCGCGCCGTCGTCCGTGCCGCTGTCGAACCCCTTGCCGCGTCCGCGCCCCGTCGGCGCGGATACCTCGCCGCTGGAGCCGAGAGCGACGGAATTCCGCGCCGAGCCCAAGCCTGTCGAGCGCGCCGCCGAGAAGGCCCCCGAGAAGCCGGTCGAGGCGACGGCATCGACGCCGCGCGCGGGCGATCCGATGACCAATCTGGTCAAGCAAACGACGTCGGCGCCGCCGCAATCCGTCGCCATCGCGCGTCCGCCGGCGCCGATTCCCGTCGCGCAGAGTCCGGCCGCGCGGCGTATCGCCGGCGTGCAGCGCGCGCTGTCCGAATACGGCTATGGCAATTTGAAGATCACGGGCACGATGGGCGCAGAGACGCAGTCCGCGATCCAGAAATTCGAGCGCGAGCACAAGATGCAGGTGACGGGTCAGGTCTCCGACCGCCTGCTGCGCGAGCTCGGAGCCGCGATCGGCCACCCCGTCGAATAAGCGTCATTGTTGTGCGAAGGCTGGTGCTGATTGCAGCACTGGCCTATCGTGCTCTTCATGCGTTTGAAATCAAACATTTGGGTTTCCGCCTACCTGCGCCGGTGCCAGACCGAAGGCGTGTTCGGGGCGGTGCGTCGTCGCGGTGCCGAGGAGGCGGGCGCGGTATTCGTGAAGGTGTCGCTGCTCGACGGCAACGCGATGCTGTACGTACCGGCGCCGCAGACCGTCTATGACGACGGCCGGCCGGTCGATCGCTTCTTCGTGCCACTTGCCGCGCAGCCGATGCCTGAGCCAGCGGTCGAGGAGCGCCTCACCAAGGAAATCCGCTTCGATCCGGACGCCTGGATCGTCGAGACCGAGGACCGCAAAGGTCGTCACTTCCTCGAATTGGCGAAGACCTAGCGGTCCGATCCGTCGGTGCCCGTCCGCACCGCAGGCGCCGAGCCCGGCTGCACGCCCGGCCGGGTCTGGCTGGCGCCCGCACGCGCGCGCTGGCGTTCGCTCTCGTGCAGCGACGACTGGTATTTTGCGCGCGTGACCGCGAGCGTCGAGCCGCGCCAGGCCGCCAGCATCACGAGCGCAGAGCGGTCGCTGAGCCGGTCGTAGAGCCGCGACAACCGGTACACCGCATCGACCGACGTGCCGATCTCCGGCTTGAAGAACAGGAGGATGCGCTGGAAGTTCGGGCTCGGCATGTCGAGCGCGCGCGCGGCGATTGCGAGCGCTTCGCCACCGGCATCGTCGACGATCTGGGCTGCGACGCGCGAGGGCAGGATCAGGCTGTCGCCGAGCTCGTAGGTGAAATTCTCGACATCGTTGGCGATTGCCGCCATCTCCAGGATCTGGATCGCACGCTTGGCACGCACGGTCGGAATCCGTGGCGCGGCCTTCAGCGGGGTCTGCCCCAGATTGTGCAGGACCAGCGCGCGCTGGGTCGCATCGGCGCGGAAGAACATGTCGTGGATCTCGGCCGCTTCCTTCGGCTGCATCGCCATGTTGGCGGCCATGCGCAACTCGGCGTCGGTCGGCGTGCGAGCAGGCGAAGCCGCCTGCGGGGAGCTGCGAATTTCGCGCGCGAGCGGAACCCTGCGGCCTTCCTGGGTCGCAACCAGCCCGAGTTTCTGCAGGACCGGGACGGGCGTCTGCGGATAGATCGCAAGCTTCGCCTTGACGGCCGCGCGCGTCGCATCGTCGACCTGGTCGATCAGCCGCGTCGCAAGCTCGATGAACTGGCGCTGCTCGTCGTCGCTGTGGGTGGGCGCCTGGACATAGAGGTCCGTCAGCACGCGCAGCAGCGTCGGGCGAACATCAACGCCTTCGCGACGGGAGAGGCTCATCAGCCCGTCGAATCCGGGAAACAGCGACTTGGTCATGGAGAGATACGCGACCTGGAAAAGATACTCGTCCGCGAGCCTAACGCAGGTTCCTTTAAAGGCTCGTTAAGGAAAACGAGGCGTGAAGTCGACCCCATCATTTCAGGTGTTGTCGTCCCGCAACGGGACGCGGGAGGCCGCCCGTGAAGTTACGGTCCGGAAGGCGCGTTTACACCCCGTTAACCATGAACTGATCTTAATGAACGCACGTTGCACCAGCGCGCTCGGTCGCGCGGCAATTGATAGAGAGCTGATATGGGGACCATTATCGAATTTCCGGCCGGTCGCCGGGCAGGCTCGTCGGGGGATGCCACGCCGCGTACGGAAACGGGAACGATTCTGATCCTCCCCGTGATCCGCATCGAGCGCCAGACGGAAGAAACCAGCGGCGATCGCGGGCCGGAGCAGGGCACAGCGCCGGGGCGCCGTCGTCGTCGCCGCTAGCATCCGGCTTTTGCAATGCCGGATGCCATCCGCCAGATTCGGCCTGTCGTAACGGCCGTCCTGCTCGCACTCGTCGGTGCGACGCTCGGCGCGTGCAGCGGCGGCGATTTCGGCCGCACCCGCGCTGACATGCGCAGCGACGACATGCATCGCTGGCTCGGGACCGAGGCCACCGGCAGCGTCGGCCTGAAGTCGTCCCAATTCCAGCTCACCGACGCGGAGCGCCAGCTTCGCGATCTCGCCTATCCCATGATCGAGCCGCCGCTGTCGCGGCCCGCCTGGAAGAGCGTATTCGGCGACTACAGGGCGCTGCCGTCGCCCTGGCAGCAGAAGGTCGTGTTCGACCGCACCATGTATGGGCGCACGCTGATCGACGAGCCGCATCGCTCGCATTCATCGCGCTATGCGCAGCTGATCGAGGACGTGCGCAACGACATCACCCGTTTCGAGCCGTTCTTCGGCTCCGCGATCCGCGTCATCGATCTCGACAGGAAGCGCGATGCGACCATGGCGCGGGTCTCCGAGCTCTCGCCAAGGGAGAGGGATGATGCGGTCGCGCGCATGCGGGAGAACTCGCTAATCATCCAGTGGGTGCAGCAGTGCCTGGAGCAGCGCGTCTCGTCCTATCGCTGGGCGCTGGAGCGTCTGGTGATCCAGGCGCCCGACGGCATGGCCGCCGATGCCGACCGCCTGATCGGCGAACTCGCAGCCCAGACCGCCAATCCGCCGGTTGCGGCCCAGCCGCCCTATGGCCGCGCAGTCATCTCGAAGGGCTAGGATTTCCTGCGTTTGTTGCGCCGTGGGCCGGTCGGATCCGGCTTGCGCCGCTGCTTCTGAAGTTTCCGGACAAAATCCTTCAGCGCATCCGCGAGCGGCACTGATGCGCGGTAGGCGAGGCCGACCTCGCGTTTGACCCTGACCTCGATCTCGCGCACCGCGACGTCGGGATTGCCGCGCGCCACGCCTTCCGGGACGATGGCAATGCCGACGCCGGCCGCAACCAGCGCCATCGCCCAATCCTCCGATTGCGCGACCGCCGCGGTCTGCCTTCGTTGTGAACTCCGACCGAAGAATTCGCTTTGCTCGCAATGGCAGCGGTCGATCAGGGGGACGCCGGCGAGATCGGCGGTCCGCAGCTTCTCCTTCAGCGTCAGCGGATGCGAGGGCGGCAGCGCGGCGACGTAGCGCTCGCTCCATAGCGCGACGAAATGCTCGTCAGCGCGGAGCATGCTCTTCGAGATGATGCGCGCATCGGCGCGCTCGTCGCCGCCGACGAGGCGGAGCGCGATGTCGGTGCGCGCCGTAAGCGGCTTCAGCAGCGCGATCGTTCGGGGTATGTCGAGCGTGCGCATCAGTCCCAGCGTGACGGTGGTCTTCGTATTCGGCTTCCTGAACAGGCTGCGTGCGGCGTCCGCCTCGTCGATGATGCGGCGGGCCAGCGCATGAAACTGCTCGGCTGAGGCGGTCGGTGCGACGCCCTTCTTGTGCCGGATGAACAGCGTGGTGCCGAGCTCGGCCTCCAGATGGGTGATCGCGGTCGAGATCGACGGCTGCGACACGAAGCAAGCGCGTGCCGCCGCGGTCAGATTGCGCTCGCGATACACGGCGGCGAAGTAGCGAAGCTCGCGGATGTCCATAGGATGTGCCTAGAGATAGTATCAATATTCAATATTTTACCTATAGATCGCCCGGTGGCAAGAACGCCCTGCTCACAACAGCAGGGAAGCGCGATGAAGATCCACCACCTCAACACCGGCACGATGTGCCCGATCGGCCGCCGCCTTGTGAACGGCACCGGCGGCCTGTTCCAGCGCGCCCGCCTGGTCTGCCATTGCCTGCTGGTCGAGACGAGGGACGGACTCGCTCTGGTCGACACCGGCATCGGTCTCGGCGATATTGCAACGCCCGATCGTCTGGGTGGCCGATGGCTGCGCCAGACCGCGCCAAGGCTGGACCCGGCGGAGACGGCGGTCGAGCAGGTGAAGGCGCTCGGCTACTCACCCGGCGATGTGCGCCACGTGCTGCTGACGCATCTCGACCGCGACCACGCCGGCGGCGTGCCGGACTTTCCCCATGCCGCGATCCACGTCCACCGCGCCGAATACGACATGGCGGTGCTACGCAAGCCCGCGCCGCCCGAAGGGCGCTATGTCACGGGGCAGTGGAGCCATGGGCCGGGCTGGACATTCTATGGCGAGGCCGGCGAGGACTGGTTCGGCTTCAAGGGCGTGCGCGCGCTCGGCGACAAGGAAGCCGACATCCTGATGATCCCGCTCGCCGGCCACACGCTCGGCCATTGCGGCATCGCGGTGCGATCAGGTGACAAATGGCTGTTGCATGCCGGCGACAGCTATTTCCACCACGCCCAGCTCGACCCATCGCCGCGCGTGCCGTTGATGCTGGGCTATTTCCAGCGCAAGGGCGACATGGACCGTGGCATGCGGATCGCCAACCAGGCGCGGCTGCGCGCGCTGAAGCTGAACCACGGCGACCGCGTGACCATCGTCAACAGCCACGATCCCGCCGATTACGAGCGCTGCCGGTGCGGTGCGCATTAGGGTGTCGAAGCTGGGCCGCCAGCTGCAAGCTCACGCGTGATCCAGTCGGCGAAAACCCGGATCGGCCGACGCTGCCGGCTTGCGCGCGGAAAAACGAGATGGTGGCCGACATAACGGATGTCGACCGAGCGTCCCGCGAGGGGCGCAACCAGCCGCTTCGTCGCGATTTCCCGTTCGGCCAGCCGTGTTGATTCCAGCGTCACGCCGAGGCCGCTCGACGCCATGGCGATCGCCAGGAAGCTGCGATCGAAGCGCATGCCGTGAATGGCCGGCGCTTCGAGCCCGTTTGCGGTGAACCATTGGTGCCACTGCACCTGCTTCACGTCCGAGCGGATCAACACCTGGTCGAGCAGGTCCTTCGGTTTGCGAATTTTTTTCGCGAGTTCGGGCGTGCAGAGCGGCGTCACGGTCTCCTCGCCCAACGGAATGACCTCGACGCCCTCTGCCCTCGGCTGGCCGTACACGATGTCGATGTCGAAGTCGTCATTGCTGAACCGGGCATATTCCGTGTTGGCGGCGAGTCGGACCTCGAGCTTCGGCTCGGCGGCCATGAAGCGGGCGAGGCGCGGGGCGAGCCACTGGGCGGCAAAGCTCGGGGCGCAGTGCACCCTCAACAATTGCGGTCCGCGGCCCGCGACCTCTTCGATGCCCCGGCGCAGATTGTCGAACGCGGCGCCGGCGTGACGCATCAGGTTCTCGCCCGCCGGTGTCAGGCGGACCGCCCGGGCGCTGCGCTCGAACAAGGTGGTGCTCATCGCGCTTTCGAGCTTGCGAATGGCGTGGCTCACCGCGCTCGGGGTGAGATGAAGCTCGTTCGCCGCATCCCGGAACGAGCCGGTGCGTGCGGCCGCCTCGAAGGCGCGGATGGACGATATCGGGATACTGGACAGCAGCATCCGACAAGTGAACCAAATTCACCCATGCAAGACAACAGCGCGTTTGTGGGAAATCGGGCGGGGGCATAATCAACCGGGTCAAGAACAGCGGCGCCTTTTGGGGTGCCCGGCAACAGCCATTCAGGGAGGAGTAGATGCTGCTACGCGGCAAGACTGCAATCATTACCGGAGCGGCCTCTCCGCGGGGCATTGGACTTGCAACCGCCCGCCGCTTTGCGGCCGAAGGGGCCCGGGTCGCCATTCTCGACATCGACGGCCCTGCGGCGGAAGCGGCCGCGCGCAGCCTCGAATCCAGCACCGGTGAGCCGCATCTCGGCCTCGCCTGCAACGTGGCCGACAAGGAAACCTGCATCAGGGCCGTCGAGGCGGTCATCGCCAAATTCGGCCAGATCGACATCCTCATCAACAACGCGGGCGTGACCCAGCCCGTGAAGCTCCTCGACATCAAGGCCGAGGATTGGGACCGCATCCAGGACGTCAATCTCAAGGGCATCCTGTTCCTGTCGCAGGCCGTGATCCCGCATATGCAGAAGCGCAAGGGCGGATCGATCGCATGCATGTCGTCGGTCTCCGCCCAGCGCGGCGGCGGCATCTTCGGCGGACCACACTATTCGGCGGCAAAGGCCGGCGTGCTCGGGCTCGCCAAGGCGATGGCGCGCGAGTTCGGCCCCGATGGCATCCGCGTCAACTGCGTGACGCCGGGCCTGATCGGGACCGACATCACCGCCGGCAAGCTCACTGACGAGATGCGGGCGAAGATCCTCGAGGGAATTCCGCTCGGCCGGCTCGGCGAGGCCGCCGACGTCACCGGGATCTACACCTTCCTCGCCTCCGACCTCTCGGCCTACGTGACCGGTGCGGTCATCGACGTGAACGGCGGCATGCTGATCCACTGAGCGGAGCAGAGGAGAAACGATCATGACAACACCGACGCTCGCAAACGCGCCGACGCTCGCACAGCGTGCCCGCAACATCCGCCGCAACGCCTTGCTGATGGGCGAAGTCCAGGGCCAGGGCTATATCGCACAGGCGCTCGACATCGCCGATGTGCTGGCGGTGGCTTATTTTCACGCGATGCGTTTTCGCGCCGAAGATCCCACCTGGGAAGGCCGCGACCGCTTTCTGTTGTCCAACGGACATTATGCGATCGCGCTCTATGCGGCCCTGATCGAGGCCGGGATCATTCCCGAGGCCGAGCTGCAAACCTACGGCTTCGACGAGAGCCGGCTCCCGATGTCGGGCATGGCCTCCTATACGCCGGGCATGGAGATGTCCGGTGGCTCGCTGGGCCTTGGCCTTGGCATCGCCGTCGGCATGGCACTCGGGCTGAAGCGCAAGAAATCGGCAGCGCGCATCTTCACGCTGTTTTCGGACGGCGAGCTGGACGAGGGCTCCAAATGGGAAGCCATCATGTCGGCCGCTCATCACAGGCTCGACAATCTGATCGGGGTCGTCGACGTCAACAATCAGCAGGCGGATGGGCCCTCCAGGCAGATGCTGGGGTTCGAGCCGCTGGTCGACAAGCTTGAGGCGTTCGGCTGGTTCGTGCAGCGGGTGGACGGCAACGATCTCGACGCGGTGGTGGGTGCCTTCGATGCCGCGATGGCGCATCCGGAAGCGAAGCCCCGCATGATCGTCGCCGACACGTTGATGGGCAAGGGCGTTCCCTTCCTGGAGCAGCGCGAGAAGAACCACTTCATTCGCGTCGAGCCGCACGAATGGCAGCTCGCCCTGTCTGCACTGAACGCGGGAGACCAATCATGAAGTCCGCCGGATCGACACCCTCCGCAAAGCCGCGGCTGACCACGTCCGCCATGATCGCTTCGATTGCGGCGGAAGGGCAGCGCACCAAACCGGCGCCCTTCGGTCACGCGCTCGTCGAACTCGCTCGCAGCCGCGAAGACATCGTGGGCATGACCGCCGATCTCGGCAAATACACCGATCTGCACATCTTCGCGCAGGCCTTTCCCGATCGCTACTACCAGATGGGCATGGCCGAGCAGCTCCTGTTTGGCGCCGCGTCGGGCCTGGCCGCCGAAGGCTTCATGCCGTTCGCGACGACCTACGCGGTGTTCGCCTCGCGGCGGGCCTATGACTTCATCCACCAGACCATCGCGGAAGAAGACCGCAACGTGAAGATCGCCTGCGCGCTGCCTGGCCTGACGTCGGGCTATGGACCGAGCCATCAGGCCGCGGAGGACCTCGCGCTGTTCCGCGCGATGCCCAACATGACGGTGATCGACCCCTGCGATGCGCACGAGATCGAGCAGATCGTGCCGGCCATCGCTGCGCATCGTGGACCGGTCTATATGCGGCTGTTACGCGGCCAGGTGCCGCTGGTGCTCGACGAGTACAATTACCGTTTCGAGCTCGGCAAGGCCGCGCTCCTGCGCGACGGCGCCGACGTCTTGATCATCTCCTCGGGCATCATGACCATGCGCGCGCTGGAGGCTGCCCAGGCCCTGTCGGATGACCGCATCAACGTCGGCGTCCTGCACGTGCCGACGATCAAGCCGCTCGATACCGAGGCGATCCTGCGCGAGGCGGGCAAGCCGGGCCGCCTGGTGGTCGTCGCCGAAAACCACACCGTGATCGGCGGTCTCGGCGAAGCAGTCGCGGCGCTCCTGATGCGCTCGGGCGTGCATCCGACATTCCGGCAGATCGGGCTTCCCGACGAGTTTCTCGCCGCCGGCGCGCTGCCGACGCTGCACGACCGCTACGGCATCTCGACCGCAGAAGTGAAGCGGCAGATCAAGGAGTGGCTGCGCTAGCGGCACAGGCAGCCACCATTCACGATCGATCGGGCCAAAATGTTTCGCAGCGCTGCTGCGGAGAACGAGAGCTGCTGTCCAATGCCGACGCATCGAGAGCCGGCCTGCAGCAACAGCTGGCGGCGAAAGCCGTCGCTACAGATCAATCCATGCTCAACAGGAGGAGACGATGACCCCGCGGAAGCCAATCACCCTCAGCCGTCGCAAGTTGCTCATGGCCGGCGCAGCCGTGCCGCTATGCGGCATTCTCACGCGTCCCGCTTCGGCCGCGGAATTCACCTACAAGCTCGCGACCGGCCAGGATCCGACCCATCCCGTCAACGTTCGCGCGAAAGAGGCGACCGACCGCATTCGCGAGGCGACGAGCGGGCGGCTCGACATCAATCTCTTTCCGGCCAACCAGCTCGGCTCCGATACCGACCTGCTGACGCAGGTGCGCAACGGCGGCGTCGAGTTCTTCAATCTTTCCTCGCTGATCCTCGCGACGCTGGTTCCGGCGGCGGGTATCGTCAACCTCGGCTTTCTGTTCACGAGCTATGACGCGGTCTGGAAGGCGATGGACGGTGAGCTTGGCACCTATATTCGCGCGCAGATCGCCAAGACGCCGATCATGACGGTGTCGAGCGCCTGGGACAACGGCTTCCGCCACGTGACATCGTCGGGCCGCGAGATCAGGACTCCGGAGGACCTCAAGAATTTCAAGCTGCGCGTGCCGGCCGCGCCCAATCTGACGTCGCTGTTCCAGGCGCTTGGTGCAGGACCCGCGCCGATCAATTTCAACGAAGTCTACTCGGCGCTGCAGACCAAGGTGGTCGACGGGCAGGAGAATCCGCTGCCGATCATCGCGACGGCCCGGCTCTACGAGGTGCAGAAAACCTGCTCCCTGACGGGGCATGTGTGGGACAATTACTGGATCCTCGGCAACAAGCGCGCTTTCGAAAAACTGCCAAAGGACGTGCAGCAGATCGTGACCCGCGAATTCGACCGCTCGGCCAAGGACGAGCGCGCCGACATCGCGAAGTTGAGCGACACACTGCGCTCGGATCTGACCGCCAAGGGCATGCAGTTCATCGAGGTCGACCGCGGCGCGTTCAGGCAGGCGCTGGCGAAGACGAGCTTCTATGCCGACTGGAAGGCCAAGTTCGGTGAAGAGGCCTGGGCGCAGCTCGAGAAAGCGGCGGGCAAACTGTCATGACCGCGATCAACCATATGCCGAATATCGATCAGGGTGCCGCAATGGCCGCACCTCAGTCAAGTGTGCACCTGTGGGCCGCCAGGGCCAACAAGGTGCTTGGTCATGTGGTTGCGATCCCGGCGGCACTGCTGGTGCTGGCCGAGATCGTCGTGTTGTCGGCCGGCATCGTCGGAAGATACGTTTTTCACGCTCCGATCATCTGGGCCGACGAGCTCGCCGGCATTCTGTTCCTGTGGCTCGCCATGCTGGGATCGGTGATTGCCTTCCAGCGTGGTGAGCACATGCGGATGACGGCTATCATCGGCATGCTTCGGCCCGACGCCCGCGCGTTCCTGGATGTCGTTGCCGCCGCGGCGTCGTTGGCGTTTCTCCTGCTGGTGATCCACCCGGCTTACGAGTTCGCGGCCGACGAGGTGTTCGTCACGACGCCGGCGCTGGAAATCGTCAACAGCTGGCGCGCCGCGGCGTTACCCGTCGGCATCGGATTGATGCTGGTCGCCGCAGTTCTGCGGCTGGCTCGCATCGCTGGCTTGCGGAGCCTGCTGGCCGCCGTAGCGCTCGTCGCCGGGATCATCGCCGCGCTTGTGCTGGCGGGGCCGCTGCTCAAGCCTCTCGGCAATCTCAACCTGCTCATCTTCTTCGTGATCATCGTCGGCGCCATGGTCCTTGCGGCGGTGCCGATCGCGTTTGCCTTTGGCCTTGCAACCGTCGGCTATCTGGCGCTGACGACGGGCACGCCCGATGTGGTCATCATCGGGCGCATGGACGAAGGCATGAGCCATCTGATCCTGCTGGCGGTGCCTCTGTTCGTGTTCCTCGGCCTACTGATCGAAATGACCGGCATGGCGCGTGCCATGGTGGGCTTTCTCGCCAGCCTGCTTGGACATGTGCGTGGCGGTTTGCACTATGTGCTGGTCGGCGCGATGTACCTGGTGTCGGGAATCTCGGGTTCCAAGGCGGCCGATATGGCAGCGGTGGCGCCCGTGCTGTTTCCCGAGATGACCAAGCGGGGCGCCAAGCCTGGCGATCTCGTCGCGCTGCTTGCCGCAACCGGCGCCCAGACCGAGACCATCCCGCCCTCGCTGGTGCTGATCACGATCGGCTCGGTCACGGGCGTGTCGATCGCGGCGCTGTTCACCGGCGGTCTGCTGCCCGGCATCGTGCTGGCGATCGGGCTCTGCTCCGTGGTCTGGTGGCGATATCGCGGCGAAGACCTGTCGCATGTGAAGCGCGCGAGCGGGCGCGAGATCGGCCGCGCCTTCGTCATCGCGATTCCGGCGATGGCTCTGCCCTTCGTCATCCGGGCCGCGGTGGTCGAGGGCGTTGCGACGGCTACCGAGGTGTCGACCATCGGCATCGTCTACTCGGTTCTCACCGGGCTTCTGATCTATCGCCAGTTCTCCTGGCGCCGCCTTTATCCGATGCTGGTGGAGACCGCGTCACTGTCCGGCGCGATTCTGCTGATCATCGGTGCCGCGACCGGGATGGCGTGGGCCCTGACCCAGTCGGGTTTCTCGGCATCGCTCGCCAAGGTCATGACCGCGCTGCCGGGCGGAACGCCGGTCTTCCTCGGCGTTACCATCGTGGCGTTTGTCATTCTGGGCAGCGTGCTCGAGGGCATCCCGGCCATCGTTCTGTTCGGGCCGCTGCTGTTTCCGATCGCCCGTCAGGTCGGGGTGCACGAGGTGCATTACGCGATGGTCGTCGTTCTCGCCATGGGCATCGGTCTGTTCGCCCCGCCGTTCGGCGTCGGCTACTATGCGGCCTGTGCCATCAGCCGCATCAGTCCCGACGAAGGCATCAAGCCGATCGTCGGCTATATCGTGGCCTTGCTGATCGGCACGCTCGTGGTGGCCGCGATACCGTGGATATCGACCGGATTCCTGTGACGTGGGATGGCACGGGCGCGTTGATCGCGCCACCACGGGGCTCGTCAACGCTGCCCGTTGTGCACGGAGACATCCGGCGACGTCACAGCACGGCTGCCGGCCTAGTGTTCCGCGTTATGCGCCCGAACGCACTGCTTGAATCCGGAGCAAGCGGTGCTTCACCGTTCGGGCGATTGCCGCTGGCGCGTCGTCGGGAATCGCAAAGCATGAGCTCGCGTTGATCTCGCACAGGACGTAGGTGTCGGTACCGGCGGCGTCGCGGGGCCCGTACAGGAAGTCGGCGTCCCAGATCACCGGCAGCGACGGTTCGTCGATGCCGAGCGTGTCCATCAGCTGCGGCGTCCATTCGTCCTCCATCGATCTTCGGAGCGTCTGGAATTGCGAAGCATCGGGTCCATGCATGATCCGTGGGCCCGGCTGCGCCTCGGGTGCGTCGGGGCCTTCCGGCGGCGGCGGGATCAGGGCCTTGATCAATTGATGCCCGAAGCCCGCGACCTTGGCGCCGCTCATGTAGCAGCGGATCATGCCGTCGGGCAGGCGGGGTTGGAACGCCTGGTCGATGACGCAGCCGCCCCATCCGAAATACGGTTCGCAGCGCGCGAGGAAGGCATCGAGCGGCATGTCCTCGGGCAGACTGCCGCGTTGGGCATGCAGCACGCGAACCATGGCGTCCGCGTTGGGCAGGGCCTCCACCTTCCACACCCCCTGGCCGCCATTGCCGCGATTTTGCTTGAGCACGCGCGGACCGTTCGCCTGAAGACGCGCGGGAAATTCGGCGCGGAAGCTTGCGGCGGTGTCATAGCGATGCGTGTCGGCTCCCCAGCCGAGATGACGCGTTCGGTAGAGCACCTCCTTGACGCCCATCTTCAGGATCACGTCGGGATGGGCGCTCACCCATGGCCCTTGCGCCGCAACGTCGCGAAGCAGCGGGTCGAGGGCCTCGCGCGTCTTGCCCTGATGGATCGGATCGACCCAGACGAGCACGCCATCGACGGCGAGCAGTTGATCGCGGACGGCGTCGGCGAAGATCTCGTCGTAGATCACCGGTCGGGCTTCGATGCCGACCGCGGCGAGTGCTTCGAAAACGCGGACGAAGCGGCTGTTTTGCGCCGTCGCGTCCCGGCGCGCGGCGGCGTCGCCGCGGGAGAGGATGGCAACGGTATGGCGGACAGGAGGATGGCGTTCGGTATCCATGCGCAAGCTCCACGAATGGCGTGCTGCGCAGAGCTTGGACCGAGGTCTCACGGGGAGTCTGCTTCGTCCCCACGCCGATCAATCTACGTGAGATCGTCCGGCCGTTGCAAGATGGTGTTTGTGCGGTTCCATCGAGACGGCGAACGCTTCGCGCGCGCCGCTACGGTGGCGGAGGATAGCGGTCGAATGTCGGCAGTTCGTGCGCGCGCTCCATCCATCGAAGGCGCTCTGCGACCTGGATGTGCATCGTCGCCGGTACGGCGTCGGGATCGTCGTAGGTCGCGCTCTGGACGTCGATGACCCCGGGCAACATGTCGGCATTGACATAAAACAGGCCGGTTCCGCAGTCGCCGCAAAAGTGCCGCCGCGCATGTTCCGAGGAGCTGTAGACCTTGGGCTCGCCCTTGGTCACCTTGACGGCATCGTCCGCGTACATCGTCCAGCCGACGACGGGAGCGCCCGCGTGAAGCCTGCAATCGCGGCAGTGACACAGCGCGTGCACGATCGCTTCGCCCTCGACCTGATAGCGGATCGCGCCGCAGTGACAACCGCCGGTGATGGTGCTCATGCGTTCCTCCCGATGGAAGACAGGTCTCGTTGATCGATAGCTCTCGAGACCTGCGGCTTCAACGGCGCAATCGATTTGCGATTGCGTCCTACTGTCGCGTGACAACTCCTGCCACGGCGCGGGCGAGGTGATCCGCGACTACCACTTGAACGAAGCCGCGACCTCGTAGCTGCGCGGCGCGCCCAGGATGATCTGGTCGGTGTAACCCGGATCGCCCCAGGCCGCGTAGAGCTTGTTGGTTAGGTTCCTCACGCGAAAGCTGATCCGGGTCTGGTCGACGCCCGGGAAATAGGCTTTTGGAATATCGACGAACGCGAACGCGTCGAAGATCGTGTAGGCGTCCATCGTGACCAGATTGTCCTGGAAGTTGAAGCGGTCGCCGACGTGACGGACGAGGCCGCCGATCTCCACCGGCAGCTTCGTGTCGAAGCGATAGGAGGCGCCGGCGTTGGCGATGAAGTTCGGAACGTTGGGCGGCGTCTTGCCCGAATAGGACTGGAAGTCGCCATTGCCGTCGACATAGGTGAAGTCGATGAAGCGCGACTGCACGAAGGCGACGTTGCCCCACAGTTTCAGGCCTGCGACCGGATTGACCGCGGCGGCGATCTCGACGCCCTTGGAGGCCATCTTGCCGGCGACGTTGAAGAGGATGCCGCTTTCGGGGACGTAGACGTTCTTGCGCTCGATGTCGAAGGCCGAGAACGTGGCCTCCGCGCGCTTGTCGGCCGACAGCAGCTTCACGCCGGTCTCGTAGGTTCGCGACGTCGTGAGCAGCAGCGGCGTCGTGGGCCTGAGGATGAAGATGTTCGCCACCGTCGGGTCGGCTGCCGTCGCGTACTGGCTGTAAAGCATCACGCCGGGCGCGATGTCCCAGGTGTAGCCGATGCGTCCGGTGACCGGATTGAACGTCTTCGAGAAAGGATAGCTGGCTTTCAGGAGGCCATTCTCGTCGAAGCGGGTCCGCGACAGCTCGATATTCTCAAAACGGATGCCGCCGATCAGCGCGAAGGTCGAGGTCAGCTTGAGCCGGTCCTCGAACGACAGCGAGGCGGTGTCGAGATGGGTGTAGATCTTCTCGTCGCTGCGCGGGCCGTAGAGGCCGCGGTCCGGATTGAGGAGGTCGACGTAGTCATTGAAGAACAGCGTGTCCTGCGAGACGTTGAACTGGTTGCTGCTCGCCGCCACGGTGGCGACGAAGCGATTGTCCATTCCGCCGAGATTGGAATTGACGGTGAGGTCGGTGATGTTGCCGTAGAGTCGCTGTGCGTGATCGAGCGCCAGGCGCTCGCGGTAGATGCTCTGCGCGCCTGCGAAATTGCCTACGGTCTGGTCAAACGACGAGATCTCGTTGTTGAACCAGTGCCGGTGGGCGTCATAGCCATAGACCTGGCTCTTCAGCGAGATGTTGTTGGTGATGTCCCATTGAAAGCCGCTGCGCAGCCAGAGCTCGTTGGCGCCGCTGTGATTGTCGAGCACGTTGTAGTTCGTGGTCAGCGTGCGCGCGTCGATGGTGACCGGGACCGGCGTGCCGCCGCCGAGGTAATAGTTGCTCCAGAGGCCGGAGACGACGCCATACGTCGGCACGATGCCCGGCGCGTTCGCCGGCACCAGCGGCGTCCCCCAGTAGAAGCGGTCGTTGTCCTGCCTGTATTCGGTCGCGCCCCAGATCCTCAGGTTCTCGTTGACGCGATAGTTCAGCTGGCCCGAGACGTTGCTGAGCTTCGAATAGGTGTCGTCGATAAAGCCCTTGTTGTTGAAATGGCTGATGTCGAAGCGGTAGTCGAGGCCGTTGATCAGCGTGCTGCCGCCCGATCCGTAACCGGCGCGATAGCCGTTGAAGGAATCGTAGGAGGTGAAGGCGTCGTTGACGATTGGTCCGGTGTGCGGCGCCTTGTTCACGTAGTTGATGGCGCCGCCGGTCGCACCGAGGCCCGCCACCAGCGAGTCCGGTCCCTTGATGATCTCGACCTGCTGGAGGCCAGCCACGTCCATGGGACGGCCGGTCATGGTCGACGGCCCGATCGGGATGCCGTTGTAGAGCGTGGAGATCTGGTCGCCGGAAAAGCCACGCATCGAGAAGATGGCGGGCGCGCCGGGCGCATCGCCGCCGGTGACGCCGACTGCAGCCTTGGCGACGTCGGTCGTGGTCCGGATGCCCAGGTCCTGCATCGTCCGCTGACTGATGACCTCGACGGTCGCCGGCATCTCGCGCGCCGTGATGCCGAGCCGGGAGCCGACGTCGGTGACGGCTGCCGTGTTGAGCGGCGTCTGCACCGGGCCGCTCGGAGCTTGCGCGGCCGGAACGGCGACAGCAGGGGCGCCACGATTGCGTCCCGCGGCGCGCCGGGCCGCGCGCTGCTTCTGAGTGCCCGGGCTGACGGCAGGAGCCTGTCGCGGCGCAGGCGGCGACACGATCACCGGACCGACCTCCCGGGAGCGGTTGTCCTGCGTCGCGCTTTGCGCGAGCGCCGCGGACGACAAGGACACCGACGAGAGCAGAGTAATCAGGAAAGCACGCGATAACGCTGGCCTTGCGCCAGCACGGAAATGAAGATTTTGCACGACAACGCTCTGCGGCGACGCAAACAAACCGTCACCGCGGTTGCCTTAGTCATCCACCTTCGCCCCAGGCGGCGGATGCACCGGCTACTTGTCCGACATCAGGGCACCCCGCCCAATGCGTTCGCGCGTGACCATGGCTGGTAGCAGGTTTCCTGGCTCGCGGGTCATCGCCTTCGACCACCTTCCCAGAGGCCCAAGCGGGGCTCCAGTGGTTCGTTTGGTCGTCGGCTATCCGCCTACAGTTGCGGGGGCAGCCGCGGAATTGCCCACTGAGGTGGACGCACCGCATTCCCTTGAAGAGTCCTTGCGGACACTACCGATCACGAAACTGGCATCAGGGGATGAGCGCGTCAACATCCGCGCGGGCTGTTCGACGGGCCGGTCGGTCGATGGTGGCCTTGTGTTGCTGTTTTGCACGATAGTCCTAGGGCTGCGTCGAAACGTCCAACCCGGCCTCCGTGCGAGCCTGGGTAACGGACGCTTGACCACGATCAATGACTGCCTTTGGTGTCCGAATATGCTACTGAGGCCGAGTTCCGGCCCGACAAGGTAAGTCGATATTGATGCAGTTCGTCCGTACCATCCTGGCAGTCGCCATCGCCATATCCCTGGCGATGCTGCCGGTTGGCGTGTCCGCGGCGAACCTCGCAATGTCGTCGGATGGCATGCAGACGGCCATGCACATGAGCGGCGACGCCGACATGTCGATGGACGATTGTTGTCCCGACATGAAGGGAACGGGCTCCCATAGCGGCGGCTACAAGTGCGGGATGGGCTTCTGCTGCGTTGGCGGGATCATCGCGCTTGGTGATGTCAGGCCCATGGCGTTCGAACGTCTCGCCGTCATGGCCAGCACGATGGCTATTCCCCCGGATCAGGTCGTTTCCTTCCGCGGCGGCAGTCCTCCTTTCCGACCTCCTCGAATCTGATCTCGCAAAGCCCGAGACGCGAGCGGCGTGCCTGCTCGCGACGACGACTGACGTGCGCGCTTCACGCGCCACGGCGAAAGATCAATTCATGAGGACAGGACAATGCTTTCCAAAATCAGCACCGCGGCTCTCGCCGCCACCCTTTCGCTTGCCGCTTCCGCCGCGATGGCGGGCGCGGGCGACTACGCCTTCGAGCCCGTCACTCCGCAGATGAAGAAGGGCGAAGACGTCACGCTCGCCGTTCGCCTGACGAACAAGCAGACCGGCAAGCCGATACCGGACGCAGTCATCTTCAAAAGCCGCCTCGACATGGCCCCGGACGGGATGGCCGAGATGGAATCGGCGGTCGCGCCGCTGCCGTCCAGGGAGCCGGGTGTGTACGCCTTCAAGACGGACCTGCCGATGGCTGGACACTACCAGATGACGCTGTCCGTGAAGGTGCAGGGCGAACCGGAGACCGTCACCGGCAAGGTGATCGTCACGGTGGTCAAGTGAGCGTTCGGGCGCTGCCCGGCAGCGCCCGACATTCCCCTTTTTCCTTCACACGGACGCGCGCTCCCGGGCGCGCGGAAACACCATATGAAAACGCTGCGTCTCCTGACGGCACTTGCGCTGGGCGGCGGCCTGGTCCTGGCCGGCTACTACTGGCATTCGAACGGTGCGGGCTGGCTCGCTGAGGCCGACATATCATCGGCTGCGGCTGCCGCGGAGCGAACGCCGCTCTACTACCGCGATCCAAGCGGTGCGCCGCTCTGGTCTGCTGGTCCGAAGAAGGACGACCGCGGGCGGGACTATCTGCCGGTCTACGACGACGACGGAGCGGCCGTCGCGCCGGCGCCCCCGAAGGCGCAGGCGGCGTCGCCGCGAAAGATCCTCTACTACCGCAATCCCATGGGGCTGCCCGATACATCGACCGTCCCAAAGAAGGATCCGATGGGGATGGACTATGTCGCCGTTTACGAAGGCGACGATACCGACGACGGCACAGTGAAGCTGTCGCCCGGCAAGATCCAGCGCGCGGGCGTGAAGTCCGAGCCCGTCGCGCGGCGCTCGATCCGGGTCTCGGTGAAGGCGCCCGGCACGATCCAGCTCGATGAACGCCGCGTGTCGGTGATCGCGATGCGCGCCGAAAGCTTCGTGCAGAAGGTCGCCGACGTGACCACTGGCACGCGCGTGAAGGCCGGCCAGCCGCTGATGGAAATCTACAGTTCGGCGGTGGCGTCCGCGGCGGCGGAATATCTCGCGACGATCACCTCCAAGACGGTCGGCGGTGTCGAGATGTACGGCCGCGGCTCGCGACAGCGGCTGGTCAATCTCGACGTTCCCGAGTCCGTCATTGCGGAGATGGACAAGACGCACACCGCGCCCGTCGCCATACGCTGGTCTGCACCGCGCGACGGGGTCGTGCTCGAACGCAATGCGATCGAAGGGATGCGGGCCAATCCCGGCGACGTTCTGTTCCGGATCGCGGACACCTCGGTGGTCTGGGCGCTGGTCGACGTGGCCGAGCGCGATCTCGGCAACATCGCGGTGGGGCAGTCAGTCGCGGTGCGCGCGCGCAGTTTCCCCGGCCGGACCTTCACCGGGACAATCGCCGTCGTCTATCCGCAGGTGAACCGCGACACGCGCACCGTTCGCATCAGGATCGAGCTCGCCAATCCGGACGCGGTGCTGCTGCCCGACATGTACGTCGATGCCGACATCGACACGGCCGATGCCGCGCCCGTCCTGGCGATACAGGACAGCGCGGTGCTCGACACCGGCAGCCGGCAGGCCGTGCTCGTCGACAAGGGGGAAGGGCGTTTCGAGCCGCGGGAAGTCAAGCTCGGCCGTCGCGGCGGCGGCTATGTCGAGGTGCGCCAGGGTCTCGCGGACGGCGAGGCGGTGGTGACCTCCGCCAACTTCCTTATCGATGCGGAAAGCAACCTGAAGGCGGCGCTGAAGGGGTTTGGCGAGGCGGCATCCCAGGCCACCGACGCCGGCCCTGGCGATGCAACGGGAGATCACAAATGATCGCCCGCATCATCGCCTGGTCGGCGCGCAATCTGCTGCTCGTGCTGTTCGGGACCGGCTTCGCGGCTGCCGCCGGCCTCTATGCCCTGGTTCACCTTCCGCTGGATGCGATCCCGGACCTCTCGGATACGCAGGTCATCGTCTACACCGAGTATCCCGGCCAGGCGCCGCAGGTGATCGAGGATCAGGTCACCTATCCGCTGACGACGGCGATGCTCACCGTGCCGAAATCGAAGGTCGTACGCGGCTTCTCGTTCTTTGGCGTCTCCTTCGTCTATGTGATCTTCGAGGACGGCACCGACATCTATTGGGCGCGGTCGCGCGTCATGGAATTCCTGAACGGCGCGGCGTCCAGGCTTCCCGCCGGCGTGACCCCGACCATCGGGCCTGACGCCACCGGTGTCGGCTGGGTCTACCAATACGCCGTCATATCGAAGGAATTGAACCTTGCGGACACGCGCACGATCCAGGACTGGAATCTGAAGTTCGCGCTGGCCAAGGCCGAAGGCGTCGCCGAGGTCGCCAGCGTCGGCGGCTTCGTCAAGCAGTACAACGTGGTCCTCGACCCGCAGCGGATGCGCGACCGCGGCATCAGCATGCAAAAAATACGTGAGGCGATCCGCGCCAGCAACGCCGACGTCGGCGGCCGCACCGTCGAGCTCTCCGAGTTCGAATACGTCATCCGCGGCAAGGGCTACATCAAGAGCATCAACGATCTCGGCAACATCGTGCTGAAGACGAGCAACGGCACCCCGGTGCTCCTGCGGGACGTCGCCAACGTCGAGCTCGGGCCCGACGAGCGGCGCGGCATCGCCGAATTGAACGGCGAGGGCGAGGTCGCAAGCGGCATCGTGCTGCAGCGGTTCGGCGTCAACGCCCTCGACGTCATCGAAAACGTCAAGAAGCGCTTCAGGGAGATCGCGAGCAGCCTGCCGAAATCGGTCGAGATCGTGCCGGTCTACGACCGGTCGAACCTGATCTACGCGGCCATCGATACCCTCAAGCATACCCTGTTCGAGGAGAGCATCGTCGTCGGGCTCGTCTGCATCGTGTTCCTTCTGCATGTCCGCAGCGCACTCGTCGCGATCCTGATGTTGCCGGTCGGCGTGTTGATGGCGTTTGGCGCCATGAAGCTGCTCGGGCTGGGATCGAACATCATGAGCCTCGGCGGCATCGCGATTGCGATCGGCGCCATGGTGGACGCCGCCATCGTCATGATCGAGAACGCACACAAGCACCTCGAACGGGCGAGGCCCGATCAGTCGCGCGTGCAGGTTCTGATCGACGCAGCATCCGAGGTCGGCCCCGCGCTCTTCTTCAGCCTGTTGATCATCACCGTGTCGTTCATGCCGATCTTCACGCTGGAATCGCAGGAGGGCCGATTGTTCAGTCCGCTGGCGTTCACGAAAACCTTCTCCATGGCCGCCGCGGCCTTGCTGTCCGTCACCCTGGTGCCGGCGCTGATGGTGATCTTCGTCCGCGGCAGGATCGTCCCGGAGAGCAGGAACGTCATCAACCGCTTCCTGATCTGGGCCTACCGTCCCGTGATCAAGGGGGTTCTGCGCGCCAAGACGCTGGTTATCCTGGCTTCGCTCGTCGTGCTTGCGGTGACGATCTGGCCGGCGCGCCAGCTCGGCACCGAGTTCATGCCGGCGTTGAACGAGGGAACGCTGCTCTACATGCCAACGACGCTGCCCGGCATCTCGGTCACCAAGGCGGCCGAACTGATGCAGATGCAGGACCGCATCATCAAGTCGTTTCCGGAGGTCGCTTCGGTCTACGGCAAGGCGGGACGAGCCGCTACTGCGACCGATCCCGCTCCGACCGAGATGTTTGAGACGATCGTCAACCTGAAGCCGAAGGAGCAATGGCGCTCCGGCGTAACCGTCGACAGTCTCATCGCCGAGATGGACAAGGCGTTGCAGTTTCCGGGCGTCTCCAACGCCTGGACCATGCCGATCAAGGCGCGCATCGACATGCTCTCGACCGGAATCCGCACGCCGGTCGGGGTCAAGGTCATGGGCACGGACCTCGCCGAGATCGACCGGCTCGCGAAGCAGATCGAACGCGTCATCAAGACCGTGCCCGGCACGTCGTCGGCCTACGCCGAGCGCGGCATCGGCGGCTATTATCTCGAGATCGTTCCCGACCGTGAGGCGCTCGCCCGTTACGGCATCCTGATCCAGGACGTCCAGGACACCATCGCGGCGGCGCTCGGCGGTCAGACGGTCACGACCACCGTGGAGGGACGGCAGCGGTTCACGGTGAACATGCGCTATCCGCGCGACCTTCGCGACAACCCCAAGGCCATCGCCAGCGACATCCTGGTGCCGATGCCGTCGGGCGGCGCCGTGCCGCTCGGCGAGGTGGCGAAGGTAGAACCCGCGCGCGGGCCGACGTCGATCCGGACGGAGAACGGCCAGCTCGCGACCTACATCTACGTCGACATCCGTGATCGCGACATCGGAAGCTACGTCGCTGACGCGCAACGCGCCGTGACGGAGAGCATCCGGTTTCCCGCCGGCACCTACGTCGTGTGGAGCGGCCAGTACGAATACCTGCAGCGCGCCGCCGCGCGGCTGAAGATCGTGGTGCCCGTGACGCTCACGATCATCTTCCTGCTGCTCTACCTGAACTTCCGGGCGATGACCGAGACGCTGATCGTGATGCTGTCACTGCCGTTCGCGCTGGTCGGTGGCATCTGGATGATGTGGTGGCTCGGCTTCAACCTGTCCGTTGCCGTCGCGGTCGGCTTCATCGCGCTCGCAGGCGTCGCCGCCGAGACGGGTGTCGTCATGCTGATCTACCTTGACCATGCGCTGGCCGAGGTGAAGGCCAGGTGCAGCGCCGAGGGGAGACCACTGACGCGCCGGGATCTCCACGATGCCATCATGGTGGGCGCGGTCGAGCGCGTGCGGCCCAAGATGATGACGGTGGTTGCCATCATGGCCGGTCTGCTGCCGATCATGTGGAGCACCGGGGCCGGATCGGAGATCATGCAGCGCATTGCGGTGCCGATGATCGGCGGCATGACGTCATCGACACTGCTGACGCTCGTCGTGATCCCCGCAATTTTCGGCTTGGTAAAGGGGCGGGGGCTTCCATCGGGCGAGCGATCGGCTCCTGCCGACGAATGGACCGCGCGCGCGTCGCAAGCCGCCGAATAGGCTGGGCAGCGGAGGTCGTCTTCACGGCGACCTCCGCTCCGGCGTGAAAAAAACCGCGGCGGATTCCGACCGAGGAGCGTTAGGGGCGGTGAGTTGCCTGGCGCGCTTCGACCACCTCGCCATCTTCCTTCGTGAACCTGCCGACCGGATGGTCGAGGAGATCGACGACGGCCTCGGAGGGACGGCACAAGCGCGTGCCCTTCGAGGTCACGACGATCGGGCGGTTGATGAGAATGGGATGCGCGAGCATCTGATCGATCAACTGGTCGTCGGTCCATTTGGGGTCGGCGAGGCCGAGTTCCTTGTACGGCGTGCCCTTCTCGCGCAGCAATGCGCGAACCGGAATGCCCATCGCCGCAATCAGCTGCTTGAGCGTCTCGCGCGACGGCGGGGTCTTGAGATATTCGATGACCGTGGGCTCCGCGCCGCTCTGCCGAATCATCGCCAGCGTGTTGCGCGAGGTGCCGCAATCGGGGTTGTGGTAGATCGTAACGTTCATCGGGTCGTCTCCGCAATTGGGACAGGGCCGCGCGACTTCGACTGTCCGAGCAGCCAGTTCATCAACAGCATGCCGGCGAATGCTCCGCAGAGCTCCGCAAGGATGAATCCGGGCAGGTCGGTCGGACGAATGCCCGAGAACGTGTTTGTCAGCGAGCGCGCGATGGCCACCGCCGGATTTGCAAACGACGTGGAGGCCGTGAACCAATAGGCTGCCGTGATGTAGAGGCCCACCAGCCAGGGAACCGCCGTCCGCTGAAATCGGATGCCGGCTAGGATCGTTGCGACCAGCCCAAAGGCGGCGACTGCTTCGGCGAACCATTGGGGTCCGCCGGTCCGGACCTTCGTCGAGAAATCGAGCAGGGGAAGTCCGAACATCAGATGCGCGGCCATCGTTCCCGCGATGCCGCCGGCGATCTGCGCGACCACGTAGAGCACGGCTTCGTTGACCGGAAGCTCGCGCTTGCCGGCGAAGACGAGGGTCACAGCGGGATTGAAATGCGCGCCGGAGATCGGACCGAGCACGGTGATCAGGACAACCAGAATGGCTCCGGTCGGCAGGGTATTGCACAGAAGCGCCAGCGCTACGTCCTTGGTCAGCGTCTCGGCCATGATGCCGGAGCCGACGACGGTGGCGACGAGAATGCCGGTGCCGAGCGCTTCGGCTGCGAGGCGCCGTGGAAGATCGAAATTGTCCATCAGCCGGCCTTCGGCGTTGAATGTGTTGCGCCCCGGGAGCGTCCGATCTCGCGCAGCTTGGTGCCGAGGGAGAGCTTGTCGATGCTCCTGAGCGGCAGGCTCACAAAGGTGTCGATCCGATTCTTGAGGTAGCGGAATGCGGTGACGAACGCTGCCTGTTTCTCCAGATCGGTACCTTCGGCTGCGGCGGGATCCTCGATACCCCAATGTGCGGTCATCGGCTGTCCCGGCCAGATGGGGCAGGATTCACCGGCCGCATTGTCACAAACGGTGAAGACGAAATCCATCACCGGCGCATCGGGAGCGGCGAACTCCAGCCAGCTCTTCGAGCGCATCCCGTCGGCGGGGTAGTCCATGCTTTCCAGCGTACGCAAGGCCAGCGGGTGCACCGCGCCTTTCGGCGCGCTGCCGGCGGAGAACGACTGAAAGCGGCCGGCTCCGTCCTTGCGAAGGATCGACTCGGCGAGGATCGAGCGCGCCGAATTGCCGGTGCACAGGAACAAAACATTGTACATCTGGTCAGGCACGGCTTCGCTCCTTTCGCTTTGGCGAGCAGCAGGCTTGAAGGCTCTCGACGACCGGTTCGCAAACCTCCGGCCGGCCGCCGCAACAATCCCGAAGCAGGAAAACCGCAACGTCCCTGAACTCCGCAAGGTTGGCGCGATAGACGATTGATCGGCTGTGTCGCTCGGAGGTGACGAGGCGGGCACGCGTCAGGATCGAGAGATGAGCCGAAAGCGTATTCGGCGGGACTTCCAGCAGACGTGCGAGGTCGCCGGCCGCAAGGCCATCGGGCTCGTGTCGGACCAGCGTCCGAAAGGCCTCCAGACGGGTCGATTGTGACAGGGCGGCGAGCGCGAGGACTGCTTCTTCAGATTCCATATATCCAGATTTATAGAAATGATGATAAAGCGTCAATTGAATTTCCGAACTGGGCGCGTTTAGAATGCGTTGTGTCTTGCGATCGAGGAAAGCCGGCAATGCAAACCCAATCGGTGATCACGTGTCCGGTCTGTCATCACGCGTCAGCCGAAACCATGCCGACCGACGCCTGTCAGTTCTTCTACGATTGCAAGGGATGCGGGACCCGGCTCAAGCCGACGAGCGGCGATTGCTGCGTCTTCTGTTCGTACGGATCGGTCCCTTGTCCGCCGATCCAGCAGAACGGAAAGTGCTGCTGAAGCCGCCCCTGCCGGGCGCGCGGTCGCTCCCATATTTCTAATATTCTAGAAATATGGTTGACGGCGAGGGGGGATCGGCGCATCTTGTGGTCATGAAGATCGACGACGCAGCAGCACGCTTGGAAGCCCTGGGTAACCGGACCCGGCTTCAGATCTATCGGGCGCTGGTCCGGGCTGGACAGCCGGGCATGCCCGTCGGTCGCTTGCAGGACAAGCTGAAGATCCCGGCATCGACGCTATCTCATCACATCAAGTCTCTGGTTGCGGTTGGGCTCATTAGTCAGGTCCGCGAATCCACGACCCTGGTCTGCCACGCGAACTACGACGGGATGCGGGGCTTGGTCGATTTCCTGGTGTCGGAGTGCTGCGCGGACGAAGCCGAATGCAAGGATGCCAAGACGGCGGCCTGATTTTTTTGCCGAATTATTCGATAATTCTAGAAAGATGAGAGTAGCGACATGAGCGACGGAAAGGCAGTTGCCATTATCGGGGCAGGACCGGTCGGCCTGGCTGCGGCCGCGCACGTGCTCGAGCGCGGCATGTCTCCCATTGTGCTCGAGGCCGGACCCGAAGCCGGACACGCCGTCCGCCAGTGGCAGCAGGTCCAGCTGTTCTCGCCGTGGGAGTACAATGTCGACAAGGCCGCCGCGCGCCTGCTTGCACCGACGGGATGGAATTCGCCGGACCCGCAATCCTATCCGACCGGCGGCGAACTGCTTGATCGATACCTGACGCCGCTCGCGACGCGAACGTCACTGCGCGATGTGATCCGGACCTCCAGCCGCGTCTCGGCCATCAGCCGCGTCGGCTTCGACAAGGCAAAGACCAGGGGGCGCGAGCAGGCGCCTTTTGAAATCCGCTATCAGAACGGCAAGGGGCCCGAGGTTCTGCGTGCAGATGCCGTGATCGATACCTCAGGCACTTGGTTCTCCCCCAATCCGGCCGGCCGCAATGGCTTGCCGGCGATCGGTGAGTCCGAATGCGGCGACCGCATTGCTTATGGCATGCCGGATGTCCGGGGTGCCAGCCGTTCCAAATATGCCGGGAAGACTGTTGCTGTGCTCGGCGCGGGTCATTCAGCGGTGGGCACGCTGATCGATCTCGTACATCTCGCCGACGAAGTGCCGGGAACGCAGCCTGTCTGGCTGTTGCGCGGCGCCGATCCCGCGAAGGCTTTTGGCGGCGGCCGTAACGATAAACTCGCGGCGCGCGGCGAACTTGGCAGTGCCTTCGCCGCACTTGTTGCCTCCGGGAAGATCAAGGTCGAAACCGAATTCGGCGTCACGCACCTCTCGGACTCCGAAGGTCGCCTCAAGATCGCGGCAGGGTCCTGTTGCGGTGGGCGAAGCGTGGTCGTGGACGAACTGATCGTGTCGACAGGTTTTCGTCCTGACTTCTCGTTCCTGTCTGAATTGCGTTTGCGGCTCGATCCCGCCATCGAGGCACCGGTCGCTCTCGCACCGCTGATCGACCCCAACGAGCATAGCTGCGGGACGGTGCGTCCACACGGCGCGCGCGAGCTCGCGCATGATGAAGCGGGTTTCTACATGGCTGGCATGAAGTCGTACGGCCGCGCTCCGACCTTCCTGATGATGACGGGTTATGAGCAGGTTCGCTCGATTGCGGCCGACATCGCTGGCGACAAGGAGGCGGCGGCGAGGGTGGAGCTTGTGCTGCCGGAGACCGGCGTCTGCACACGTGGCGGTGTCGAGGCCGCCGGGACCGCATCGGGATGTTGCGGCGGCCCTGCGAAGGAGGAGTCGTCAGCCTGCTGTGTTGCCGACGAAACGGCGAAGAAGTCGGGCGCTGCGGGGTGCGGTTGTTCATGATGCAAGTTCCTGCGGGCCCAGCCCGAGGCCCGCTCGGCGTCGTCGCCGCGCTCGGCACCGCGCAAACGGTTGCATGGGCGTCAAGCTATTATCTCCCGGCCATCCTGGCTGCGCCGATTGCGCGCGATCTCGGTCTCGCGCCGACTTACGTGTTCGGCGCGCTGTCGGGAGCGCTCGTCATCTCTGGTCTGCTCGGCCCGCGCGTGGGGCATGCCATCGATACGTTTGGCGGGCGCAGCCTGCTTGCCATTTCGAACCTCGTGTTTGTGGCAGGCCTGCTCCTGCTGTCCGTGGCCCATGGCGTGGCGGTGCTGATTGCGGCCTGGGCGTTGCTCGGGATCGGCATGGGCATGGGCCTCTATGAGGCGGCCTTTGCGACGCTTGCGCGCATCTACGGTACCAATGCACGACGAACCATCACCGGCATCACGCTGATCGCCGGTTTCGCCAGCACGCTCGGCTGGCCCCTCACGACCTGGCTCGCGTCGGAGTACGGCTGGCGCGTCGCCTGTCAGGTATGGGCGGCGATCCATATCGCTGTTGCGTTGCCGCTCAATCTCTCGCTGCCGCGCGCCGTCCCATTGGACCAGCAGGCTCGACCGGGGCCGGGTGCAATCCAGCAATCCGGACGCCAGAGCGAGACCTTTGCGATGGTGCTGCTGGCTTACATGTTCGCGGCAGCAAGCTTCGTCAGTTCGGGCATCTCGGCCATTTTGCCGACCATGCTGGTTGCGTTCGGCGCGACACCGGCTCAGGCCTTGCTCGCGGGCGCGTTGGTGGGGCCTGCACAAGTCGGCGCGCGTCTGCTGGAAGCAGGATGGCTCGCCCGGTTTCACCCGCTGCTCTCGGCGAGGCTGGCCATGCTGATGAATCCGATCGGCGTCGTTGTGCTGGTGGTGGGCGGACCCTTGCTCGCGTCGACCTTCACGGTGCTGTACGGAGCGGGCAACGGCATCATCACCATTGCCCGTGGTACGCTCCCATTGGCGCTGTTTGGGCCGGCCGGATTCGGCAGGCGGGTCGGTATGATCTCGCTGCCTTCTAGACTAACGGGTGCCGCCGCGCCGCTCGCACTGGGACTGATGGTCGAGCACATCGGCAGCAGTGCGCTGTGGATCAGTGCGCTCGTCTCGGTCTCGGCCTTCTTCGCGCTCCTGTTGCTTCGTACGGAGCGGGCAAACTCAACGCCTCTCCAGGTGGGAGAACAAAATTCGTAAGTTCGGCGGTCGGTCCCTGATTGCGGTGATGTGCATAGGGCAGGTCGGCAACCTGCTGCCGCATGTGACGTTGTCCGCAAATCTGGTGCAGCATTTGATGCCGGAGTGGGGCCTCTCCGCCGCCGAAGGCGGGCTGATGGCAAGCGGTTATGCATTCGGCTACATGCTCGCGGTGCCCGTGCTGACGACGTTGACCGACCGGATCGACGCGCGGATTGTCCTGCTCTGGGGCTCGATCGTCAGCGGGCTCGCGACCGCAGCGTTCGGAATCTTCGCGCAAGGGTTCTGGTCGGCGACCGCGATCTGGTCCCTTGCAGGGCTTGGATTTGCCGGCGCCTACATGCCGGGCCTGAAGGCGCTGACAGACCGGCTTCCCGCCGGCGACACCTCGCGCGCCGTCACGCTGTACACGTCGAGCTTCTCGGTCGGCGTCGGCCTCTCGTTCCTGGTCGCGCAACTGATCGCGGACCGCTGGGGATGGCGGATCGCTTTCCTCGTCACCGGCTTCGGCCCCGTCGCCATGGTCATCGCGTGCCTTCTGATGCGGGAGCAGCGGCCCGCGCCAAAGGCGGGGCGTCTGCTCAACTTCGCACCCGTCTTCGCCAACCGCGAGGCGCTCGGTTACATCCTCGGCTACGGCGCGCACTGCTTCGAGCTTTACGGCATCCGCACCTGGCTGGTCGGGTTCTGGACCTTCGTCGTTGCGCACCAGGGTGCGCCGTCTTGGTTGAGCCCCGTCGTGCTGAGCTTCTGCTTCGCGGTGATCTCGATGCCCGCAAGCATCCTCGGCAACGAGGCCGCGCTGAAATTCGGCCGCCATCGGGCGATCACGATTGTCATGATCGCATCGGCCTGCGTCGCACTTATCATCGGGCTCAACGCGACGGCGCCGGCATGGGTGCTCGCACTGCTGCTGCTCGCCTATGGCCTGACCGTGCCCGCCGATTCAGGTGCGTTGACCGCCGGCATGTCTGCCGCGGCGACTTCCGAACATCGCGGCGCGACCCTGGCCTTGCATTCGACGGTCGGCTTCGGTCTGTCGGCGGTTGGAGCCTGGGGAACCGGCGCCGCGCTCGACGCGGCCGGCGGTCCGCAGAGCGCGACCGGCTGGCTGCTGGCGTTCATCGTTCTTGCGGCGGGAATTGCGCTCGGTCCGTTCGCGCTGCTCTGGGCGCGGATGGATCGAACGCATCACGCCTGAGCCAGCTCTACTCGTGCCGCCATATCTCCACGGCTGAGATGACCAGCATCACAGCCAATCCCGGCAGAAGAATCGAATTCGGGACAACGCCGAGCAGCAAGCCGCCGATGAATGTACCGACGATCGATCCGATCGCCATTGCAAGCATGAACTGCCAGTTGGCGCGGAGCACTGAAAAGCTTTGATCGCGGCTATAGCGCGCGAAGCCCACGAGCATCGTCGGAAGGCTTACCGCGAGTGAGAGGCTGCCTGCCAGCTTCACGTCCGCGCCGAACAGCAGGATCAGGGTGGGGATCAGGAACTCTCCACCGGCAACGCCGAGTAACGACGCCACGATGCCAATCACGAAGCCTGCCGCTACACCCGCGACAATCAGGTACACGCCAGTCAGCGCCGGGGCGGGTGCTGCCGCAGTGCTGTGTGCGAACAGAAGCACACCTGCGATCAGCAGCAACAAGATGGCTATGATCTTGTAGAGCGTTTCGGACTTGAGGCGCGTCGCCCAGGATGCTCCGGCATAGGCGCCAACAAGGCTGCCAGCCAGCAGGTTCAGGATGACCGGCCAATGCGCATATATTTCGGCAAAGGGAACGGCGCGGGCACGAAATGGCAGCGCGCTGGCCACCACGATCAGGTTCGTCGCCTTGTTGAGGACCACGGCTTCAAGACCGCGAAACCTGAACAAGCTGATGAGTAGCGGCAGACGAAATTCGGCGCCCCCGAGGCCGATGAGGCCGCCCAAGGTACCGATGATTGCGCCCGAGCCGAACGCGGCGGAATTGTTTCGCATGGTCACGACGGAAAAAATGCGCTGGTGCGCAAAACTGGACTTGCCCGCAATCCGTCGTGGCGGGGAGCTTCACACCTGCTTACGGCAGGGCGTGGGGCTGAGGAACAGGCTAGTCTAGAATCTCGGGCGTTGCAAACTTACGTCCACTCGGCTTCGAGCGGCAGGAGACGATGACGATCCTTCGATCATGGCTCGCTTTGCTCCGACATGAAAAAAACCGCGACGGATTGCTCTGCGCGGGTGTTACGAACTTTAGATGCTGCCGGTATGCCGGTCTTTTGCTCGACGTGCAAAAGGTTCCAAACCGTCGGTGCTATCCTCGCGACGTGCCTCCGATGACTTCTGCATTCCCCGACTTAAGCAGGTTGACAGTTCGGCCATCCGGGTTTTAATTCGCCGCTACGGGGATGTGCGATCTCCCCGTGAGGCGACATGCCCAAGTATCGCGTCCTTAATCACCAAGGGCGCAGCATGTCAGCATCATACATCCCCATTTCTTCCGGCAGATTATCTAGACTGATCGGCACGGCGAATGCGCCGGCGCTTATCGATGCGTGCATTGACGGGGACGTCTCAGCCGACCCCCGCCTGATTCCCGGCGCCGTGCGGCGCTCGCGCGACGTCCAGGATTGGGACTCCCGCTTGATGGGCCGATGCGATCGATCTCGGGGCGTGCTTAGCCGCAGCTGCTTCAAGACTTAGGAGCACATCAATGAGAAACACACTCTTCGCGTTCATCGGTCTCGGCGCCTGCCTCCTTGGCTCGGTCTCGACGGCTCAAGCGCAGAACATCGACTGGCAGAAGGTTGACGAGACGCTGGGCCGCAAGCCCGCCGTCTCGGACGACGTCCACCGCTACGGCTTTCCCCGCAGCGATCTCTCCGTGACGTTGGACGGGGTGACGATCAAGCCGGCGCTGGCGCTCGGCGGCTGGGTCGCGTTCAAGCCTGGGCACGGCGGCGCCATGGTCATGGGCGACCTCGTGCTGCTCGAAACCGAGATCAATCCCGTGATGGCGAAGATGATCGCGAACGGCCTTGAGATCACCGCCATCCACAATCATCTGCTGCGCGCGAGTCCGGCGACGTTCTACATGCATGTTGCCGGGCACGGGGACCCGGTCAAGCTCGCCGCTGCGATCCACGATGCACTTGCCGAAAGCAAGACTCCATTGACCGTCGCAGCGCCGGCGAGCCCGCCGCCGGCCGTGGACCTCGACACCGCGAAGCTCGACCAGATTATCGGCAGCAAGGGACAGGCCAACGGAGGCGTCTACCAATTCAATGTGAAGCGACGTGATCCGATCACGCAAGACGGCATGCCATTGACCCCCGTCGCTCCAATGGGCGTTGCGATCGGTATCAACTTCCAGCCGACCGGGGGTGGGAAGGCGGCCATCACGGGCGACTTCGTACTGACTGGCAACGAGGTCAACCCTGTCATTCTGGCGCTGCGCACGCACGGCATCGAGGTGACCGCGCTGCATAGCCACATGCTGGATGAGCAGCCGCGACTTTTCTTCATGCACTTCTGGGCGAACGACGCCGCCGTCAAGCTCGCCGAAGGACTGCGCGCGGCCTTGGACAAGACTGCCAGCACGAAGAGTTGAGCCAAAGATCGAGGGAAGGAGACGCCCGATGCGTTACGAAGCCAAGCCGATGCCGTTCGATCCGAAGTCGATCAACGGCATCTCCGAAAAGGTTCTTATCAGCCACTACGAGAACAACTACGGCGGGGCCGTGAAGCGGCTCAACGCGATTGGCGCGCAGCTCGCAGAACTCGATTTCGCCAAGGCGCCGAACTTTCTCATCAACGGCCTGAAGCGCGAGGAGTTGATCGCAACGAACTCGATGATCCTGCACGAGATCTACTTCGACGGTCGTGGTGGATCTGAGAGACCGAGCGGCGCTCTCGCCGATGCGATTGCGCGCGACTTTGGCAGCATCGAGCGCTGGCGTACGGAATTCGCGGCCATGGGCAAGGCCGAAGGCGGCGGCTCGGGTTGGGTGATCCTTGCCTATTCACCCCGTGACGGGCGGCTCATCAACCAATGGGCCGCAGATCATACGACAACGCTCGCCGGCGGTCGGCCGGTGCTGGTGCTCGACATGTATGAGCACGCCTATCACATGGATTTCGGCGCTGCCGCCGCCCGCTATGTCGACGTCTACATGGAGGCCATTCGCTGGGAGAACGCCGCCAAATTGTACGATCGATACGCCGGGGAATCCTGAAAGAGGCGGGAGGGGGGGTAGGACGCCGAGGTATTGCCAAACGAGTGATCGATTGCTGGGACCCGCGACCTCCCCATCAGATGGATATGCATCCAAGTGCTCGCCTGCATTGTTCTTGGGGAGACGAGCTATGGAAGGACCTGTCTTCGCTCTCTTCGCATTTGCCGCGCTCGCTGGCGGCTTCGTCAGCGGCTTTTCCGGATTCGCCATGGGCCTCGTGGTGTCGGGCGTATGGCTGCACATCATCACGCCGATGCAGACCGCTACCTTGATCGCAGGCTACGGCTTGCTCACGCAGGGCTACGGCATCTTCAAGCTGCGACGTCTCCTCGACCTTCGGAAGGCTTGGCCGCTCGCGCTCGGAACTGTCATCGGCATCCCGATCGGCGTCAGCATTCTCGCTTACCTGAACCCCAGCTACCTCCGATTTGGTGTGGGGGGCCTGCTGGTGCTCTACGCAATCTACGGCCTGACGAAGCCCGTATTCGCTCCGGTAAAGATCGGAGTCGGAGCCGATATCGCCATTGGCGTCTCCAACGGCTTGCTTGGCGGCCTGACTGGGCTCGGCGGCGTGATCTCGACGATTTCCTGCCAATGGCGCGGCTGGCCCAAGGACGTGCAGCGCGCGGTGTTCCAGCCAGTGCTGTTCGTGGCGTTCGTTGTCATCTCGAGTTCTCAGGCCGTAGCCGGTACCATTACGAAGGAAACGCTGATGCTATACGCATTGGGCGTTCCCTTCATGGTCGCGGGCCTTTGGTCCGGTTTCAAATTGTTCGGCAAGATCAACGATGAGACCTTCCGCAGGACCGTGCTGGCGCTTCTGCTGCTCGCGGGATTGTCGCTGATCGCATCGGTGCTGTCGTTCGGACTGCGTTGATATCAGCCGAATCCCCGGCGGCTTACCACCTCGGACTATTCTCCGCGGACGAGAAAATCGCCGGAAAGAGGCCTATCGTCGCCTCGCTACCTTTGGTGTCCCGGTGACGGATTTAAGCAGGCGCAGGTCGCTCGACGCCTCCGCGAGCAGCCAGTCACGAAATGTCGCAATCTTCGGAAGTGACGCGGTCGCCTTGGGGCAGACGATCCAATAGCTCTTCGACAATGGCACCGACTCCGGGAAGGGCAGCGCCAGCCGTCCATTGATCAGGTCCCAGGCCCCTAATGTCGTGCGGGCCAGGGCGATGCCCTGGCCGTTGATTGCGGCATCGATGACCATGCTGGCGCGATTGAGCACCGGACCATGCGTGACATCGGCGTCGTCAATGCCGACGCCACGTAGCCAATTTGCCCAGTCGGATCTGCTGTCGAGGTGGATCAGGGGAAATCTCAGGATATCCGCGACCCCGCCGATGCGGCGGCGTCCCGACAGCAGCTTGGGACTGCATACGGCGAAGAGCCGTTCCGTGCAGAGCCTTGTGGCATCGAGGCCCGGCCAGTTTCCATCGCCATGGCGGACCGCAAGATCGACCTCCTCACGCGCAAAATCGACGTGATGCATCGTTGCCGAGACGCGGAGATCGATTCCCGAATGCGCTTCCGCGAAATGGCCGAGGCGATGCACCAGCCATTTGGCGGCAAAATCCGGGGACGTGCTGACCGTGAGCACGCCTGCGTTTTGTCGCTGCAACAGCCGCTCCGTACCCGCGGCAATTCGGTCCAGCGCATCACGTATCACCGCGAGATAGTCGCGGCCCGCTTCCGTGATGATCAGGCGCTGGCGCTCGCGGCTGAACAGCTTGATGGCGAGCTCCGTTTCCAACGCCTTGACCTGATGGCTCACCGCACCTTGCGTGACGCACAGCTCTTCGGCGGCCCGCGTGAAGCTCTCGTGGCGGGCTGCGGCTTCGAAGGCCTTTAGTGCGTTCAGCGGTGGCAAACGCGGGCGCATGACGCACCCTCCTGAGGGACTTCATGAGAAAAATTGGGGCTGGCCCGAGAAACGATGCTTTGCGGACTTTGCCCTGCCGGCCCTATGCAGGCGGCCACGACACGAAATCATGGGAGTTGGAGGCAATAAATGTCAATACCTATTGCCGATCGTGGTTTTCCGTCGCGAGTTCGACGCAGCGTGACGGCTGCGGATCATAAACAAAATTCATGGCAGGCGTTGATCGGCAGATGGCTTGCCCGCATCGAGCGGATAAATCAGCGCGACGATCTTCGCGCGATTGCCGACAATCCCCATCTCCTTGCCGATCTCGGGCTCACCCGGGAAGAGGCCTTGGAGCAAGCGAACAAGCCGTTCTGGCGCTGATCGAGCCCGATCGACAGCAAGCGAACCGGGAGGAGAAAAGATGTCCGAGACCATCGTTTACGGCTTTCCCCGCAGCACGTTCGTCAACATCGTGCGGCTCGTCCTCACCCACAAGGACGTGGCCTACCGCTTCGAGGACCTCGAGCCCGTGATGGGCAGGAGCGAGCATCTCGCGCTCCATCCGTTCAACCGCGTTCCGATCTTCCGGCACGGCGACTTCACCGTCTACGAGACGCGCGCCATCGTCGGCTACATCGACGAGGTGTTCGCGGGAGCACGGCTGACGCCGGAGAACCCGCACGCGCGGGCTCGCATGAATCAATGGATCGGTGTCGTCGATTCCTACGTCTATCCCTACATGATCTACCATGTGACCCACGAGCGGCTGGTGTTTCCCGAGCTCGGGATTGCATCCGACGAGAAGGTGGTGGCGCACGCACTGCCCAAGGTCGAGAACGCACTCGTGGCCATCGAGCGCGAGCTCGCCGATGGTCGGGACTACCTCCTCGGTCCAGAACTCTCGATCGCGGATTTCTACCTTTTGCCAAGCACCTTTGCGTTCAGCCTGACGGAGGAAGGCAAGGCCATGTACCCGAAATATCCGGCCTTCTGTCGATGGCGGGATCGCATGGAGAGCCTGCCGACGACGCAGAAGCTGCGCGCGATCCTGCCGCCGCGCGCGCCCATTGCGCATGCCCGCGAGTGGGCGCACTCGCACCGCCCGAGATATTGAGCTAGGCTTGGACTGACACTGGGGGCAGGGACTTTCCGCCAGGTACCCGACGCAGTGGATTGCGTTTTCGAGCGGCGGCGGACGACGGTGATCCTTAGATCACGGCAACCTGTGCCACGACATGAAAAAAACGCGGCGGATTGCTCCGCCGCGGGTGTTACGAACTTTCGATGTTGCCATCATGCCAGTGTTTTGCCCGACGTGTCAAAGGCGGCCAAAATGGTCTCGCTGCTGAGGTCGCGCTGCTGCTGATCGGTCGTTCAGATTAGCTAACAGTTTCAATGCCCCCGCTACTGTGCATGGGGTTGTTTTTCAGTTCTTGTTTTGAGGGCGCCGAAATGGCCCGCGTTTCAGCGCCGCCCGCGCGGCGCTTCCGCCTTGGCCGGCGCTTCTGTCTGCGGCGCGCAGGTCGCAGCCTGAAGCGAGTTTTGCGCCTGCTGCATCAGGCCAGGCTCGGCGGCGAGCGCCTTCATCACGATCAGGCCGGTGGTAGCAGGGGAATCGATGATGAGGCGGTCGGCCGCGGTGATCTCTTCGTCCTCGGGCAGCTCGTTATGCTGCGGCTCGGTCATGAGGTCGAGCTCGATCACCTTCTTGCCGGCGGAACGGTCGTTGATGGCGTAATAGGCGATCTCGTTGCGGGTGTAGAACGACACCGAGGTGTAGGCCTGGCTCACCGGCACCGTCAGCTTGAGCGGCCCGCCCGTGAGGTCGTAGCGGCAGATCGCGATCGCGAAGGCCGGGTCCATGAACGGCATCGGCGAATTGTTGGGATCGGCGAGGGGAAGCTGCGTCACGGCGTTGAGCTTGGTCATCGGCGTCAGCCGCGAATAGGCGTCCTGTGTCGCGATCCGCGGCAGCGCCAGCACGCTGACGAGATGGACCACGAGGCCCAGCACCACGCCCGCGACGATGGTGAACATCAGGCGGATCATGAGCAGCCCACCGTCTTGATCGTGGGCATCGGCGCATCGCGCTGGGTGCGCGTCGCAACACCGACAGGGGTGTCGTAGAGGCGCAGCATCAGCGCATAGCGCTCGATGCCGCCGGTCGGCAGCCAGTTGCCGGCGCGCGAGCGCGAGGCGATGCGGATCTCGAACGTCCCGTCGGACTGCCGCACGATCTCCTGGCTGGTGAAGCCGTAGCGCTGCAGCGAATTGGCGACGAGGTGGCCCTTGCGGTCGTACAGCGTCAGCGTCCAGAACCGCGCCGGCGGCGTCACGCCGGAGACGACGACGTCGCAGCGGCCGTCGAGCGCCTTCTTCTTCTCGTCGGCGGTCGCGGTGAAGGCGACGCCGTCACCGGTGCCGATCGGCAACTCGCCGTTGCGCACGATGGTGGCGCGCGAATAGGGATCGACGTCGGCGGTGCCGGTGCGGGGGCGGGCGGTCCACGGGCCGATGGTCAGCGCGCCGATCTCGGTGCCGCGCGTCGTCGTCATCCAGGTCGCGCCAACGCCGACCACGCTCGCGAGCAAAAGGGCCGTCAATGTGATCAGGATCAGCCGCACGGGTTTCGATCAGTTCTTGCGCGGGACGGATGCATTCGCATTCTCTTCCGCATAGTTCTGCGGGAAGGCGAGGGCGCTCGTCGACGACGCCGGCTTGGCCAGCTTGTCGTCGTCGGCAGCCGCCTTGGTCGCGGTCCTGGCGGCGTCATCGAGCAGCTTCTCGACGCGCACCAGGACGTCGGCGCCGCGCTTGGTCAGCACGGGCGGCGGGCCGGGCTTGGTCTCCAGCACCTTCGGCGCCGCATTGGCCTGCGCTGCCGTCGGCTGCGGCGGCAGCTTCTGGCCCATGCCGATGCCGGGGATTTCCCGGACCTCGACGCCCTGATGCGCGGTGACCATGATGTCGTGCCAGGTCTGCGCCGGCAGCGAGCCGCCGGTCATGCGGTTGGTCGGCGAATAGTCGTCATTGCCGTACCACACCGCGCAGGTGAAATTGCCGGTGTAGCCGACGAACCAGGCATCACGATACGCATTGGTCGTGCCGGTCTTGCCGGCGGTCGGAATGCCGTCGAGCGCGGCGCGGCGCGCGGTGCCTTCGCTGACGACGTGGCTCATCATGCCGGCCATGTCGGCGGCAACGGAGGCCGGGATCGCCTGTCGCGGTTTTGGACCGTCGCGGTCCCAGCGCCAGACCGGATCACCGGCACCGGTGCGCACTTCCAGCACCGAATGCGGCGTCACCGCCTTGCCGCGGTTGGGGAAGGTGGCGTAGGCGACGGCGTGCTCGATCACGGTGACTTCGTCCGAGCCGATCGGCAGCGACGGCGTGTCGGGCAGCGGCGCCTTGAGGCCGAAGCGGCGGGCGACCTCGACGATCTTGGCGCGGCCGAGCTTGGCCGGGTTCGGCGCCTTCGGCTGTTCTTTCTGGCCGATCGCGATCGACAGCTTGACCGGCACGACGTTGATCGAGCGCGTGATCGCCTGCGTCAGCGTCACCGAGCCGGAATAGGAATGGCCATAGTTCTGCGGACACCAATTGCCGATGCAGACCGGACCGTCGACCACGATCGAGTTCGGCGTGAAGCCGTTGAGGAGCGCGGTGGTGTAGACGTAAGGCTTGAACGACGAGCCGGGCTGGCGGTAGGCGTCGGTGGCGCGGTTGAACTGGCTGGCGCCGTAGTCGCGGCCGCCGACCATGGCGCGGATGCCGCCGTCGAGATCGGAGACGACGGTCGCGGCCTGGGTCGCGTGATAGTCGCGGCCGAACTGGCGCAGCTGGTTCTCGATGGCGTCTTCCGCGGCCTTCTGCACGTTGGTGTCGATCGCGAGGCGCACCACGAAGACGCGCTCCGTGTACGACTTCGGGAAGGTGTCGACCAGCTTGCGCATCTCGTCGAAGGCGTAGTCGAGATAGTAGTTCGGCGAGGCCTCGTCGCGGCGGTCGACCGCGAAGGCGGGGTTGCGGCGGGCGCCGAACACCTGGCCCTCGGTCATGAAGCCGGCGTCGACGAGGTTGTCGAGCACGACGTTGGCGCGGGCACGCGCCGCGGGCAGGTTGATGTGGGGTGCGTATTTGGTCGGCGCCTTGAACAGGCCGGCGAGCATCGCGGCTTCCGCCAGCGTCACGTCGCGCGCGGATTTGTTGAAGTAGAAGTGGGCTGCGCCGTCGACGCCAAAAGTGCCGCCGCCCATATAGGCGCGGTCGAGATACAGCTTGAGAATCTCGTTCTTGGTCAGGCGCCATTCCAGCCAGATCGCGAGGAAGGCCTCGTTGACCTTGCGCTCGATGGTGCGCTCGTTGCTCAAGAACAGGTTCTTGGCGAGCTGCTGGGTGATCGAGGAGCCGCCCTGGCGGACGCCGCCGGCCTGGGCGTTGGTGACGAGCGCGCGCGCGGTGCCGGCGATGTCGATGCCGAAATGCTCGTAGAAGCGGCGGTCTTCGGTGGCGAGCGTCGCCTTGATCAGCACGTCCGGAAAGTCTTCCAGCGGGATCGAGTCGTTGTGCTTGATGCCGCGGCTGCCGATCGGGTTGCCGTAGCGGTCGAGGAAAGACACCGCTAGGTCGGACTTCTTCAGCCAGTCCTCGTCCGCGGTCTCGCGGAAGGCGGGGATGGCCAGGGTGAGCATCACGACCAGGCCGCCGAGGCCCAGCGTCGCGGCCTCCGACAGCGGCTCGATGAACACCCAGCGCTTCCACCGCCCGACATAGAAGCGGTCCATGAAGGTCGAGTAGCGCTCGTAGAGCTCGCGGATGCCCTTGGCCGAGGAGAACAGCGAGGAATCGATGCGCGCGTCGAGGTCCAGAAAGAAATTCCGGATGCGGCTCTTCCAGTTGGATGGTGTGTTCTGGACCACCTAGAACCCTTGAGGCTCGGTTCGACAGCGTTCAGGCACCCGGCCGGGCGGCACCGAGACGTCTTGAGGGAATGTTACGGCAAACCCAAGGCGCCGGTTTCGCGTCCGAGGGGACTTGCTGTTCCTTCTAGCTGAGCAGGGCCCATAAACCAATGGTCAGGCTCGCGATTTTGAACAACAGGCCTAATTGACCCCGGTTCATTACGGGCCTCAATTGGGCGTTGCTTGCAGTGTCCCGGCCGCACGCCGTAGATGAACGAGCCGTAGCTCTTTCGAACCCTTGTTGAGGCGCATGACCGCAGCTCCCAAACGACCTTCAGGCCAGGAAGGATTCTTCTGGAAAACCAAGACGTTGGAAGAGCTGTCGACGGCCGAATGGGAGAGCCTGTGCGACGGTTGCGGCCGCTGCTGCCTGAACAAGCTCGAGGACGAGGATACCGGCGATATCTATTTCACCCATGTCGGCTGCAAGCTGCTCGATGCCGGGACCTGCGGCTGCAAGGACTATCCGAATCGCTCCGCCAAGGTTCCCGACTGCGTCCGCCTGACCCCGGCCAATGTCCGCACCCTGAACTGGCTGCCGCCGAGCTGCGGCTACAAGCTGGTCGCCGAAGGGCGCGACCTCTATTGGTGGCATCCGCTGGTCTCGGGCGATCCCAACACCGTTCATGAAGCCGGCGTCTCCGTCCGCGGCCGGGTCGAGGGCAGCGAGGAGGAGATCCCGGACGAGGAGCTCGAGGACCACATCGTGCAATGGCCGGCGCAGCTGCCGAAACGGGCACGCCTGAAGCGACGTCCGAAGGACTGACCCGCCTGCGACGTCGAATCACGTCATCGCGATGACCCCGCGGCGGGATGCACCCATGCGCCGCGGTGCCTGCCTGAGAAGAACTTTCCTCTCTACATTGCCTGCATAGAACGAATCCTTCGCGGTGTTGCGCCGCTTCACGGCTTCCGATCGAGATGAACAAGTTCGACCGGCAGAGCAGTTCTGCCGACATTCAGGCGTTGCCTGACGACATTGCCGAAGAGCTGTCCCGCCTTCCCAGCGAGGTCTTGAGCGTCGACGACGCGCCTTCGCTCGCGCCGCCGGCACCATTATCGCAGGACGAGGTCCGGACCATCGTGATCAGCCTGATGCTGACGATGTTTCTGGCTGCGCTCGACCAGACCATCGTCGCGACCGCGCTGCCGACCATCGGGCGCCAGTTTCACGACGTCTCCAATCTCTCCTGGGTCATCACAGCCTATCTGCTCGCCTCGACCGCGGTCGCGCCGGTGTTCGGGACGCTGAGCGATATCTATGGCCGCCGCGTGATGATCATCATTTCGCTCAGCCTGTTCGTCGCCGGCTCCGTGCTGTGCGCGATCGCGCCGAGCATGCCGATGCTGATTCTGGCGCGCGGCCTTCAGGGCCTCGGCGGCGGCGGCATCATGCCTGTCGTGCAGACCGTGATCTCCGACATCGTCTCCCCGCGCGAGCGCGGCCAGTACCAGGCCTATTTCTCCAGCGTCTGGATGGTCGGCGGCATTTTGGGCCCCGTCATCGGCGGCGTGTTCGCCGAGCATCTGCACTGGTCGATGATCTTCTGGATCAATCTGCCGCTCGCAGCCGCCGCCATCGCGATGCTGCTGCCGAAGATGAAGAAGATCCCGGTGTTCCACCGCAAGCGCAAGGTCGACTGGCTCGGCGGCGTGCTGCTGATGGCCTCTGCGGTCGTCTTCATGCTGGTGCTGACCTGGGGCGGCAGGCGTTATCCGTGGCTCTCGCCGACGGTGCTCGCGATGGTGGGCGGCGCTGTCGCGCTCGCGGTCACCTTCGTGTGGCACGCGCGGCGGGCCGACGAGCCGTTCCTGCCGTTGAAGCTATTGACGGGTTCGGTGGCGCCTTTCGCCATGACAGCCGGGGGCTGCGGGCTCGGTGCGATCACGGGCCTCACCGTGCAGCTGCCGCTCTACTACGAGTCGGTCTACCATCTCAGCGCCAGCGAGGCGGGGCTTGCGCTGATTCCGCTCGCGGCAGTCTCGACCTGCGGTGCGGCGATTGCCGGCCGTACCATGGCGCGCGCAAAACACTACAAGCGCGTTGCCATCATCGGCACGTCCTGGGCCGCGCTGTGCGGCCTCGCCCTCACGGTCACCACCTTGCCGCTGTGGGGCTTGCTGATGCTGATGGCCGCCTTTGCGCTCGGCCTCGGCACGACCTTTCCGGTCTGCGTGGTCTCGCTGCAGAATTCGGTCGCGCGCCCGCAAGTCGGCACCATCACCGGCGCGATGAACTTCTTCCGCTCGCTGATGTCCTCGTTCACGGTCGCGGCGTTCGCGGCGATCCTGCTGATCGCGCTCGGCGCCGACGTTCCGCTGGCCGGCGAGCATCACGCCGCAGGCAGCATCCCCGCGATCCCTGCCGAAGACATGCGGCACGCGTTCCGTTACGTCTTCGGCGCCGCCACCGCGCTGATGACCACGGCTTCGCTCTGCCTGATCATGATGGAGGAGCGGCCGCTCGCCGGCCCCTCCGTCACGCAGCAGGTGGAGATGGCGGAGTAGGGGTTAGCCGCCGCGATCGGGATCGTCGTCGGCATCACCTGCGCTCGTCTTTCGCGCCTTCGCCGCAAGCTGTTCCTTGAGCCGCGCGAGTGCTTCGGCGGACCAATCATTGACATCTGTCACCGCGACCCAGCCATCGACATAATGCTCGGGCGCGTAGACATGGCCAAAGCCCATCGGCGTCGCGGTCGCGACCGCCATGTCGAGGGCGAGCTGCAGCATCGTCACGACAGGATACCATCGCAGCTGCGGCGACACGTCCGGCCCGCGCGGCGCATTCATCCAGTCCGGCGCCTGATAGGCGTCGCGGTAGGCGAAGAACGTGATCGCGTCACTGGCATATTGCAGATAGACGACGCGCATCGGCCCCCAGGGCGTATCCGGCGGCACCGTCGGTCCATTCTGGTTCATGAAGCGGACGAGGCGGCCGTCGCGGAATTCCGGGAGCCAGGCCGGCGATCCCGGATTGCGGTTCGCGGTGACCGAGCGCCAGATGCGGCTCTCAAATGGCGCCCCGCTCCATAGCGCGCCGCCAATGGGATCCCCGATCGTCTCGAACAGCTCCGCGGATTTCTCCGAGTTCATGGCGCCGAGGCTCAGTCCGTGCAAATACAGCATCGGCCGCTTGTCCTTCGGCAGGGTCGTCCAATAGCCGTAGATTTCTGCGAACAGCGCGCGCGACGCTTCGGCACCGTATTCGGGCTGAAACAGCAGCGACAGCGGGCTGTTGAGATAGGAATACTGCATCGCGACGCTCGCGACATCGCCATGGTGGAGATATTCGACCGTATCCATCGCGGCCGGATCGATCCAGCCCGTGCCGGTCGGCGTGATGACGATCAGGATTTTGCGGTCGAAGCCGTGCTGGCGCTTGAGCTCCTCGAGCGCGAGCCTGGCGCGCGCTTGCGCGGTGTTGCGGCTGCCGAGCCCCACATAGACGCGCACGGGATTCTGCGCGGGCCTTTCCGTAGCGGCGCTGATCTCGGCTGCGGCCGGGCCTGAGGCAATGAACCGGCGCCCCATGCGCCCGAGCTCGGTCCACTTCACCAGTGATGCCGGGCTTCCCGTCCGACCGGGATCGGTCGGCTGCGGCCGCTCGGGCTCGAACAGAACATCGAGTTCGCGGAAGGAGGAGTCGAGTGCGTTGAACGCCGTGCGGATCAGGACATTGCTGGCGATCGACCAGAACAGCAGGGCTGCGACGAGCAGGCCGACCACGTTCGCGACCTTCCGCGGAACGAGGCGTCGTATGCGCGCGGCGAGAAAGCGGGCGACAAGCGCGAACAGCCGCCCCAGCGCCAACAGCACGACGAACGTGATCAGGGCGATGGCGCAGACCTTGAGCGGATGCGCGGTCTCCACCGGCGCCATCTTCATCACGGTGCGGATCGAGTTCTGCCATTCGGCGGTGCGCGCGAGGGCGAGGATGACGACGAGCAGGCAGCCGACTGCGACAAGCGCATTCGCAACTGATCTTGCGCGCGCCGAAGGCTCGGGCAGTTCGAGATAGTGCCACAGCCGGCGCCACAGGATTCCGGTGAAATAGCCGATCGCAAAGCAGCCGCCGGCGAGGGCACCTTGCGTGAGATAGCTGCGCGGGATCAGCGTCGGCGTCAGCGCGGCAGCGAAGAACAGCGCACCCAGCATGAGGCCGACGCCGGACAGCGACAGCAATTGTCGCCGAATGAACCGAGCTGGATTCATGAAAGCACCTCCCGAGCCACGCTATCCTCCGGTCGTGTCCGGAAAGCTGCTCTTTCGCGGCAACAGGATCGTGAACTCCGTGAACGCGCCGGGCTCTGTCGTGACGTCGATCGTGCCGCCGTGCTGCTTCACGATGATGTCGTGGCTCATCGACAGCCCGAGACCGGTACCTTCGCCGGCCGGCTTGGTGGTGAAGAACGGATTGAACATCTTCGCCTTCACGTCTTCCGGAATGCCGGTGCCGTTGTCGCGGATGCGGATCTCGATGCTGTCGCCGCGGTCGCGGGTCGCGGCGATCACCACCGGCACGTAACCGGCGCCGCTGCCCATCTGGCGCCGGGTCACCGCATAGAAGCCGTTCGAGATCAGGTTCAAGAGCACCCGGGAAATCTCCTGCGGAAACACCTCGGCCGAACCCGCCGCCGGGTCGAGCTCGCTCTTCAGCGTCACGTCGAAGAGCGGCTTCTCGGCACGCGCGCCGTGATAGGCGAGGTTGAGACTCTCCTCGACCAGCGCGTTGATGTCGCTGAGCCGATGCTCGCCGCCGCCCTCGCGCGAATGCAGCAGCATGTTCTTGACGATGGAATCGGCGCGCCTTCCGTGCTGCACGACCTTTCCAAGATTGTCCCTCAACAGCCCCGTCAGCTCGTCGACCTCCGCGCGCAGATCGTCGGCGAGCGGGACGGGCGCAAGCACCTCGTTCAGCTCGTCGGTCAGCTCGGCCGAGAGCGAGGCGAAATTGTTGACGAAGTTGAGCGGGTTCTTGATCTCGTGCGCGATGCCGGCGGTGAGCTGGCCGAGCGAGGCCAGCTTTTCGGTCTGGACCAGACGGTCTTGCGCGGCGCGCAAATCGTCGAGCGATCTGGCGAGCTCCCGCGTGCGGTCCTGCACCTCGTTGAACAGGCGGGTGTTCTCGACCGCGATCACGGCCTGGTCGGCAAAGGTCTTGAGCAGGCTGATCGCCTTGTCCGGGAAAGGGCCGGCCTCGCGGCGCGTCACGCCGATGGTTCCGATGGCAATGCCGTCGCGCAGCATCGGAATCACGAGGATGCTGCGATAGCCGCGCGTCCGCGCCAGCTCCCGCATGGCCTCCGTGAGGTCGGGCTCGTTCTGCATGTCGCTGCGGAATGCGTATTCACCACCTGTCGCCACCCGGCTGTGAATGCCCGATGCCGCAAGCGGCGCCGGGAACGAGCTGCGCAGCTCCGCGTTGCCGGCCTCGTTGTCGGTGGTGAAGGCAGCCAGATGCAGCATGCCGTTGATGACGCGGGTGACGGTGGAGGAATGTCCGCCGACCAGCGCCTTGGCACTGTCGGAGATGGCCTGGAACACCGGCGTGACGTCGGCCGGCGAGGCCGCGATCACCTTGAGGATGTCGGCGGTCGCGGTCTGCCGTTCCAGCGCTTCCCTGGTGGCGTTGAACAGGCTGACATTCTTGACCGCGATCACCGCCTGGTCGGCGAAGGTCTGCAGCAGCCGCACATGATGCTCGGCGAACGCGCCGGTGGTTCGCCGCGTGGCGATGATGACGCCTTTGGCCTCGCCCTCGCTCATCAGCGGCGTGAACAGCATGCTGCGAAAGCCGCGGGCGCGCGCGATGTCGCGTGCGGCCGGCTCAAGCTCGGTATCCGGCAGCTGCGCCGATTCACCATGGGCCGTGAGCTGGTACGCCGGGAACTGCGCGAACGGCACCGGGAACGAGGCCTGGAGCACGCGGTCGCCGGCTGGATCGCCCGGCGTGAATGCCACGAGGTGCGCGGCGCCGTCGACATAGCGCAGCACCGCGGTGGAGAAGCCGCCGATCAGCCGGTTGGCGTTGGCGGCGACGGCGTCGAACACCGGCTGCACGTCGGAGGGCGAACTCGCCAGCACTTTCAGAATGTCGGCGGTCGCGGTCTGCCGTTCCAGTGATTCCCGCGTCTCGTTGAACAGGCGCGCGTTCTCGATCGCGATCGCGGCCTGGTCGGCAAAGCTCTGTTGCAGCGCCATCTCATCATCGGTGAAGGGCGCGAGGCGGTCGCGGTAGACGATTAGCGCGCCGATCGCCTTGCCTTCAAGCCGCAGCGGCGAGCCGGACATCGAACGCGTGCCGGCGGCGCGAGCGTGAGGCATGCCGGGCCAGTCGGCGATGGCCGGATCGACATTGTCGAGATCGGGAACATGAACCTGCCGGTTCTCGGCCACGATGGTGCCGGGCATGTTGCGGCCGCCGATCTTGAGCTGGGCGAGCGGCACGCCGGCGCCGACGCGCATGGAGCTGTCGCCGACCCGGATCACCCTGGACCACCCGTCGCCTTCGGCAATGTGAATGGTGGCGCTCGGCGCGCCGAACAGATGCATGGTCGCTTCCGCGATCTGCTGCAGCGAGCCCTCCGCATCGCCCGAGGAGTTGGCGATGGTGCGCAGGATCTCCATGCTGGCGTTCTGGCGGTCGCGCGCAATGGCAAGCTCGGCTTGCAGGCGGGCATTCTCGGCCGCTTGGGATCGCAATTGCCGTTCGAGCTCGGCGGCCTTGTCCTGGGGAGGCGCGGTCATTGATAATCCGGCTAAGCGCCGCGACGTACGCGGTACCAAGCCCGATTATCACATCTCCTGCGGCCGGAGCCAGCGTCTGCAGCCTTGTGGCCGCCTCAAGTCCCCGGCCGCGACACCTCGGTCTCCTTGCTGGTGATGAACTCCAGCAGCACCGGGGTGCCTTCCTTCGTCTTCTGGATGCCGCGCTTGATCGCGGGGATGATGTCCTCCGGCCGCGTCACCCGCTCGCCATGGCCGCCGAAGGCGCGCGCCATCGCGGCATAGTCGCCGGAGATGTCGGTCGAGCGGTATTTCTCGGTCGAGATCGGCATCACCTTCAACTCGATCGCCATCGAGAAATTGTTCAGCAGGATCGACATGATCGGGATGCGCTCGCGCACCGCGGTCTCGAAATCCATACCGGTGAACCCGATGGCGGCGTCGCCCCAGACATTGATGCAGAGCTTGTCGGGCTTTGCGAGTTTTGCGCCCATCGCGAGCCCAAGGCCGTAGCCGAGCTGCGTCGTCTTGCCCCAGCCGAGATAGGTGAGGGGCTCGACCGCCTTCCAGAACGGCGAGAGCTGGTCGCGCGGACTGCCGGCATCATGGGTGATGATGGTGTTCTTGATGTCGACGGCGTGCTGGAGGTCCCAGAGCACGCGATAGGGGCTGAGCGGCGCGTCATTGCTGGTGAGTTTCGGCATCCATTTCGCCAGCCACTCCTTGTGCGAAGCGGCGATCTCGGCCGCGACCGCTGATGCGTCGCGATCCGCCGTGACGGTCTTGCCGATCTCCTCCAGCAGCGCATCGAGCACGAGGCCGGCATCGCCGACGAGGCCGATCCTGGCTTCCACATCCTTGTTGAGATGGTTCGGATCGAGCGTGGAGTGGATGATGGTCTTGCCCTTCGGCATCGCGACGCCGAAACTGGTTTCCGTGAACGAGCAGCCGATGCCGAAAATGACATCGGCCTCAGCGAGGAATTTCGGGACCGCGCGCGGCACCGCGAGGCCGCCCGAGCCGAGCGACAGCGGATGCGTTTCCGGGAACGATGATTTGCCCCCTAAGCTGGTGGTGACGGGAATGGCGAGCCGCTCGGCGAGCCGCTTCAGTTGCGGCCAGGCCTGCGCGTAGTGCACGCCCTGGCCGGCATAGATCACGGGGCGCTTCGCGTTGACGAGCAGGGCTGCCGCCTCCTTCACATGAACAGGATCGGCGCCGTAGCGCGTGCGCAGCACCGGCGTGTAGTTCAGCGGCTCCGGCACCTCCTCATTCCACATGTCGGCAGGGATCTCGACGATGACGGGACCGCCGCGGCCGTTCTTCAGTTTTGTAAATGCGCGGCGGAAGATGTTGGTGACCTCGGCCGCCAAAATGATCGGCTCGGACGATTTCGAAAACGCCTTCATTGCCTCGCTGGAATTGAAGTTCGGCTCGATATGCGCAAGCCTGCGCTGATAGCCCATCGGCAGCACGAGCACGGGCACGGATTCGCCATAGCATTGCGCAACGCCGCCCATCGCGTTCTCGGCGCCGGGCCCGTGCTGCATGCAGAACGCGCCGATCGATCGCCCCGACGTCACCCGCGAGATCGCATCCGCCATGTGCACCCCGACGCGCTCCTGCCGCACCATCACCGGCCGGATCTCGGCCTTGGCCGCGTGCTCGATCAGATGGTTGACCGGATAGCCGCAGAGGATCTCGATCCCCTCGCGCTTCATGATTTCCGCAATGGCGGTGCCGAGCTTCATGGCGTCTCTCTCCTCAGGCTTGGCCGGTTGCTCCGGCCGATTGGGGAGAGAGGATCAGGAATTTACAGGAGGGTAAAGCACGGGTGGGCGACGGTCGCGGTAGGTCAGCCATGCAGCGAGCTGCCGTAGCCTGGATAGAGCGACTTGTCCGCCGTAGCTCGAAGAGCGAAGGCGGAAGCGCAATCCAAGCTACAAACGTCCTATTTGCAGTTTTTGCAGATCGTCAGCTTTCGTTTCAGCGCCTCGTCTTCCTGATCGACCGATGACTGGCCGCCGAGGCCGTTTGTATCGGGATTGGACGTGGAATTGGACTTGGCGCCCTTTGCTGCGGGTGACCTCACAGGCGGCGTCACCTGGCTTGAGGCGTCATTGTCGTCGACGGTGCCTACGCTGAAGCCATCGTAGTCGGCGGCCGGATTAGGCATCGGCGGAGGCCCGCCGATCACAGGGGGCGAAGCCTCCCTGCCGGATGTCGCCGGCGGAATTCTGGAAGTTTTGGCGCTCGCGCGTGGCGGCGATGCAACGGGCGGAGCAAGCGAAACCGGAGGCGCGACCGAAGTCTGTCCTTTCGCACTGTCGTGCGACCAGGCGCCGACAAACATGAGGCTGAGAGCCAAGAGCGTCACGCTTCTCATCCGCATCCTTCAAACCGCTCTGGTCCAATGATTGAGCATGGCCCGTCGAACCACGCCGGGCCGAAGACTATCAGGACTCAAAAGGCCGTCAAAGCGCGGGAGCGCGAGGATGTGGTTGCTTGAAGGACGTTGCGTAGCGTCCGGGACACGATTTTGAGTGCGTTACGGGCCACGCGCTATTGCGAGCGCAGCGGGGTAATCCAGAATTCCTCCGCGGGAGGACTCTGGATTGCTTCGCTATCGCTCGCAATGACGAGATCGGGGAGGGAGCATGCGCCGACGGCCGCGCCGGGGTCGGCGCGTGCAGGGGACGTCGCCTCAGGCCAGGGCGGCCGTTACGCGGCGGCCGTCACTTCAGCGACGAGCTGATCGAGTTGAACTTGTTGTTGAGGAGCTGGCTGCCCGTGTTGTTCACGACGGTCACGATCGCCAGCGCAATGCCGGCGGCAATCAGGCCGTATTCGATGGCGGTTGCGCCAGTCTCATCGGCAAGGAAAGACCTAAGCAAAGTCATTGCCAACTCCTCTTCATCCGATCCAATGTGTGGCAGCGTCGTTTTCGGACTGGTAAATAGATCGAATAGATTTTTCTGCGCGACGGAAGAATGAAGCCCGGGCGGCCGCGCCTCCGTCACATACGATGGCATCCATTAAATTAAGGTTCCATCGATCCATCCAAATGGATTCAAATCGACAGCCCCCCGCAAGGACACGCGGAAGCCGGTGCGCCTGTCAGGGCGTGATGGTCGGGCCCGGTGCGGCGGGGAGGCGACGCTTCAGCACGGTCGCGAGACGGCCGACGAAGTCCTTCATCGTGCCCGGCTGCGGCCGCGGCGCCGTGCTCGCCGCCTGCTCGTGATCAGGCGCGTCGTTCACGATGCTGATGTAGTTCTTTCTGACGTCCTGCTGCACGGGGCACGCGAACCTTGGCTCGATCGGAGCCGGAACCATGCTGCGCATAAGGGGAACCAACGGTTAATTTTGTCGCCCGTAGGAATACCCTGTCGTGCTGGACACGAGGGCGCCATTTAACGGTTTGTTGAGCCTGTTCGTCACGGTCGGCACGGATGCCTGCCAGAGATGACAACCAAGGCGCTCATCGGCCGCGGCCGTCCGCATTCAGCGCCCGCAACATCGCGATGCGGGCGAACATCACCCAGCCGCCGCCTGTCTCGGCTGCGTTGATCAAGGTCTCGATGGCGGTCTGCCAGTGCGTCTCGTGCTGCAAGTCTTCAGGCAGCTGCATGATGTAGTCCGCCGCGTCTTGTAGCGTCAGCAGCTTGCGCTTGTGACTTACGCGAACGGGATCGTCGAACGCCGTCGACCAGGGCATGTCAGGCCGGCCGATCGGCGAGGGGAGACATCACGGCGCGATTGCAGACGCGGATTGCGTCTAACCGGCCTTCTTCGCCCGCGCCGGCGCGCGGACCGGCTTGTCGGCCTTCTTGGGCGGCGCTTCCTTGGCTGCTGCAGTCTTGCCACCCTTGCCGGTGATCGGCAGCAGCATCTCGCGCTGGCCCTCGACGCGCTTCTTCGGCTTCTTGCCCTTGACGGTCTCCCTGACGGGCTCCTTGGCGGCCTTGGCCGCGGGCGCCATGTCCTTCTCGCTGGCGATGCTCTTCTTCAGCGCGTCCATCAGGTTGATGACGTTGCCGCCGGTCTTCGGCGCGGCCTTCGCCGCGATCGGTGCACCGCTGCGCTTCTTGTTGATGAGGTCGATCAACGCCGTCTCGTAGTGGTCTTCGAACAGCTCGGGCTCGAATGCGCCGGACTTCTTCTCGACGATGTGCTTGGCAAGGTCGAGCATGTCCCTGGTCAGCTTCACGTCCTGGATGTCGTCGAAATATTCCTTCTCGCTGCGGACCTCGTAGGGATAGCGCAGCAGCGTGCCCATCAGGCCGCTCTCGAGCGGCTCCAGCGCGATGATGTGCTCGCGGTTGGTCAGCACGACGCGGCCGATCGCGACCTTGTCCATGCTGCGGATGGTCTCGCGAATCACCGCGAAGGCGTCGTGGCCGACCTTGCCGTCAGGCACGAGATAATAGGGACGGATCAAATAGCGGCTGTCGATATCGGTCTTCGGCACGAACTCGTCGATCTCGATCGTGTGCGTGGAGTCCAGCGCGATGTCGTCGAGCTCGTCCTTGGTGACCTCGATATAGGTGTCGGTGTCGACCTTGTAGCCCTTGACGATGTCCTCGGAGGTCACCTCGTCGCCGGTCTCGGCGTCGACCTTGAGGTACTTGATCCGGTGGCCGGTCTTGCGGTTGATCTGGTTGAACGAGACCTTCTCGGTATCCGAAGTGGCCGGATACAGCGCGACCGGGCAGGTCACGAGCGACAGACGCAGAAAACCCTTCCAATTGGCGCGGGGGGCCATGGGCTACTCCAAACGCAACGGGGACAGAGGACGAGGATACCATCGGGGAACAACGAATCATAGCAAGGCGGATTGCGGAATCTTGCAACTGCGTTAACCGGCCGCCCGGTGCGCGGTTGCAGCCCGATGCAGCGGCAAAAACCGGAACATCATATCCAATCACGCGTTGGCTTAAGACATCAGGCCGCGAGGGGGGGTGCGACCACCGCAGCCGACATCCAGAGATTGAGGGCGTTATGGCAACCACGCGAGAGCACGATCAGATCGTCGAAACCGCCACCGAGGCACGTCAGGGCGAACCGGGGCCGTCAGTGGCGGCCCTGCTTACCATCTCGACCGGGCTCGCGATCCTGATCCTTGCCGTCATCTGGTTCGTGTTCTTCCGGACCTGACGGCCGATCGAACGGACGGTTCGGACCTTCCGACTCGCCGCATAACGCGGCACATTGCGCCCGCCACGCCCGCCGGCTCGTCCGGTGGCCTGGCGGGCGCCGTCGCGTCGGCGCTTGAGAAGCTCTATATGACCAAAAAGTAACGCGGCCGGTTCCCCGTGTTCATATTCAGTTCACGCCGGAATTGCTCATCTCTGGCGATCGATTGTGCAGTCTATTTCTGGAGAGAAGCGTGCGCCTGCTTGTTGTTGAGGACGACCCCGATCTCAATCGGCAGCTCACCAAGGCGCTGACCGAAGCCGGCTACGTCGTCGACCGTGCCTTCGACGGCGAGGAGGGGCATTATCTCGGCGATAATGAGCCCTACGATGCCGTTGTGCTCGACATCGGCCTGCCGAAGAAGGACGGCATCTCGGTGCTGGAAGCCTGGCGCCGCAACGGCCGCACCATGCCGGTCCTGATCCTCACCGCGCGCGACCGCTGGAGCGACAAGGTCCAGGGGTTCGATGCCGGCGCCGACGATTACGTGCCGAAGCCGTTCCATCTGGAGGAGGTGCTGGCGCGCATCCGCGCGCTGCTGCGCCGCTCCACCGGCCATGCCCAGAGCGAATTGAGTTGCGGCCCCGTCACGCTCGACACCAGGACCGGGCGGGTCAGCGTCTCCGGCAATCCGGTCAAGATGACCTCGCACGAATATCGGCTTCTGGCCTACCTGATGCACCATTCGGGGCGCGTCGTGTCCCGCACCGAGCTGGTCGAACACCTCTACGACCAGGACTTCGACCGCGACTCCAACACCATCGAGGTCTTCGTCGGCCGCATCCGCAAGAAGCTCGACGTCGACATCATCCAGACCGTTCGCGGCCTCGGCTATCTCCTGACCCCGCCGCCTGCTCCCGGCGCTTGAGGCGTCAGGACTTGACGGCCGGCCGAACAGGGGCCTTGGTCCGGTCATGACGTCCGACGCCCCGCCCCCCTGCGCCTGCCGGGATCCTTCCGATGGCCGCTAGCTCGCTTGCCAACCGCCTGTTCCTGTCGGCGACGGCGTGGCTCGTGGTGATCCTGGCCATCACCGGGGTGGTGCTGTCGTCGGTCTACAAGAGCGCCACCGAGCGCGCCTTCGACCGCCGGCTCAATCTCTATCTGCGCACCCTCATCGCCGAGGTCGCGACGCCCGACGAGCCGCCGGACCGTCAATTCCAGTCGCTCGGCGAGCCCCTGTTCGAGCTGCCGCTGTCGGGCTGGTACTGGCAGATCACGCGGACCGACACCGAAAAGCCGGAGGTGCGCTCCTCGCGCTCGCTCTGGGACAAGAAGCTGCCGAAGCTGGAGGAGCAGGGCACCGAGCTCACCGCTGCCGGCATTCGCCTTGCCTATGTCGACGGGCCCGAGGGACAGAACCTGCGCATGGTGGAGCGGCCGGTCGATCTCGGTGCGGACGGCAAATATCTGGTCAGCGTCGCCGGCGACGACACCGAGATTTTCGACGAGACGCGGAGCTTCGACTACTACCTCGGCGGCACCTTCACCGCGCTTGGCATCGTGCTGCTGCTGACCACGGTGTTCCAGGTGAGGTTCGGTCTTGCGCCGCTCAAGCGCATCTCCGAGTCCATCGCAGACATCCGCTCGGGGCGGGCGGAGCGGCTCGAGGGTGAATTCCCGGTCGAGATCGCGCCATTGGCGCGCGAGACCAACGCGCTGATCGATGCCAATCGCGAGATCGTCGAGCGCGCGCGCACCCATGTCGGCAACCTCGCCCATGCGATCAAGACGCCGCTCTCGGTGATCGTGAACGAGGCCGGCGCCCACATCGCCGATCCGTTCGCGGCCAAGGTGATGGAGCAGGCGGACGTGATGCGCGACCAGGTCGCCCATCATCTAGAGCGCGCGCGCATCGCGGCGCGCGTCTCGGTGGTGGCGACCGTGACGGAGGTCGCGCCCGTCATCGAGGCGCTGCGGCGGACCATGGAGAAGATCCATCGCGATCGCGACATCGTGGTCGAGGCCAAGGCCGATCCGTCCGCAAAATTTCGCGGCGAGCGGCAAGATCTGGAGGAGATGGTCGGCAATCTCGTCGACAATGCCTGCAAATGGGCGGCCTCGCAGGTCTTCATTGAGGTTCTGGTGGAAGCGCCGCACCAGGCGGGCGCCGGCCCGCGCCTGCGGATCATCGTCGACGACGATGGCCGCGGCCTGTCGGAGGCCGAACGCGCCCAGGTCTCCCGGCGCGGCCAGCGGCTCGACGAGTCCAAGCCCGGCTCGGGGCTCGGCCTGTCCATCGTGACCGACCTCGCCGCGCTCTATGGCGGCAGCCTCTCGCTCGCGGGCGCCCCGACCGGTGGCCTGCGGGCGGAGCTGGTCCTCCCCGGAATATAATCCTTTGTTCCGGCTCGACTATTTGACCGGTCCGGCACCGATCCGGACCAAACCGGAGCTATTTCGGAGCGACTTCCTAAACGGCTTCTTAAGTGGGCCCCATCTATGATCGCGCAGGACGCATCCCACGTCTGCCATTTTATCGTGCATCACCCGGGCGCATGAGCCAGACATCGATCGAGCGGCTGAGGGAATATCTCGCGCAGCTCCCGCCGCAGTCGCAGGCGCTGCTGATGCGGGAGTTCGAGCGCGCGCTCGAGCGCGGCCAGGACACGGCGGTGGCGACCCTCGTGCTCGAGCAGCTGCGCAAGATCGTCCGCAAGACCGAAGTCGACGAGGCTGCGCCGCCGCGCACGGACGATCTGTCGCGGCTGTTGTTCCAGGTGCTGGAACCGTTCCTGGTCGAGACGGGCGCCCCTGTCAGGGTCGGCCAGATCTGTCGCTCCTCGCTGCATCCGATCTGGCAATGGCTCGGCCGCGATGGCGCCCCCGACAAGGTCAACGAATTCGAGGCGGCGCTGGCGCACATGTCGGCTTCAGACAGTGCAGGGCAGGTCGAAGCCCTCGCCGCGAAGCTCCAGGCCGTGGCCGCGGATGCCATCTTCGGGCTGACGGGTCCCGGCGGCGGCGACAAGTCGCGCGCGCTCGCCCGTGTCGGCCCGCCCAACGTGATCGAGGACCTCTATTCGATCGGAGCGGTGCTTCAGGTCCGGGAGGCCATCGCCACGCTGAACGAGAAGCTGCCGCGCTTCCTGCGTACCTTCGGCGAAGCCCAGATCGCATCTGTGACTTCCACACTCAACATCCCCGCGCTCCAGACGCCGCAGATGCTGGCCTTCGCGCTGTCGATGGTCGTGCAGCGGATGACCGCGCCGTGGCAGATCATCCGCCTCGCCATCAAGATTGCCGCGTCCGACGACGAGATCCGCGTCGCGGCGACGCCCTACGGCGTGGCCGTCACGATCGCTTTGCATGATTTGTCCTGCGTTGCCGCGATCCTGCGCATGGACATCAAGCGCGGCCATTTCGAGAACGTCGCCGACAATCTCAAGGCGCTGCATGACGGCGTGCGCGGTCTTCGCACGGAACTCGATCTGCGCAACGATTCCGTCTGGGGCAAGCAGCTGACCTCGATCCGGGCCGACATCTCCAATGCGCTGCAATCGGAGATCGACAGCGTTCCCGGCCGGGTTCGCCGCATCCTGCGCCAGCGCGCCGAGAAGGACATTCCGCCGGGGGCGCGGATCGACAGCACCGAGGTCGAGGAAACCGCGGCACTGATCGATTTCGTCGCGACCTGCCGCAACTACGCGAGCGAGCTTGCGATCAACGAAGTGACGTTGCGCACCTATTCCGATCTCCAGCAATATGTCGAACGCTCGACCGAGCAGCTGGTGCAGTCGCTGCGAGCGGCCGATCACAAGGTCCGCACCTATCGGCAGCAGCAGGTGCAGGCCGCGATCCGCTTCTGCCAGGTGCTGTTCGGCGATGATTACGCGTCGCTGATGAGCCGCGCCGCGGAGAACGCGGCCACGGGCGAGCGCAAATCGTCGCGGGCAAGCTGATCAAGCGCATTTTTTTGTGATCACAATTTGTGGTTGACGGTGCCGGTGGCGGGCCCTACGGTCGCCGTGCAAATTTTTGGAATTTCTATCTGTGGGCGCATGAAACCCCTTATCAGCTCCATCGAAATTGAAAACCGCGTCATTGTCGCCAAGTATCAGAGGCTGATGGTTGGCGCGAAGGTGGTGCTGATCGAGAAGGCAAGCGGTCGCCAACTGCCTGAGACCGTCACCAGGGTTGCATCGCCCGTTCCCGTCGGGGCGTTGCGCATCAAATTGCCTGAAGCAATCGAGCCGGGAACATACTTCCTGAGGGCCTTCAACGGGCACGGCGAGGACGCCGCTCAAAGCGCGGACTTCGAGATCCGTTAAGCCGTTGGATTTTCACAGTTTCGGGACTGTGTGCGGTCGCGCCGAATTGACAATTGTCAATTGCCGCATCGTCCGGCCGTGGTGTAAAGCCACCTATGGGCGCGGTTCGCGCGCCGCCGGAAGCTTGCCAGATGACGCTATGGTTCGTGTTCGCGCTGATGACGGTCGCGGCGATTTTCGCCGTGCTTCTGCCGCTCGGCCGCAGCGGACGCGCGCAAAATCAGGGGAGCGAGGTCGCGGTCTACAAGGACCAACTGGCTGAGATCGAGCGTGATCTCGCCGCAGGACTGATCGCCGCACCGGAAGCCGAGGCCGCACGTGTCGAGATCAGCCGCAGGCTGCTTGCCGCGGCCGGGAGCGAGCCGGCATCGGAACCGACATCGAGCCTCAAATGGCGCCGCGCGGCGGCTGTGCTGGCGCTTGCCGGCCTGCCGCTCATTGCGATCGGCGTCTACATGCCGCTCGGCTCGCCCAGGCTCCAGGACTTTCCCCTGGCGCAGCGGGAGCGCGGGGCCGGGTCCGGCATGGCGCTCGAGAATCTCGTCGTGCAGGTCGAGCAGCATCTGGAAAAGAATCCGACCGACGGGCGCGGCTGGAACGTGCTCGCGCCGGTGCTGGTGCGGCTTGGCCGCTTCGACGATGCGGTGCGCGCCTATCGCAACTCGCTCACCTACAATGGTGAGAGTTCGGAGCGCCGGGCCGATCTCGGCGAGGCGATCGCGGCTGCCGCCGGCGGCGTGGTGACTGCTGAGGCCAAGACCGAATTCGAACGCGCGCATGGGCTGAACGCGGACGATCCCAAGGCGAACTATTTCCTCGGACTTGCCGCCGAGCAGGATGGCCGCAAGGACGATGCCGCCAACATCTGGCGCGCACTGCTGGCGAAAGCGCCGGCGGATGCGCCGTGGCGTCCTCTGGTGCAGACCTCGCTGGCGCGGGTCGGCGGCGGTGGCGCTACGATGCCGGCGCTGTCTGACGAGACGATCGCAGCCTCCAAGGACATGAACGAGGGCGATCGCAACGCGATGGTGCGCGGCATGGTCGAACGCCTGGCCACCCGGCTGAAGCAGAACGGCGATGATGTCGAGGGTTGGCTGCGCCTGGTGCGCGCTTATCTCGTGATGGGCGATCGTGACAGGGCAATGGGCGCTTCGACCGACGCCCGACAGGCGGTCGCCAACGACGCCGCGCGGCTGCGCCAGCTCAACGAAGGCCTCAAGACTCTCGGGCTCGACGGATGACGATGTCGGGACGAGGCGAGCGGAGAACGGATACGCGATGACGCGCAAGCAGCGACGTATGACCATCATCGGCGGCTCCCTCGCGGTGCTCGCGCTTGCGGCCGCGCTCGTGCTCAACGCTCTGCGCGACTCCATCGTGTTCTTCTCGACGCCGACGATGGTCGCCGAAAAGCACGTCGAGCCCGGCAAGCGGTTTCGTCTCGGCGGCCTGGTGCAGCCCGGCTCGCTCCAGCGCGGCGATAATCTCGCCGTGACCTTCGAGGTTGCCGACGGTGGCGCCAAGCTGCCGGTCGCCTACAAGGGCATCCTGCCCGACCTGTTCCGGGAAGGGCAGGGCGTGGTCGCCGAAGGCGCGCTCGATGCCAATGGCGTGTTCAAGGCCGACACCGTGCTCGCCAAGCACGACGAGACCTACATGCCCAAGGAAGTCGCCGATGCCCTGAAGAAGCAGGGGCACTGGAAGGACGATTACGGCGCCAAGGCTTCTGATAGCGTCAAACCCGCGGCGACGACCGCGCAGGGCAACCCGCAGGGAGCAGTGCGTTGATCGCGGAATCCGGACACTACGCGCTGGTGCTGGCCCTTGGCCTGGCGCTGATCCAGTCCATCGTGCCGCTGATCGGTGCGCGCTTGCGCGATGCCGCGCTGATGAACGTGGCGCGCTCCGCCGCGCTGGCGCAGCTGCTGTTCGTCGGTGCGTCGTTCGTGGCTCTCGTGATACTGCACGTGAACTCGGATTTCTCCGTCGCCAACGTCTACGAGAACTCCCATTCGATGAAGCCGCTGATCTACAAGATCACCGGCGTGTGGGGGAACCATGAAGGCTCGATGCTGCTGTGGGTGTCGATCCTGGCGCTGTTCGGCGGAATGGTCGCCGCCTTCGGTAACAATCTGCCGCTGTCGCTGCGCGCGCATGTGCTGGCCGTGCAGGCGTGGATCGCCAGTGCGTTCTATCTCTTCATCCTGGTCACATCGAATCCGTTCCTGCGTATCGCCAATCCGCCGATCGAGGGACGCGATCTCAATCCGGTGCTCCAGGACATCGGCCTCGCCGTGCATCCGCCGATGCTCTATCTCGGCTATGTCGGCTTCTCGATCTCGTTCTCCTTCGCCATCGCGGCGCTGATGGAGGGGCGGATCGACGCGGCCTGGGCGCGCTGGGTGCGGCCGTGGACGCTGGTGGCCTGGATCTTCCTGACCCTCGGCATCGCGATGGGGTCGTACTGGGCCTATTACGAGCTCGGCTGGGGCGGCTGGTGGTTCTGGGATCCGGTCGAGAACGCCTCGCTGATGCCGTGGCTCGCCGGCACGGCGCTGCTGCACTCGGCGCTGGTGATGGAGAAGCGCAACGCGCTGAAGGTCTGGACCATCCTGCTGTCGATCCTGACCTTCTCGCTGTCGCTGCTCGGCACCTTCCTGGTGCGTTCGGGCGTCATCACCTCCGTGCACGCTTTCGCCACCGATCCGACGCGCGGCGTGTTCATCCTGCTGATCCTCTGCCTGTTCATCGGTGGCAGCCTGTCGCTGTTCGCAGGGCGCGCGACCTCGTTGAAGCAGGGCGGCCTGTTCGCGCCGATCTCGCGCGAGGGCGCGCTGGTCTTGAACAATCTGCTGCTCAGCGTAGCCTGCGCGGTCGTGCTGTTCGGCACGCTCTATCCGCTGGCGATGGAAGCGCTCGACTTCAAGATGTCGGTCGGCGCGCCCTTCTACAATCTCACCTTCGTCCCGCTGTTCGCGCTGCTGCTGCTCGTGGTGCCGTTCGGGCCGATGCTGGCGTGGAAGCGCGGCGATCTGCTCGGCGTCACCCAGCGGCTGCTTGCGGCGGGCGTTGCCGCGCTCGTTGTGATCGCCATCGTCTGGGCCTGGACCCGTGGTGGCAGTGCGCTGGCACCATTGGCAATTGGGCTTGGAGTCTTCGTCATCGCCGGTGCCGTGACCGATCTGTCCGAACGGACCGGTTTGTTCCGCCTGCCGTTCGCAACGACGCTGCACCGGGCCCGCGGCCTGCCGCGTTCGGCCTGGGGTTCTGTGTTTGCCCATGCGGGCCTCGGCGTCGCGCTGATCGGGATCGTCTGCGAGACCACCTGGAACAGCGAGTATATCGCGACCATGAAGCAGAACGACGTTGCACACGTCGCCGGCTATGATCTCAAGCTCGACGGCCTGTCCCAGCGTCAGGGGCCGAACTTCCGCGAGATGATCGCCGAGTTCAACGTCAGCCGCGACGGTGAGAAGATCAGCGTCATGACGCCGTCCAAGCGCAACTTCACGACGCGCGGGTCCTCGACCACCGAGGCCGCATTGCTGACGCGCGGCGCGAGCCAGCTCTACGTTTCCCTCGGCGACGCGACTGCCGATGGCGCCATTGCGGTGCGCATCTATCACAAGCCGCTGGTGCTGCTGATCTGGTGGGGACCGGTGCTCATGGCCTTTGGCGGCATGCTGTCGCTGTCCGATCGGCGCCTGCGGGTCGGCGCACCGAAGCCGGCGCGGGCCAAGCAGCGCCTTCAGCCGGCGGAGTGATCCGATGCGGCGGATGATGGTCACGATCGTTGCGCTCATGCTGCTGGCTTTGCCCGCCGCCCACGCCGTGCAGCCCGACGAGATCATGTCGGATCCCGCGAAGGAGGCACGCGCGCGCGACCTATCGCGCGAGCTGCGCTGCATGGTCTGCCAGAACCAGTCGATCGACGATTCCGACGCGCCGCTGGCGCGCGATTTGCGGCTGCTGGTGCGCGAGCGGATCGCTGCCGGCGACAGCAATTCGCAGGTGCTCGACTTCCTGGTCGCGCGCTATGGCGAGTTCGTGCTGCTCAAGCCGCGCTTCGAGCGGCAGACCGTGTTGTTGTGGCTGCTCGCGCCGCTGCTGCTGATCGGCGGCGGCCTGGCGCTCTGGCTGCAAATCCGCCGGCGCGCGCGAAGCGGTGCAGACCTACCAGCTCCGCCGCTCACTGCGGATGAAGAGGCACGGCTCACAGCCTTGATGTCGGACGAGACGAAGTCGTCCTAGCGACTTCAAGTCGTCCCGGCCTACGTAATGATACGTAGGCCGTCTGCGGCCGCGTGTTTCATGCTCTGTTGACCTTTGTCTGGAAGCTTGTCGCGAAATTCGATTCCAGATTTTTGAGTCCTCAGCCGATGTTCACGAACAGCAATCTGACGATCCGCTTCCTGGTCGGCGCCGTCGTCGCTGCATTATTGTTCCTGCTGGGCATCGGCGGCGGCACCGGCTTCGTCGCGGTGCTCTACCTCAACAACGAGATCACCAGCCTGTCGTCGGATTTCGCCGCGCTGAGCGGCCCCGCGCGCGAGCATGCAATGCTGATCTACCAGCAGGCGCAGGCGGCATTCTCCTATTTTCTGATCGCCTGCGGCGTGATCGCGGTGGTCGCTGTCGCGATCTGCCTCACTACCTGGTTCGCTGTGCGCAACGGCATCCTCAATCCGCTGGCGGCGATTGTGCACGCCATGCGTGAGGTCGCCGATCAGAAATTCGAGACGCCTGTTCCGGGCCTCGGCGGTACCAACGAGATCGGCCTGCTCGCCGGCGCACTGGAAGTGTTCAAGACAAACGGCTTGGAGCGGCGGCGCCTCACCGAGCAGCAATTACACGAAGCGCAGCATCAGGCCGAGCGGTCGAAATTCCTGGACGCCCGGATCAAGCGCTTCAACGATCTCGTTGCCAGCGTGGTCGACAGCGTGGCGTCCTCGGCCGCGCACCTGAAGAGCAATGCCGAAACGCTGTCACGGACGGCCAACGACACGAGCTCCAAGGCCAATGCGGTCGCGAGCGCGGCGAACCAGGCCAGCGCCAGCGTGCAGATCGTCGCGGGCTCGGCCGAGGAGATGACGAACTCGATCGGCACGATCAGCCGCCGCGTCACCGACGCGACGCAGCGTGCCGAAGGCGCGGCGACGCAGGCCGAGAAGAGCCGCGACACCATCCACACCCTGTCGGATGCCGCCGACAAGATCGGCGAGGTCGTGCAGCTCGTGCAGGCGATCGCCTCGCAGACCAACCTGCTGGCGCTCAACGCCACCATCGAGGCGGCGCGGGCAGGGGACGCCGGCAAGGGTTTTGCCGTGGTTGCCTCCGAAGTGAAGAGCCTCGCGCACCAGACCAGCAAGGCGACGGAGGAGATCACCTCGCACGTCGCCAGCATCCAGGGCATCACCGCGGAGACGCGCGGCGCGATCGACGGCATCTCGAAGACGCTGTCGGAGATCTCGTCGATCATGTCGGGCATCGAGGTCGACACCGCCCAGCAGCGCAACGCCACGCAGGACATCACCCGCAGCGCGCAGGATGCCGCGCATGGAACGCTGGACGTCTCCAACCACATCGTCCAGATCACCTCGGCGTCGGCGGAGACCGGCCGCATGGCGGCCGAAGCGCGCGATTCCGCCGTCGATCTGTCGCAGCAGGCCGAAACCCTGAAGCGTGAAGTCGACGAATTCATCGTCAGTGTGAGGGCGAGCTGATCTCGCTAAAGGCGTGTTCGACGCTCGTCAGGGGAACTCGATTAAGTTCCTGTAAGGCCACGACTTTCGGCGTGCGATAAACTGCCGCAACGGCGCGACCCTTCATTACAAAAGTTTAACCCCGCCGCCAGCGCACGGTAAGGCGGGAGCCCCCATCTTCATGTCCGTAACGTGCTGCCATCCGGCACCGAAAGAATTCAAGGCCTTGGAGATTCCTGCATGACCGACCGTCCCGACCTCACGAACCTTCCGTCCTACCGGCCGCCCCGCCGGTCGGTTTTCTCCGCGCGCAGGATCGCGCTGATGGCTTCGGTCGTCGCTGGCCTCGGGATTGCCGTCCACGGCTTCAGCCCGTCGACCTCGCCGAGCGAGCTGTTCTCCAGCCCGGCGCATGCGCAGGTCAACAACGAGGTCCGGAAGGTTGAGCGTCCGGTCGGGTTCGCCGACATCGTCGAGCGCGTGAAACCGTCGGTGATCTCGGTGAAGGTCAACATCAAGGAGAAGACTGCAAGCAACGACGATGGCGATGATTCCTCCTCGCCGTTCCAGCCGGGCTCGCCGATGGAGCGCTTCTTCCGCCGCTTCGGCGGTCCGGATGGTTTCCCGGGCCAGAAGGGTGGCCGCGGCCGCGTCGTGCAGGGCCAGGGCTCCGGCTTCTTCATCTCCGCCGACGGTTTTGCCGTGACCAACAACCACGTGGTCGACGGCGCCGACAAGGTCGAAGTCACGACCGACGACGGCAAGACCTATACCGCCAAGGTGATCGGCACCGACCAGCGCACTGACCTCGCCCTCATCAAGGTCGAGGGCAGCTCGAACTTCCCGTTCGCCAAGCTCGCCGACAGCAAGCCGCGGATCGGCGACTGGGTGCTCGCGGTTGGCAATCCCTTCGGCCTCGGCGGCACCGTCACTGCGGGCATCGTCTCGGCCAGCGGCCGCGACATCGGCAACGGTCCCTATGACGACTTCATCCAGATCGATGCGCCCGTGAACAAGGGCAATTCCGGTGGTCCCGCTTTCGACACCAACGGCGAGGTGATGGGCGTCAATACCGCGATCTACTCGCCCTCCGGCGGCAGCGTCGGCATCGCGTTCTCGATTCCCGCGAGCACCGTGAAGAGCGTGGTGGCCCAGCTCAAGGACAAGGGCTCGGTCAGCCGCGGCTGGATTGGCGTCCAGATCCAGCCGGTGACGTCCGATATCGCCGACAGCCTCGGCATGAAGAAGGCTGAAGGTGCGCTGGTGGCGGAGCCGCAGGCGAACGGTCCGGCGGCGAAGGCCGGCATCGAGTCCGGCGACGTGATCACCTCGGTCAACGGCGAATCCGTCAAGGACGCCCGCGAGCTTGCCCGTACCATCGGCGGCATGGCGCCCGGCGCGACCGTGAAGCTCAACGTGTTGCACAAGGGCCAGGACAAGGTCGTGAACCTCACCCTCGGCCAGCTGCCGAACACGATCGAGGCCAAGGCCGACACCGACAAGGATAGCGGCAAGGGTGCGAGCCGTGGCACCGACGTGCCCAAGCTCGGCATGACCGTCGCGCCCGCCGACTCCGTCGCCGGCGCCGGCAAGGAAGGTGTCGTGGTCACCGAAGTCGATCCGAAGAGCGCCGCGGCCGAACGCGGCTTCAAGGAAGGCGACGTCATTCTCGAAGTCGGCGGCAAGAGCGTGAGCACCGCCGGCGAAGTCCGCGACGCCATCAACACGGCGCGGACCGACAACAAGAACAGCGTCCTGATGCGCGTGAAGAGCGGCGGCCAGTCGCGCTTCGTCGCCGTGCCCATCGCCAAGGGCTAAGCCTTCAGGAGGTCTACGAGATGAGGGGTGTCGCCGGCATCAGTCGCCCCCGCCGCCGACGCCCTTCGGGGGAGCAGCGTAAGGCCCGCTCCCCCAGCCTACCTTCCGGTGGAATTACGCCCCCCTCCGTCGGAAGGCCTAGGGCGGTGAGGTCCCCCCAGCTTCACCGCCCGCCTTTTTGCCTACCCAAGTCCCGTTTGCTTGGCTTGCATGCGATTGCCGCTCGCGCCATGTTCAGAGAAGGTTGACCCCCTTGACCGCCGCCGAACGCACGATGCGCCTCCTCATCATCGAAGACGACCGCGAATCCGCCGACTATCTCGTGAAGGCGTTTCGTGAAGTCGGACACATTGCCGACCACGCCGCCGACGGCGAGGAAGGCCTCGCCATGGCCGAGAGCGGCGATTACGACGTGCTGGTGGTCGACCGCATGCTGCCCAAGCGTGACGGCCTGTCCCTGATCGGCGCGTTGCGCGACAAGGGCGACTCGTCGCCGGTGCTGATTCTCTCCGCGCTCGGGCAGGTCGACGATCGCATCAAGGGTCTGCGCGCCGGCGGCGACGACTATCTGCCGAAGCCTTATTCCTTTGCCGAGCTGCTGGCCCGGGTCGAGGTGCTGTCGCGACGCCGCGGCGGTCCGGCCGAGGATACGCTCTACCGCGTCGGCGRTCTCGAGCTCGACCGGCTGTCCCATCGCGTCGCCCGCGGCAAGGACGAGCTGACGCTCCAGCCGCGCGAATTTCGCCTGCTCGAATACCTCATGAAGCATGCCGGCCAGGTGGTGACGCGCACCATGCTGCTGGAGAACGTCTGGGACTACCATTTCGATCCGCAGACCAACGTGATCGACGTGCACATTTCGCGGCTGCGCTCCAAGATCGACAAGGGTTTTGAGCGGCCGCTACTGCACACGATCCGCGGCGCCGGGTACATGATCCGTGACGGTATGAGATAAAGCGACGTAATATCAATTCATTAGCTTCCAAGCCCGCTAGCGGATTACCGTTTTCTTACCGGCCCGCACGGGTGCGCCTGATATCAAACATTCACGACTAGCGCTTACTTCGGACTGGCGACATTCTGCCGAAGAGGACCATCATGGGCGGCAAGAGGCATGCCTCGGGAGAGATTTCGGCCAAGCTGGCGCAAGCCAAAGAACTTGTAGCCAAGGGAAAGACCCAGCGCGAGATATCGAAGGCGCTTGGTGTCAGCATCATGACCTACCATCGCTGGAAGAAGACACCGGGTTCGTCGGTGCCGGTTGATGGCCGGCGCGGGGAGGCCGAAGGCCGGCCATCCGGTCTCAATGAGACCAGCGCCATGGAGACAATCAAGCGATTAGAGCTAGAGAACGCGCAATTACGACGTCTTGTGACCGACATGCTGCTGGATAAGCTGAAATACGAAGAGGAGCTTCGGGCGCGCCAGACTTCCTGAATTTGCGCCGCCAAGGCCCACTCGCGTGGAATGGTGAGGTGTATCGACTTTCATCGAGCTGCTGTTCGTGATTTCTAAGGCGGTAGGGTTCGACTTCACCAAGGAGCACTTGCAGCGAGGCATCTACTACCCGACCGGCCATGCTGAGATAGAAGCCGATCGTCGTCGCATTCGGAGGAATGCCGCTGCCGTGCTTTCAGGTAGCCAGCCGTTGAAGATGGAGATATCGAGCTTCCCGGTCTCAAGCGAGATGGTCAGATCGCAGCTCGCGCTTCAAGGCGAACTGATCAGCGCAATCGGCGACGCCGGCTTGCGGGTTGAGATCGCTCCTCAGCTCCCCGAGGCTGATGACTAAAAGCGGCCTCTCGCGCGACTACCAACCTCGCCTTTATCCACACCCATTCTTGCATCCACCTTAGCGCTCAATCTGAACGCGAGTTACATTCAGCCACATGGCTCGCATCCAAAATCCAATCCTATTTTCAGCCCATTTCGGAGTATCGACCCAAGCCTTGGCTGCTGCTGGGCTGATTGATCCTTTTCTAGACGTTGACATGCCGCTGTTCATAGACCCAGCTCTGCTGGAGAAGTCTAGCAACAACACGATCAATACGACGGCCATTGCCCGATTTCGCAGGCACTTCGAGATATTGGTTCGCATGCTCAACATCTCGAAGGCGGAGAATGACGCACCTTGGAAGGCGGCGCGGCGCCAACTCGACCTGAGTGAGCCGCCCGAGAATGGGTTGGGCTATGGCGGAAGTAGCCGATCTGGTAGTTCACGACCTGAAGATATTCGCGAAGCGATCCTCCGGACGGGCAAGGAGATCGTCACTCTAGGCGCAAGCGATCCGGAAATGATCTCGCTGATGGGATTTTTCGAAGAAGACGTAGGCCCCGACACCATCAGCGACATGACAACGACGGTCATAATTGAGGACTTGGCGGCGATCACAGAGGGCTTCTGCAAGACGAACGGGGTGCCGCTCTTTTCGTTCGATTTCGGGGCAGGCCATATGCTGCCGAAATTCGTTGACGCGAAAGGTCGCTTGACACCAATCATTCTCGTTCCAAGGGACATTGTACGCGACCTGCCTATTGCCAACGACTGGTCGGATATTGAGCGCGCAGCGATGGAAAACGCGCGCATACGGGATCGCGTAAACAAGTTTCTTGGCGGCATTATCAGACCCACCGTAATCGAGCGGAAAAATGCCCTTCGTAACGCCGCCCTAGGATCGTCGGCAGACTTTGACTTCTTCTTGGCGGCTGTGAAGGCAAATGTCGGCAACTACGATCCAAACCTAGATGCGCTCGGCTACTATCGGCTCAAGGAGATCGTCGCGCATGGATTTCCGGGTCTCAAACAGCCAACTCCCTATGATCTAAAGCTCGGCGCTAACGAGATAGTTCGCGTCGTTAAAGACACAATTGATCAATTCAAGCGGCACGTGGAAGCGGGCAATTTGTGGGAAGAGCTTTGGGTTGGCGCCAAACCGAAGAAAGAACGCGCTTCACAGCTGATCTACTATGCGATCGCAGATGCATTCTGCAAAGCAAACGATCTCGATATCTCGCCAGAGGCCAACATGGGCGGCGGACCGATCGATTTCAAATTCTCAAGTGGGTATGAGGCCCGCGTGTTGGTCGAGATGAAACGATCAGGCGGCACGGTCGTTCACGGCTATGAGAAGCAATTGGAATTCTACAAGACCGCCGCGCAAACCGAATTTGGCCTGTTTGTCGTCATCGACTACGGCGATCTGGGCAACAAGCTGAATGAGATCAGGCGTATTCGAGAAGAGCGCCTCAAAAAGGGCGAGCGCGCTTCCGAAATCGTCGTAATTGACGCTACCAGAAAGGCGTCGGCCAGCAAGAGAAAATGAAAGCCGAAAACTTGATCCATCCCATGTACTTTCCGAGTACGAGCGGCGCTACTTCTCCCGGCTCGCATGAGGCGATCTCCAGCGCTCTTATCGTCACCCTCAAACAAATCAGTCCATTCTGAGGAAGGTCGATGATCGTCCTTCGCCGAGCCAAGGACATTGTGTGCGGCCTTGCGACCTTGACCCCTCACGAAACAGAAGCGTGCAACGACGACAGCGGGGAGGTTTGCTTTCCGTTATTGGACGGGCCGCGTCGCCCGCAAAGGAGTGCTGCGCCGATCTCCTAGTAACCCTTGCTCGACCGCACCACGCCGATCGCCGACGCCGGCGTCCCAGTGGCGCGCGCGATCTCGCTTTCAAGAGAAGCGATGGCGGCGCGCAACTCGGCGCCGTCAGCATAAGTGACGCTCTTGCCATCGTATGAAACGGTCCGCGCGCCGGAACGATAGGCGCGCTTCAGTTCATCGAGCTGCGATTGCAAATCGACAATGTCGGCCATGTTACTGGCCAGCGTTCGTGACGAGGCCGCGAAACTCGACGGCGCCGCAGCCATAGTCGAGACGAACCTTGGTCTGGACGCCATCGACCTCGAAGCCGGAGCGGCTCTCGGTCTGCGGTCCCGGGGCGCCGGCAAGATACGCATACTCGACGCACGGCAGCAGTGCGGGATCGCAGGCGATGTACCAGCGCGTCGCGCTGGTCAGGCGCGGTTCGACAATCAGGTCGAGGAATGCGAACGGGTTGACGTTAGCGGTCTGGGTCGCTTGCACCGAGGTGATCAACTTCTCGCCGGCCGTCTCCAGCTCGCTCGGTACGATTAGGTAGCGCGGCACGACGGAGATCAAGCCGCCGCCCGGGCCGGTCTGATTGCGCATCAAGAGGCGCGCTTCGGAAAGCGTGGTTTCGCTCGGCACTCCGGCCGTGCCAACGTTGCCATGGGTCGCATGGAATAGCGTCACGTTATCCGACATCGTCGGGCCAAGGCCGGCGGCGCCAACCAATAGATTGACGAGAGCCTGACGTTCGAACTCGGCAGCCGCAAGGCCGAGGTTGCGCGAGACATCGCCGAGACCTCCAAGGTCGTCATTGACCAGCGCCTTGCGCGAGATCGAGAAAATCTTGCCGTAGGTCGCGATGGCGTAGGTCTCGGCGCTATCGATGAAGCTGCCGAAGGGATACTCGGCGCTCTCGCTGACCTGCTCCAGCACGAAGCCGGAATGGTCGATCACGATGCGCGACTTGGCGCGGAAGTCGTTGGCCTGCGTTTCCTTAGCGATGCGGCGGATGCCGCCCGGCGCCGCCTGATAGGCATCGCGCAGGCTCTTGCTCATGACGTTCGCCAGCAACAGCGGATAGTCGCTGGTCGTCTGCAACGCGCGCGTGATCACGGTCGGTCCGGCCATGCCCATGACCGACACGCCCGCGCGATACAGACACGCCCGCGCAACGTCGGCGCAGGTCATGCCAATGAACTCGCGGGATTGCGGCATCGGAGTGAACGTCGAGTTCATGCGAGTGTAGAGCGCTTCAGCGACGGCGCGCTGGAACACTTCGGGATTGTCGAGAGTTTCACGGTTGTGAGGCATAGAGTTTCCATTGCTGCGAACCGTCACGTTGCGGTCGATCATGTCGTTGAGGAAGGCAGCGCGCGCCTGTTCGACGGTGGCACCGAGTTCGATAAGAGCGTCGATGCGCTGCTGAGAGGCGCCAGCGCGCAGGCCGAGCGAGCGGATGGCGCGGGTGTCAGTTGTCCCATCTGGGACAACTGACCCATTTGGGTCAGTTGCCCGCGTGCGCGCGGTTGGATCGGCCGGGACCGCGACGAACGAGGCTTCGCGGATCGACCATTTCACAGCGGTCATCGTGCGCTGGCCGTTGGCGTCCTTGCCGGGCTTCCATTCATCCACCGCGTAGCCGACAGACAGGCTGCGCAGAATGCCGTCGCGGACATCCTGAACGACCGCAGCGATCTCCGGACGGGACGAAAAGCGGACACGACCGATGACCTGATCGCCTTCAACGCGCACGTCGTCGAGCGAACCAAGGACGGCGTCCAGGCTGCCGCTGTTGTGGTTGCTCAACACGGAAGCGCCTCGCGTGGTCGCGATGTCGAGGCCAGCCGGGTCGAGGATTTCCAAGAACTCGCCCTGCGCATTACGGCGACGCACAGGCGTGTTGGACGCGATGACCGCTTCGATGGTCAGCGCCTCGGGGTCAAACGAACGCGGGCGCGGCACGGCATGGCGACGTTCGAGGGGAAGTGCGCTCTCGCGCAGAAGAATATGACGCATGGTTAGGCGTTCTCCGTGTCGGGTTGACCGTTGATGGTGGTTGCGCTGGCCGACAGATCGTCGGCGGCGAATGGATCGGCTTCGATCTCGGCATCGACATCGGCGGGATCGCGCCCGCCTTCCGAGATCACTTCAGCGCGCGACTTAACCTTTGCCGCGATGTTCAACGTGGCGGCCTTCGCGGCCTTCAGCTCGTCGATCGGTGGCCAGCCGGTGAACAAGAACTGGGCGGTGTAGCGTTCGGGGTTGCTCTCGAAGTCGGGTGCCCGTAGTCGGCCGCTGAGGACTTCGAGCAAGACGATACGGTCCCAGATAGGCGTCAAGAGCTGCGCGACGAAGTGGTTCGCCTGCAGCGCCTTAACGCGGCGCTGAAACGCCGCCATGCCGAGCTTTCCGGCGCTGAAGTTTACGCTGCCAAGATCGCCCGTCGCGATGAAGAACGGCACGCCCGTGCCGGAGCCGGCACAGATGAGGCGTTCGATATGCGCGAGGACTTCGCCGAGCGTGTTCATCTCGCTGACAGGCGGGAACGACACATCGGCGCCGGGCGGCAGACGCAAGGTCGCGCCCGGTTCGAGATGCAAGGCTTGCGGATTGTTGGTGCTGTCGAAGTCGTAGCTCAGTTCGCCCTCTGGGTCGCGAATGAGCATCGAGAGCAGCGCCGTCGTCTTCAGCTTCACGATCGACGCATCGACAGCTTCGTCGAGCTGCATCGCCAGCGGCGCAACTGCCGTCAACGGGCTGATGCCGCGCGGCATGCCGGGAAAGCGAGGTTCATAGACGTGACAGACATCGAGCGCCGCCACGCGCACCGGAGGCAGGACCGATGCCCATGGCGCATCTGGCTGCGTCGGGAGAACCCAATAGGCAACACGACGACCAATCGCGTCGAACTCGACGCCGGCAACGATGTTCGGCGCATCGCCGGTCATTCCGAGCGAGGGCACAGTCCGGGCGCTGTCAACCTGATCGGCGCTGAGAAGCTGCAAGCTCAGCGTCATGGCGTCGGGATCGACCACGAATTTCGTAAAACTCTCCCCGTCGATCACGAAGCCGCGCCCCACTCGGCAGAGATAGCCGCCGAGCCCCATGGTGCCCTCGATGTCGCAGCGTGCGAAGAACGCATTCCAGACGCGCTGCAGGTGGGCGTTGACCTCGGCGTCAGGATGAGCCGAGCGGACGGTGGGACCGTCGCCGACGATCGCCGTGGCAGTGTTCGTGACGATCGACGAGATGAGCGCGTTGTTCTCGGCTTGGTGTGCAATTTTGCGCGATGCCAGTCGGGCAGCCGCGAGCGACTGCGTGACCGGGCTGTTGAGCATATAGTTTTGAGGCCAGCGGCCAGAGCCGCCAGTAATGTCGTATCCGCTGAACGAACGCGCGAACGCGCGGAAAGCGCGAGCGGTCCGCTTGATGATGTTCGGGGCCTTCGCGCTCACTGCAGCACATCCGCCGCAGCTTCGCTCTGACGCGACGCCTGCCACTTCTCGATGATCGGGCTGGTGCGGGGCGCAATTGCTGCCGCGAGCAAGCCGGCGCCGGCATCGAGTTCGTCAGGCGTCGGCCAGATGCGTTCCGGAAGCTGGATGTCGTGCTCGGCGGCACGAGTGCGAACAGTCGCCAGAGCTTCGTGCAGCGGAGCGCAATAGAAGGAGACGCGCGGCGTCACAGTGACACCGAACTTCGCGAGGGTTTCGTCGGTCGCAATGAAGTGTTCGGCGGTCGCCTGCATCACGTCGTTAACGGTCGCCGCCGAGGAGATCAGCCAGCGGCGACCGTCGTGAGCAAAAGCAAGAACGACGGACTTACCTTCGTCAATATCGTGGAAGCGCGAGATCATTTCGAGCTGCAGCGCGTGCATGACGGCGTCGTCGAGCTGTGCGCGCTTAGCTCCAGCCTCGATCAGCATGTCGATCAGCACCATGATCACAGCGTCAGCGACAAGCAAAATCTGTTCGCGCCACAAGCCATCCGCGCGCTGCTCTGGCGTCGCGACGATGAGCGGTTGAAGCTGTCCACGCTGCTTCATCTGCCGGCGGTTGTGCTCGGACTTCGCGATCAACTTGTCGAAGAGGGTCGGTGCGATCGGGGTGAGTGCGAACATGTTTGAGGTCTCCCGTGACGATGCTGTTGACCTCCAGCCATAAGCCGTCATAGAACGAGCGACAAGAAGAAAAGATAAATAAATCAATACGTTACGAGGTGTCATCCGAGCGCGTCTGATCGCGTGTGGTGCTCACCACGTGTCGTCCGGTGAAACGAAAAAAATCTGCCCCGGTCTGGTGAACCGGAGGCAGATCAAAAGGAGATATGTTGGAATGACCGACACTACCCCGATCGATCTTGCGACTGCAAGAGCGCTGCTGCAACGGCATCGGCGTGTGAAGAAGAACGAGCAACACGTCGTCGTCGGCGAAGCTGTGCTCAACAAGATGGCGCACGATGGCGAGCAGTTGATCAGTACACGCGATGGACTGTGGCTCTACAGAAAAGGCGTCTGGGAATTGCGCACGTCTACGGACTGGCTCGAAGTTCGCGTCCAGGCTGCCGGTGATGATCTCGGCTTCACGGTGAACAACAAGCTGCGTTACGAAGCCACCCGCTGGATCGAACACCGTCCTAAGCTGTGGCGCGAGACGGAAATCCCATGGGACCAGCATGGCAAAATCCCGACGCGCTCGGGCCTCGTCGATCCGCGCACCGGCGAGCTAGAGCCGGCGAAGCCTGAGCACTTCTGCTCTTGGCGCATCGACATCGACTACGACCCGGCCGAGAAGTGTACGTGGTGGGAGATCATGATCGCCGACATGTTCGGCGACAAGGAGCCAGACGAACAGCGTGCTCTAATCGGTATTGTTCAGGAGTTGATGGGCGCCGCGCTGATCGACAAGAAGCCGCGCGCGCTCTCGAAGGCGTGCGTGTTCTGGGGCATCGAGAACCGGGCCAAGTCCGGTGCCCTTGATGTCGTGACCGGCCTGTTCGGCGGCAACCCGATCGCCACGTCGATCGGGTCGTTAGAAGGCAACCATGGCACGATGCCGTTTGTGCGCCGGGCGCCGTGGGTTCTGCACGAAGCGTTTAGCGGTCAGTGGCACTTGTCGTCGATCGTGAAGTCGATCATCACGGGCGAGCCGATCCTGATCAACATCAAGAATGGTCCGATGTTGACGCAGCCGATCCGGGCGCCGGTCTTTTGGGCGACGAACTTCCAGCCGCAGTTTAAGGAAGCGACGAAGGCGATCGTCTCGCGCATGATGGTGATCGAGGTCACGCGCGCATTCTCGGAGAGCAAGCCGATCGGCGCCGCTGCCGAAGCGATCCGGCGCGGCTTCGCCAAGCCCGGCGAGTTCATCGTCGCGACGGAATTACCCGGCGTCTTGAACTGGGCGATTGCCGGCCTTAAGCGCGCACTGGAGCGGGGTTCGATCGCCACCACCGAGAGCATCGCCGCAACGGCCAAGGCCATCCATGAGGACAGCAACCTCGTAGCGGGCTTCTTGAGCGAGTGTGTCGAGTTCGACCCCAATGCTCGGCTGAAGATCGTCGATTTTTGTCTGGCGCATACGGTGTGGTGGTCGGAGCTGAAGGGAGAGAACCGGCGCCTGCCGTCTAACGAGGCGATCAACAAGGCGTTGCAGGCGATGGGCGACAGGCGCATCGCGATCGACCGCAAAGAGTTGCGCGACAATGCCGGGCGCTACTATTGCGGGATGAAGCTGAACACGGCCGGGCTTCGTTATCATCGTAATGGTCACGAGGGCCGGTCGTTCGAGGTAAAGGCGCTCACGGCCACGGACCCCGCGCGTGAGGTCAACGGCTTCATCCCGGCGAGCTGGGACGTGAAGGACAGCATCGTCGCCATGCGCAAAGGCTTCGAGCGTCATGACAGCTCGCGGGCAAGTGTCATGCAACTGGTCACGCCGGCCAAACTGGTCACGAATTCGGCGTGACCAGTGACCAGTTTGGGCGCTGCCGATCGAGACCTGTCATAGCAACTGTCACCGTCGCAAGTCATTGGTCGCGTTTGTAATTCCACCATCTATGACAGTAGTGACCAGTTATTTTTATTAAAGCTAAGTAATAGAAATAGAAGGGAAGAGAGAGAGGAAAGTGAGAGTTATAGAGATAATAGGAAAACACTGGTCAAGCGTGTCATCTGTCACGTCGGCTGCGTCGTCCTCGATCCTCGATCGTCGATCGGACGGCGAACCCGGGAGGGATGCCATGACGATACAGATCACCACCGACCATCCCTCCCTCGCCGATCTCGTTCGGCAACTCGGCGCTGAGGCGCTACGCGGCGCCGATCGCGACCAACTTCGGATGGTCGAGATCGCGATGCGCGACAGCGCCGACGCCATCGCACGCGAGCTGCGCGTCGAGCTGTGTTTGAACGACGACTGGGCCGACAAGTGAGATGCCGGGCTCGGCGAGTTCGGCGTCGCGGATGGCGCGAGCTTCATGAATGTCTTTATGCGTGAGGCCGAGCTGCTTCCCATTCGGAAGTAGCTTCCGGCTATACTGATTGTGGAATGCTTTGGGAGGGCCACGCAATTGGCGCGGCTCCCCTATATGGGGAGCGGGGGCCGGTCGCGCGCGCGCTCAGGCTATCGCTTGGGACGGTGTTTTTCCGGGGTGTTGATGTTTCTCCCGGTGCGCATGAAGCCGTTGCCGCTCGTGATTGCGCGTCTGCATCTGCGGAACCGAATTGAGTGGTGCAGGCCGTCGAAGTGTCCAAATTGGACGAAGTGACCAAAATGGTCACCGGCATCGATCGTCGTCTCAGGTTTTGAACCGCCTTTTCAGAGTTACGTACCAACGCGCCTTGTCCAAAACTCATCTTGCTGCTGTAGCTATCACTGGACGCCGACAGGTGGCGTCGTCTTCACAGGGAAATAGAGGGATGCATAAGTTCAAGGGGAATGTGCCGTTGGCTGAGCGGATTTTGTTGTCGCCGGACGAGGCAAGCGACCTCACGGGTATCGGTGTCACCACGATCCGTGCGGCGCTCAAGTCGAAGGCTCTTAAAGGGCGCGAGAACGGCACTCGCAAGATGATCAAGCGTGTTGATCTCGATGCGTGGGTGGATACCATGCCGCTCGCTTAGCTATTGTCTTGAGAACCACAAAAAGCCCCGCCTAGGCGGGGCTTTTATGTGTTCCTCAACAAAGAAAAATTCCCGGTTGAGCAACGCTTACGGCGGGAGCATCAGGTGTCTAGAGGTCTTGGTCGGATACAGCGCGAATGTCTGCGCGTCATTAAAAGCTATGAGGCTGCCGGCGAAAGGCCGACGACCTTCACCGTCGCCTGTGAAGTCTATCAGGTCGAGCGAGACCAAGATGGCAATCGATGGTGCAACGACGCCCAGCACACCGCCACCAAGCGTGCGTTGGCGAACCTTCGGCGTAAGGGTCTCGTATGCGGGCAACAGGAAATCACGGTGCATGCTGACGGACAGAAGATATTCAAACTGGCGAAGTCGCCACCTACAGATTACCGAGCCGAGCGGTGTTGCTTTTGGTCGCTGGCGACGGGCCGGGACGCAAACGACAAATTGGTGGATACGTCCGGCGATCAGGCGACCAATGTCAGTTGACCGCGCTTGCCGCTTTCCTTGCTTCGCTTCGGCTTCACAAAGTCGGCCCATGCCTGCAACACGACGCGGCGCCGCTGGACCATGTCGCCGGTCCAGTACGACAGCTCGGCTTCATCACCGAGCCTATGCGACAGGCAATGCTCCAGCACTTCACGACGGAAGTTGTGCTCGACGCTCTCGCCGCCCCAGTTGCGGAAGCTGGTGCGATTGCCGTGCATGGTGGCACGGAAGCCGGCGCGCGTGATGGCGCCGACCAGCGCGTTCGGTCGGAACGGCTGGTGAACGTCGGCATGATCGGAGGGGAACACATATTTGCCGACGCGCGGCATCGAGCGGATGATCTCGATCGCCTGATCGGAGAGGGGCACTAGATGCGGCTTCGGCTTGACCTCGCCCTTGATCTTCATCTTCTCGGCCGGGATCAGCCATGTGCGCTTGTCGAAGTCGATCTCGCTCCACTCCATCAGTCGGATTTCCTGACTGCGCGTTGCGGTCAGGATGCCGACCTCGACGCAGCGGGCGACGACGCCGGCATCATAGCGAAGCTCGACCATCAGGGCCGGCGTCTTGCCATAGGGGATCGCGGCGTGACCGCCCTTGCTCTTCTGTCGGTTCAACTTGCGCGGGCTCGGCAGCAGGTACTTCAGATTGCCGCGCCACATCGCGGGGTTCTCGCCGACCCGCAGCTTCAGCGCCTTGGCGGCGTCGAGCAGCCGTTCGATGCGCTGGCGCGTCCGCATCGCGGTGACCGGCTTTTCGCTCCAGATCGGCTTGAGGGCGGCGAGCACGTGGTCGGTGGTGATCTCGTGCAGCTTGCGCTTGTGCAGGCTCGGCACGTCGGCGATCGATCGCGCCMACTGCTTCTCCTCTTCGCTCGACAGGCCCTTGCACCAGTCCGGATACTGCTCCTCGGCGAACTCCTTGAAGGTCTTGTCACCGTTCAAGGCGAGCTGCTTCTTATGGCGGGGGTCGATGCCGTCCTTCTTCAGGGCCAGCCGGTAGGCGCGGGCCTGATCACGGGCTTCGGTCAGGCTCAGCTCGCCCTCCTTGTCGCCGACCCTCGCGAACTCCATGGCGGCGCGCTTGCCATCGGGCGCCGTGAAACGGAACTGCCACATGCGGCCGGTGGGGCGAACCACCAGATAGAGACCGCCGCCGTCAGCGTGAACGCCGTCTTTCAGGGATTTAACTTGGGTCGAGTTCAGCTTCACTTTAGGCTCCCCACTTACCAGTTGCTGTCACGGACACTTCGGCAGAAACAACCAAATATGTACGACCGGCACGGATCATTTGGAAGTGTGTAAGCCAGATGCTTACCGCTATTTTACCGAGGTGAGCTGACGTCGGACGATCGTCGATGTGAGTTGACGATAATTTGTGACAGTTATCTTATTGAAATTAAATGATAATTGTCAAAAGGACGGTAAGGCATGACAATCGACGCAGTGGCAGCTTTTAGGTACCGGATCCGTGACGGCATTCGGTAAACTCGTCCGCACCACGGCATTCCGGCTGACGCTGGTCTACCTGTTCCTGTTTGCGATTTTCGCGGCCTCGCTGCTCGGCTATTTCGCCTGGAATACGCGGCGGCTGATCACCGAGGAAATCACGCAGACGGTCAATGCCGAGACCTCGGAGATCAACGAGATCTACGGCCGTCGCGGCCTGCGCGGCCTCGTGCTCGCGATCGAGTACCGGGCGCTGCGGCCGGGCGCCAACCTCTATCTCGTGACCACGCCGACCGGGCAGGCGATCGCCGGCAATGTCGGCTCGCTGGCGCCGGGCGTAATGGCGACGCGCGGCTGGTCGGAGACGGCCTACAAGCGGATCGAGGACGCCGACGAGCGCGACCATCGCGCGCTGGTGCGCGTCACCGAGCTCGAAAACGGTTTCCGCCTCCTGATCGGCCGCGACCTCGACGAGCGGCGGCGCCTGTTCGGCATCGTCGCCAAGGCCGCGCAATGGTCGATCCTGATCGTGGTCGTGCTGGGCCTCGGCGGCGGCATCTTCGTCGCGCGCCGCGTGCTCACGCGCATCGATGCGATGACCGGCACCGCGCAGCGCATCATGACCGGCGATCTCAGCGGGCGCCTGCCGGTGGGGCGCAGCGGCGACGAACTCGATCGTCTTGCGGAAAACCTCAATGCGATGCTGGAGCGGATCGAGGCGCTGATGGCGGGGCTGAAGGAAGTCTCCGACAACATCGCCCACGACCTCAAGACGCCACTGACGCGTCTGCGCAACCGCGCCGAGGAGGCGCTGGCGAAATCGGGCAGCGAGACCGATTACCGAGCGGCGCTGGAGCGGACCATCGAGGAATCCGACGGCCTGATCCGCACCTTCAATGCGCTGTTGATGATCGCGCGCGCCGAGTCCGGCCAGGCGCGCGGCAACATGGATGATTTCGACGCCGCCGAAGTCGCGGGCGGCATTCACGAGCTCTACGAGCCGCTGGCCGAGGACGACGGCATGACCTTGAAGGTCAAGGCCGAGCCGACGCCGGTTCACGCCAACCGCGAATTGATCAGCCAGGCGCTTGCCAACCTGGTCGAGAATGCGATCAAGTACGGCCAGCCGGTCGCGCAGACCGGCGGAACCGTGGTTAGCATGGACTCCAGGCAGATCATCATCGAGGCGAAGCGCGAGGGCGACCAGGTGCTGCTCAGCGTCACCGATCACGGCCCTGGTATCCCCGAAGCCGACCGCAAGCATGTCGTCGAGCGATTCGTGCGGCTTGAAGCCAGCCGCACGCTGCCGGGCTCCGGCCTCGGTCTCAGCCTTGCCGCCGCAGTTGCGACATTGCATGGCGGAGAATTGCGGCTGGGTGATGCCCAGCCCGGCCTCGTCGCCACGCTGGTGCTCCCGGCGCGTGCCGGCGACAGGGTTGCTCCGCCAATGCAGGATGTGCCACAGAAGGTGGCATGAACCACTCCGCGCCGGGAAACGCGGACAAGCATGGAGAGGGCCTGGCCGCGCGCTTCGCGGAGGCTCCCCATATTGCCGCTTCCACAACCGATGAACGACGTCTTGAAAACTGGCTGGCCGAGCTTGAGCCGGTTCAATCAGCCCGTCTCCAAGCCCTGCTGGTCCATCCCTTCGCACGGGATATTTTGGCCGGCATCGCCGAATTCTCGCCCTATCTGTTTGATCTCGTGCGCGCCGACGCGCCGCGCCTGATCCGGCTGCTCGAATGCGATCCGGACGCGCATCTGGCCGCGCTCATCGCGGAGGCGAGGGACGCGGTCCTCGCGGCGACCGACGAAGCCGAGGTGATGCGGCTGCTTCGCAGGATGAAGGCCGAAGCGGCGCTTCTCACTGCGCTGTGCGATATCGGCGGCGTCTGGCCGGTGATGCGGGTGACGGCGGCGCTGACCGATGTCGCGGTATCCTCGGTGCAGGCGGCGCTCCAGTACCAGCTGCGGCAGGAAGCCGCACGTGGAAAGATCCTGCCGCCCAATCCCGAAGCTCCGGAAGAGGGCTGCGGCCTGATCGTGCTCGCGATGGGCAAGATGGGGGCGGGCGAGCTGAACTATTCCAGCGACATCGACCTCATCGTGTTCTTCGATCCCGATGCCACGACGCTCGCGCCCGACATCGAGCCGCAGCCGTTCTTCGTGCGGGTGACGCAGGGCGTGGCGCGCATTCTCCAGCAGCGTACCTATGACGGCTACGTCTTCCGCGTCGACCTGCGCCTGCGTCCCGATCCGTCCTCGACGCAAGTGGCGATTTCGCGCGACGCCGCGCTGAACTATTACGAGCGGGAAGGGCGCACCTGGGAGCGTGCTGCGATGATCAAGGCGCGTGCCTGCGCCGGCGATGCCAAAGCGGGCGAGGCGCTGCTCGCCGAAATCGCGCCCTTCGTCTGGCGCAAGCATCTCGACTTCGCCGCGCTTGCCGACGTCCACGACATGAAGCGGCAGATGCAGACCTATCGCGGCCAGAGCGAGATCGCGGTCGAGGGGCACAACGTCAAGGTCGGCCGCGGCGGCATTCGCGAGATCGAATTTTTCGCGCAAACGCAGCAGCTGATCGCCGGCGGTCGCCATCCGGAGTTGCGGGTGCGGCCGACGCTCGCCGCGCTCGATATTCTCGCCACCAGCAACTGGATCACCTTTGCCGCGCGTGACGAGCTGACCATTGCGTATGAATTCCTGCGCCGTGTCGAGCACCGCCTCCAGATGATCGCCGACGAGCAGACCCATGCGTTGCCCGACGACAAGGAGGTGGTCGAGCGCTTTGCGCGCTTCTTCGGCTATCCGGATCGCGAAGCCTTTGCGCGCGACCTGTTGCGGCAGCTCCAGATCGTGCAGGGACACTACGAAAAACTGTTCGAGGGCGATGACCCGACCGGCACGGCAAAGCTGCCGGCGCTCGACTACAGTGCAGGTCCTGACGATCCGCGCCTGCTGCAATATTTGACGACGCTCGGCTTCAAGAAGCCGGCCGCGCTCGCGCAGACCATACGCGACTGGATCACCGGCGACTACCGCGTGTTCCGCAACGACCAGACGCGAAGCGCTTTCGTCGAGTTCGTGCCGGCCCTGATCGACGGCCTCGCGCGGGCCGAGGAGCCGGATCGCGCCGTCGTGGCGTTCGATCAGTTCCTCCAGGCACTCCAGCTTGGCGGCCGGCTGATCACGCTGCTCGGCCAGAACCGCGATCTCGTCGCGCTCGTGGCGCTGGTGCTGGGCGCGGCGCCGCGGCTCGGCGAGATGCTGGCGCGGAAGCCGCAGCTCATGGACGGCCTGATCGATCCCAGATTCTTCGGCGCGATGCCGGACAAACAGGAATTGTCGGCGCGATTGGCCGCGACGGTGCGCGACGCCGACTCCTATGAGGAGTTTCTCGACCGTCTCCGCTTGTTCGGGCAGGAGAGCCTGTTCCTGATCGGCACGCGCATTCTCTCCGGTACTGTCTCGGCGCAGCAGGCCAGCACGGCTTTCGCCGATGTCGCCGAAGGCATCGTCCACACTGTGCACGATCTTGTCGCCGAACGCTTCGCCGCCCAACACGGACGTATCAAGGATCAGGAGACCGCGATCATCGCGATGGGCCGGCTCGGCAGCCGCGAGATGACGGCATCGTCCGATCTCGACCTGATCCTGCTGTACGATTTCGACAGCGACAATCCGGACTCCGACGGGGCCAAATCGCTTCAGGGCGCCCACTACTTCGCGCGCTTCACCCAGCGCCTGATCAGTGCCTTCACCACACGCACGAATTACGGCGTGCTGTACGAGATCGACATGCGGCTGCGCCCGTCGGGACGCGCCGGTCCGGTGGCGTCGAGCCTCGTCTCATTCGCGGACTACCAGGCCAACGAGGCCTGGACCTGGGAGCACATGGCCCTGACCCGCGCCCGCGTGGTATCGGCCTCGGATGAATTCCGTGAGCGGATCGAGCGTATCATCCGCGATGTCCTGACCCGCCGCCGCGATCGGGCGACCATTGCCAACGACGTCGCCGACATGCGGCGCGCCATCGCGCAGGAGAAGGGCGAGAGCGACCATTGGGATCTCAAATACGCCGCAGGCGGCATGGTCGATATCGACTTCATCGCGCAATATCTCCAGCTCGTGCACGCCCATGACAAGCCTGAAATTCTCGACGTCAGCACCCTTCAGGTTCTGGACAACGCCGCCAAGCTCAACGTGCTCCCGCAATCGGAGGCGGAGATCCTTCGCGCGGCGGCGCGGCTCTATCACGACCTGACGCAGATCCTGCGGCTCTGCGTCAGCGACGGCTTCAAGCCCGAGACCGCCGGCACCGACCTTCAGCGCGTGATGGCGCGCGCCGGCGATGCGCCCGACTTCTCGTCGCTGGAGGCGCGCGTGAAGGAAACGCAGAGCGAGGTGAGGCGCGTATTTACGGCGCTGCTGGAAGGGACGTCGTCTGCTTCAGCGAGGTGAGAGCCTCGCGCACGTTCGGCTCCAGGCCTGCGCCGCCCGCGTCGAGATGGGCGAAGATCGCGCGCTTCATCCGGGGATCCCAGAACTTCTTGATGTGATCGGCGATCCCCGGCACGGCCTTGTCGTGGCCCTGGCTCTTGAAGAAGGTACCGATCTGGTTGGCCATGTAGACGAGGCGGTCAGGCGACGACATCGATAATCTCCTGAGCACGATGAGCCGTAACGCGACTCTGGTGCGTGAATACTTCAAACCCATCGCTGCGGGCAATCGCGATCAACGTGATGCCGGCGGCCTCCGCGGTGCGAACCGCGAGCGCGGTGGGCGCCGAGACGGCGACCAGCACCGGGGCGCCGATTGCAGCCGTCTTCTGCACCATCTCGACCGAGACACGGCTCGTCAGCAGCACCATGCCCACGCTAGCGTCCGTCCGGCTGCGCGCCAGCGAACCTGCGAGCTTGTCTAGCGCGTTATGGCGGCCGACGTCCTCGCGCAGGGCCACAATGCCATTCGATGGCGACCAGAAGGCCGCGGCGTGGACCGCGCGCGTCTGCATGTTGATCGATTGCAGGGGCGCGATCGCCTGCATCGCCGTCATGATCTGTTGCGGCGTGAAGCTGGACCCTGGTGGGACGACGGCCGCGGGCCGCACGGCCTCGGCAATCGAATCGATGCCGCAAATGCCGCAGCCGGTCGGGCCGGCGATGTGCCGCCGCCGCTCGCTGATGCGCGCGGCATCTTCCGACTCCAGCCACATGCGCAGCTCGATGCCGTCGTCGAGGCGGACCACCTCAAGTGACTTGACGTCATCGACCGACTTGATGATGCCTTCGTCCAGGCTGAAGCCGACCGCAAAATCCTCGAGATTCTGCGGCGTCCCCATCATGACGGCATAGGTGCCGCCGTTATAGGTCAGCGCCAGCGGCGTCTCCTCCGGGATCAGGCGCGCGCCTTCGGACGCGACTCCGTCGCGCCAGATCTCGCGGTCGATGGCCTGGACCGGCACGTGCATGCCGTTACTCCGCGGCCTCGGCCGGCGCGATGCGGCGGGAGTGCTGCGCCTGCGCGTCATAGGCCTTCTGCCAGTCGGACGGGCCGTTCGACGGCGAGATCTGCACCGCCGTGACCTTGTATTCGGGGCAGTTGGTGGCCCAATCCGAATAGTCGGTAGTGATGACGTTGGCCTGCGTGTCCGGGTGATGGAAGGTGGTGTAGACGACGCCCGGTGAGACGCGGTCGGTGATCTCCGCGCGCAGCGTGGTTTCGCCCGCACGGCTCGCGAGCCGCACCCAGTCGCCGTCACGCACACCGCGCTGCTCGGCGTCGTGCGGATGAATCTCGAGCCGGTCCTCGGCATGCCAGACCACGTTCTCGGTGCGCCTTGTCTGCGCGCCGACATTGTACTGGCTGAGGATGCGGCCCGTGGTGAGCAGCAGCGGGAAGCGGGGGCCGGTGCGCTCGTCGGTCGCGACATATTCCGTGACGATGAACTTGCCCTTGCCGCGGACGAAGCCGCCGATATGCATCACCGGGGTGCCCTCCGGCGCCTTCTCGTTGCAGGGCCACTGCACCGAGCCGAGTTCGTCGAGCTTGGCGTAGGAGACGCCGGTAAACGTCGGCGTCAGTGCCGCGATCTCGTCCATGATCTCGGACGGATGGCTGTAGTTCATCTCGAAGCCCATGGCTTTGGCGAGGGCGATGGTGACCTCCCAGTCGGCCATGCCGTTCTTCGGTGACATCACCTTGCGAACGCGCTGGATGCGGCGCTCGGCGTTGGTGAAGGTGCCGTCCTTCTCGAGGAAGCTCGAGCCGGGCAGGAAGACATGGGCGTAGTTTGCAGTCTCGTTCAGGAAGAGGTCGTGAACGATGACGCATTCCATCGACGACAGCGCCGCCACCACGTGCTTGGTGTTGGGATCGGACTGGAGGATGTCCTCGCCCTGCACGTAGATGCCCATGAACGTGCCTTCGATCGCGGCATCGAACATGTTGGGAATGCGCAGGCCCGGCTCCGGGTTGAGCTTGACGTTCCAGAGCGCCTCGAACTGATCGCGCACGGCGTCGCCCGAGATGTGGCGATAACCGGGCAGCTCGTGCGGGAACGAGCCCATGTCGCACGAGCCCTGCACGTTGTTCTGGCCGCGCAGCGGGTTCACGCCGACGCCGGGACGGCCGATATTGCCGGTCGCCATCGCGAGGTTGGCGATCGCGATCACGGTGGTCGAGCCCTGGCTGTGCTCGGTGACGCCGAGGCCGTAATAGATCGCGCCATTGCCGCCGGTGGCGTAGATGCGCGCGGCTTCACGCAACACCTGCGGATCGACGCCGGTGAGGATCGCGGTGGCTTCCGGGCTGTGTTTCGGCTGGGCGACGAAGGCGGCCCATTCCTCGAACTCGGCCCAGTCGCAGCGCTCGCGCACGAAGGCTTCGTTGGCGAGGCCCTCGGTGACGATGACATGCGCCAGCGCCGTCACGACGGCAACGTTGGTGCCGGGCATCAGCGGCAGGTGCAACGCCTTTACGTGCGGCGATTCCACCATTTCGGTGCGGCGCGGATCGATCACGATCAGCTTTGCGCCCTGGCGCAGCCGCTTCTTCAGGCGCGAAGCGAACACCGGGTGAGCGGAGGCGGGATTTGCACCAATGATGACCGCGACGTCGGTATCTTCCACCGAGTCGAAGTCCTGCGTGCCGGCCGACGTGCCGAAGGTCTGCGACAGGCCGTAGCCGGTCGGCGAATGGCAGACGCGGGCGCAGGTGTCGACATTGTTGTTGCCGAAGCCGCCGCGGATCAGCTTCTGCACCAGATAGGTTTCTTCGTTGGTGCAACGGGACGAGGTGATGCCGCCGATGGCGTCGCGGCCGTATTTCTTCTGGATGCCGCGCATCTTGGCCGCGGCAAACGAGAACGCCTCATCCCAGGACACTTCGCGCCAGGGATCCTCGATCCGCTCGCGGATCATCGGGTTGAGGATGCGCTCCTTGTGGTTGGTGTAGCCCCAGGCGAAGCGGCCCTTGACGCAGGAATGGCCGCGATTGGCCTTGCCGTCCTTGTACGGCACCATGCGCACGACTTCCTCGCCGCGCATCTCGGCCTTGAAGGCGCAGCCGACGCCGCAATAGGCGCAGGTGGTGACGACGGAGTGCTCGGGCTGGCCGATCTCGATCACCGACTTTTCCGTCAGCGTCGCGGTCGGGCAAGCCTGCACGCAGGCGCCGCAGGAGACGCATTCGGAGCCGAGGAAGCTCTCGCTCATGCCGGGCGAAACGCGGCTGTCGAAGCCGCGGCCAGAGATGGTCAGTGCGAAGGTGCCTTGCACTTCCTCGCAGGCGCGGACGCAGCGCGAGCAGACGATGCACTTCGACGGATCGTAGGTGAAATAGGGGTTGGACTCGTCCTTCGGCATCCAGGCTGCATTCACCTCGCCATTGGACTTGGCGAAGACGTGGTTCTCGCCCTCATAGCCGTAGCGGACGTCGCGCAGGCCCACGGCGCCGGCCATGTCCTGCAGTTCGCAATCGCCATTGGCGCCGCAGGTGAGGCAGTCAAGCGGATGGTCGGAGATGTAGAGCTCCATCACGCCCTTGCGCAGCTTCTTCAGCCGCTCGCTCTGGGTGTGCACGACCAGGCCGTTCATGACAGGCGTGGTGCAGGAGGCCGGCGTGCCGGCGCGGCCCTCGATCTCGACGACGCAGAGCCGGCAGGAGCCGAACGCGTCGACCATGTCGGTCGCGCAGAGTTTTGGGATCTGGTGGCCTGCATCCATCGCGGCCCGCATGATCGAGGTGCCCTCGGGCACCGTGACCTGGTTGCCGTCGATGGTCAGCGTCACCATCGTCGTCGATTTGGAGCGTGGCGTGCCGTAGTCGATTTCTTCGATCAGAGACATCGTCGTTCTCCTATTCCGCGGCCTGAAGCGTGGTCGGGGCCGGGATGAAATMTTCCCGGAAATGCTTCAATGCGCTGAGCACGGGGTAGGGCGTGAAGCCCCCGAGTGCGCAGAGCGAGCCGAATTTCATGGTGTTGCAGAGGTCTTCGACGAGCGCGAGATTTTCGCTCACGCGCTCGCCGCGGATGATCTTTTCGATGGTCTCGACGCCGCGGGTCGAGCCGATCCGGCAGGGCGTGCACTTGCCGCAGGATTCGATGGCGCAGAACTCCATGGCGAAACGCGCCTGCCTGCGCATGTCGACGCTGTCGTCGAACACGACGATGCCGCCATGGCCGATCAGGCCGTCGCGTGCGGCAAAGGCTTCGTAATCGAACGGCGTGTCGAACAGCGCACGGGGGAAGTAGGCGCCGAGCGGGCCGCCGACCTGCACCGCGCGAACCGGACGGCCGGTGGCGGTGCCGCCGCCGATATCGTCGACGAGCTCGCCGAGCGTCACGCCGAACGCGGTCTCGAACAGCCCGCCATGGCGGATGTTGCCGGCGAGCTGGATCGGCATCGTGCCGCGCGAACGGCCCATGCCGAAATCAGCATAGGCCTTGGCGCCCTCGGCGAGGATGAAGGGGATCGCGGCGAACGACAGCACGTTATTGATGACGGTCGGCTTGCCGAACAAGCCGTGATGCGCGGGCAGCGGCGGCTTTGCGCGCACGAGCCCGCGGCGACCTTCGAGGCTTTCCAGCAGCGAGGTCTCTTCGCCGCAAACGTAAGCGCCGGCGCCGACCCGCACTTCGAGATCAAAGCTGTAGGTGGAGCCGCCGATCTTGTCGCCGAGGTAGCCGCCGCGCTTTGCTGCCTTGATGGCCGCGTTCATCGCTTCGACTGCGTGCGGGTATTCGCTGCGGATGTAGATGTAGCCCTTGGTCGCGCCGACGGTGATGCCGGCGGTCGTCATGCCCTCGATCACCAGGAAGGGGTCGCCTTCCATGATCATGCGGTCGGCGAAGGTGCCGCTGTCGCCTTCGTCGGCGTTGCAGACGATGAATTTGCGGTCGGCCTTCGCTTGCGCGACGGTCTTCCACTTGATGCCGGTCGGGAAGCCCGCACCGCCGCGGCCACGCAGGCCGGATGCGGTGACCTCGGCGAGGATTGCATCCGAGCCGAGCGACAGCGCGCGCTCGAGGCCCTTGTAGCCGCCATGGGCGCGGTAGTCGTCAAGCGAGCGCGGATCGATCACGCCGCAGCGGGCGAAGGTGAGGCGGGTCTGGCGCTTCAGCCAGGGGATCTCGTCGGTTGCGCCCAGCCGCAGCAGATGCGGCGTGTTGCTGGCGAGGGCGTCGAGCAGGGAGGGCACATCGGCCTCGGTGACCGGGCCGAAGGCGATCCGGCCCTGCGGCGTCGCGACCTCGACCAGCGGCTCCAGCCAGTACATGCCGCGCGAGCCGGTCCTGACGATCTCGACTGCAACGCCGCGCTTGGCCGCATCCTGCTCCAGCGCCAGCGCAACCTCGTCGGCGCCAACCGCAATCGCACCCGCATCGCGTGAGACGAATAGACGCATGCTCATCGCTGGGCCTCCGCAACGAGTGCATCGAGGCGCTTCTCATCGAGCCGGCCAATGAGGCGGCCGTCGAGCATCGCGGACGGTGCGGTCGCGCACAGCCCGAGGCAGTAGATCGGCTCGAGCGTGACGCGATCATCGGCGGTCGTGTTGCCGAGGGGCACGCCAAGCTTCGCCTCGGCGCGCGCAGCGAGAGCATCGCCCCCCGCAGCCTGACACGCTTCCGCGCGACAAAGCTTCAGGACATGACGCCCGGCCGGCTTGTGGCGGAAATCATGGTAGAAGGTGAACACGCCATGCACCTCGGCACGCGACAGATTCAGCGCCTGCGCCACCATGGGAATTGCCGCCTCCGGCACGTAGCCGAACGCCTCCTGAAGGGCGTGCAGGATGACCAGCGTCGCGCCCTCTTGCTTCGCATGTTCGGCGATGATCTCGGCGCCGCGCGTCTCGTCCCAAGGCTCGTAAACCGCTGTCATTCTTTGTTCTCAGATTGAGCGTCCCTTGATCGCAAACTATTTGGAATCGTTCGAAGATCAATAAAGCTGTCTCATGCTGCGATTGCGAATTCCGATCGATTTGAAGGTGCAATCGGACGATACGGAAATGCGATTAATCGCGTTCCGCTTGCCGGTTTTTCCGTGTTGGTAATGACCTGCCGTGCTAGCTTGCATGCCACGATGGCATCCGAGGGGACGACCGGTTGATCGACAAGCTTGAACTGCTGCTGGCGCTGGCGAAGGAGCGGCATTTTGGACGCGCGGCAGAAGTCTGCGGCGTGACGCAACCGACGATGTCGACCGGGCTCAAGCAGCTCGAGGAGATCCTCGGCGTGATGCTGGTCCAGCGCGGCTCCCGCTTCCAGGGTTTTACCCCCGAGGGCGAGCGGGCGCTGGATTGGGCGCGGCGGATCGTGGGCGATGCCCGCGCCATGCGTGACGAGATCAACGGGCTGAAGCATCAGCTCTCCGGCGAAATCCGCATCGCGGCGATCCCGACCGTGCTCGGCATGGTCGCCCAGCTGACGACGCCGTTCCGCGCCAAGCATCCCGAGGTGCGCTTCCGCATCCAGTCCACGACCTCATCCGAGGTGCTGGGGCTGCTCGAAAATCTCGAGGTCGATGCAGGGCTGACCTATATCGAGAACGAGCCGATCGGCAAGGTGCGCACCATTCCGCTCTACAACGAGAGCTATCGCCTGCTGACCGCGCCGGATGGAATGTTTGGCGATCGCGAGACGGTGACGTGGAAGGAGGTCGGGCAGGTGCCGCTGTGCCTGCTGACGCCCGACATGCAGAACCGCCGCATCATCGACCGCGCGCTCCGCTCGGTCGGCGCGGAGGCGACGCCGACGCTGACCTCGAACTCGCTGCTCGTGCTGTTCACGCATGTGAAGACGGGACGCTGGGCGAGCGTGATGCCGGCCAAGCTTGCCGAGACGCTCGGCCTGTCCGATACGGTGCGCTCGATCCCGATCACCGACCCTGATGTCAATTACAGCATCGGCATGGTGATCCCGCAGCGCGATCCGATGACGCCGCTGATCGCGGCCCTGGTCAACGTCGCGCGCGAAGTCGCGCCGTCGCTGCAATTGTAGGGTCTACAGCGTTTTCGAGCGAAGTGGATACCGGTTCGGCAGGGCCCGAGCAAGCGCCTCGTCCTTCGAGACGACCGCTTCGCGGTCTCCTCAGGATGAGGCTCCGTTGTATTGGTGTTCGCTGAAACTGCTGCCGCGTACTCCGCCCTCATCCTGAGGGCCCGCCGGAGGCGGGCGTCTCGAAGGATGGCCGCAGGCGAGCTTCCCGCCATGCTCTAGGCCGCAGCCGACATCCCGGACGCCGCCTTGATCGCATCGCGCGGCAGGGTCACGCGGACGACGGTGCCCACCTCGATCTTCGAGCGCAGCCGCATCGAGCCGCCGTGGAGCTGCGCCAGCGAGCGCGCGATCGCAAGTCCAAGTCCGGAGCCGTGATAGGTCTTGGTGAGCTGGCTTTCGACCTGCTCGAACGGGCGGCCGAGCCGTGCCAGCGAATGCGGCGCGATCCCGATGCCGGTGTCGGCGATCAACAGCACGATCTTGTCGTCGAGCTGCCGGCTGCGCACCACGATGCGTCCGCCGTCGGGTGTGAACTTCACCGCATTGGAGAGCAGGTTGACGATGATCTGCTTGGTCGCGCGGCGGTCGGCAACGACCGAGATCGATTTCTCGATCCCGGCGTCGAGCGTCAGATGCTTGTCCTGCGCGCGGCCGGAGACGACACGGAGGGACTCCGCGAGCGTCTGTCCGAGGTCGAGCTCTTCCATGTCGAGCTTCATGCGGCCGGCTTCGATCTTGGACATGTCGAGGATGTCGTTGATGACTTCGAGCAGGTAATGGCCGCTGGTCAGGATGTCCTGGCAGTATTCCTGGTACTTTTCCGAGCCGAGCTCGCCGAACATGCCCGAGCCCATGATCTCGGAGAAGCCGATGATGGCGTTCAGCGGCGTGCGCAGCTCGTGGCTCATATTGGCGAGGAACTTCGACTTGGTCTGGTTGGCTTCCTCGGCGCGGGTCTTCTCGCGCTGATACTTCTCGGCGAGGTCGGCGAGCTCGTTGGTCTGGCGCTCGAGGGCGGCCTGGGAGCGCTTCAGGTCGATGACGGTGGCGCGAAGGCGCAGATCGTTGTCGACCAGCTTCTGCTCGTGCTCCTTGATGCGGGTGATGTCGGTGCCGACCGAGACGTAGCCGCCGTCCTTGGTGCGGCGCTCGCTGATATGCAGCCAGCTGCCGTCGTCGAGCTGCGCCTCGAAGGTGCGCGCGCCCGGACCCTGGCTGGCCGTCTCGTTGTGGCGGGTGCGCACCTCCGGCATGCGGCCGACCTCGAGCACGGTCTCGTAGGAGGTGCCGGGGATGACGGCGCTGTCGGGCAGCTTGTGCAGGCGCTGGAAGTGCGAGTTGCAGAGCACGAGGCGGTCGCTCGCGTCCCACAGCACGAAGGCCTCCGGAATGGTCTCGATGGCGTCGCGCAGGCGGAGGTCGGCTTCGACGGTGCGTTCAGCGAGGCTCTTCTGCTCGGTGATGTCGACGGCGATCCCGATCAGGTGCACGCTGGAATCGGTCGCCCCGTGCGTCTTCTCGCAGCGGACGCGGAGCCAGATCCAGTGACCGTCGACGTGCTGCATGCGGAAGGTCTGGTCGATATGGTCGATCTTCCCGGAGATGAGCTGGTCGGCGATCTCGAACAGGTCGATGTCGTCGGACTTCACCAGCGCGTTGACCTCGCCGAAGGTGAGGAGCTCGTTACGACCGTCGAGGCCGAGCATCGAAAACATCGACTGCGACCAGAAGATCCGGCCGCGCGACAGATCCCAGTCCCACAGGCCGCAGCGGCCGCGGTTGAGCGCGGTGTCGATGCGGCCGCGCACGGCGTCGTTGATGAGGTCGCCCTCGCGGGCGCGGGTCGACTGCCAGTGGAAGGCGAAGCCGAGGATCAGGACGACGAAGCCGGTGGTCGCCGACAGCGTCACCGAGAGCGCGGCGTCCGAGCCCCAGATCGGCTCGTTGCGCTCCTGGATCACGGTGACGAGGCCCGGCAGCGACTTGATCTGCCGCGAGGTCACCATCGCGGCGTTGCCGTTCGGCAGCGTCATGTCGGAGACGTTGCTGTCGCGCGGCGGCGCCGCGAGCAGTTGCGCCGTGGTAATCGCATCGAGCAGGCGGTCGTTGCCTGAGGGGTCACGGTCGATCGGAATGCGGGCGAGGATGCGGCGGTCGACGCCGGCCGAGGTGACGACGACGTGGCGGCCGGAGGCCGTGCCCCAGGACGGGATGAGATCGGGCAGCAGTGTCGGCAGGTTCTCGATGTTCTTGAGCCGCTCCTGCCGCGCGGAGGTCAGGCGATCGATCCGCTCGGCGAGCAGGTCGGCCAGCGCCGAGATGTCGTGGCGGAGCACCTGCCGCTTCTGACGCGTCTGATCGACGACCTGCACGAACGCGCCGAGACAGATCGTGACCAGGAACGCGATGATCAGCGTCGGCACGGCGCGGCGCAGCGCCGGCTCCGCGATCAGGAGCCGATGATAGGCAGGTTTCGCGATCGATTGCGCCAATCCCTTGATCGAATCGGATTGGACGCGCACGTTCGCGGCGTCTGCACGCGACATGCCTTCTGCCCCCTGGAAAACCTGCTTGCAACTTGAGTTCGGAAGCAGCCCCACATCGCTTCCGAATCAAGCCTGATTTGAATCCAGTTTTCGCAGGCTGTCGAGAGTCAACGAATCGTTAACGCGAATTTATTCTTATCCAACGCGCAGTTTGCGCATTTTGCGTCCGCAAACTTACGTGCGTGGTGAGTCCGAAACGAGAACGTGTGACTCCCCGCACATTTCGCGTCACGCCCGCGGCGGCTCGGCGTGGCTGATCACGCGCTTCACGCTCGGGAACGCGCGGCGGAGCGCGCGCTCGATCGCGTCGACATGCTCGTGCACCTTGATCACGCTCATCGAGGGCGTGGCGCGGCAGTGGAAATTGACGATCTCGCCGGCGTCGGTGTTGCGGACACGCACATTGTGGATGTCGTAGATCTCGCCGCCGGCGGCATATTCCGTCAGGGCGGAGGCKATGGCCCGCACCCGTTCCGGCACGGCATCGACCCCGAACGGCAGTTCCGGTTCCAATGGTTCGATATGGACGTCCACCTCGACGTCGGCGCCGAACTCCTCCTGGATGCTGCGCTCCAGCGTGTTGGCGATGTCATGGGCGGCGTCGAGCTGCATCCCGGCGTCGACCTCGAGGTCGATGCCGACGATGAGCTTGGCGCCTAGGTCGTGCACCGTGACGTGGTGGATGGCGAGGCCGGAATTGTGTGCGATGACCATGATCCGGTCGCGCACGGTCTCGTTGTCGCGCGCGACGGGGACGGCGGTGAAGGTAAGGTCGGCGTCGCCGAATGCCTTGTCGACCGCCGCCTGCGCCTTGCGCTTGATCTCCTCGACGCGGTCGATCGGATAGGTTCGCGGCACCTTCGCGATGGTGTCGATGAACATGGTCGCGCCCACCATGCGCAGCCGCAGCCGCTCGACGTCGATCACGCCGGGCACGCCAAGGATCGCGGCCGTGGCCTTCTCCTGCGCGCCCTCGGGGGCGCGATCGACCAGCGTCTGCACGGTCGAGCCGGCCATGCGCAGGCCGAGCAGGGCGATCATCACGGCGACGGCGGCGGCGGCCGCCGCGTCGCCCCACCAGAAGCCGAGGGCGGCCAGGATCAGGCCGATGATCACGGCGAACGAGCCGAGTACGTCGGAGGCGAAATGCAGCGCGTCCGCCGCGAGCGCCTGGCTGCGCGTCTCCCGCGCGGCACGATGCAGGGCGCGGGCACGCCACAGGTTCACGACGATGTCGATCACCAGCACCACGAACGGTACGGCCGAGATGGTCGGCGGCGGGGTTCCCTCGCGCAGGCGGCTGTAGGATTCGACCAGGATGCCCCCGGCCAGCACGTAGAGCAGGGCGGTGACGCCGAGCGCGGAGATGCTCTCCAGCTTGCCGTGGCCGTAATGGTGCTCTTCGTCGGCCGGCTTGTCGGACACCCGCACCACCGCCCAGGTGATGATGGTCGCGACCAGGTCGATCGAGGAATGCAGGGCCTCGGAAATCAGCGCCAGTGAGCCGATCGCGATTCCGACCGCGAACTTGGCCGCCGCCATGCCGCCGCTGGCGAAGATCGAAATCGCGGCGACCGAGGTCTTGTTGTGCTGTGCGCTCATGGCCGGGGATTTAGCAGCCTAGGGCTGAACATCAAGCGACGATCCACAGCTGTAGTCGCGAGTGAGTTGCAGGAGCGAAACTATTGCGAATGCTTCCGAATTGAATGCTCACTTATGCCACCGGCTCAGTCTCGTAGGGTGGGCAAAGGCGCGTGGCGCCGTGCCCACCAACAAGTGTCTCCTGATCAACCGCTGTGGTGGGCACGCTTCGCTTTGCCCACCCTACGAGACCGCGCGCTCGTCGCCCGGCCAGGGATCACAGCGTCACGACGATCTTCCCCAGATGCTTGTTCGCCTCCATGTGCTCGAACGCCTTGTCGATGTCGGCGAAGGCATAGACCTTGTCGATCGGCAGCTGCAGCTTGCGTGACTCGACCGCGCCCCAGATGTCCTTGCGGACCTCGTCGAAGATCTCGCGGACCTCCTCGATGGTGCGGGTGCGGAAGGTGACGCCGACATAGTCGATCCGGCGTGCCGCATGCAGGTCGAAGTTGAAGTCGGCATGGGTGCCGCCGAGCCGGCCGACATTGACGATGCGGCCCTTGACCTTGGTGGCGGCGAGGTTCTGGCTCGCGACCTTGCCCGAGACCTGGTCGACGATGAGGTCGACGCCTTCGCCGTTCGTCGCCTTCAGCACCTCGTCCACCCATTTGGGGTCGGAAGAGTCGACGGCGAGGTCGGCGCCATACTCCCTAAGCCGGCCGCGGCGATAGGGATCGGTCGACGAGCCGATCACGAGCTTGGCACCCTTGAGCCGCGCGATCTGCATCGCCATCAGGCCGACGCCGGAGCTCGCCCCCTGGATCAGCACGGCTTGCCCGGGCTGAACGCCGCCAACGGTGACGACCGCATTGTGCATGGTCGCGAGCGCGACGGGCAGGGTGGCGGCTTCCTCGAAGTTCATGTTCGAGGGCGCGCGGAACAGCCGGCCGTGATCGGCCAGAGTGTATTCGGCGAACGCCGCGCCGCCCGAGCCCATGATGCGGTCGCCGACCTTCACGCCCTTGGCATCCGGTCCGAGCTCGGCGACCTCGCCGGCCCATTCCATGCCGAGCACGGTGCCGGCACCGCCGGCGGCGCCGTGGGCGTGGCCCTTGCGCATGCCGGTGTCGGCGCGGTTTAGCCCGCAGGCGCGGACGCGGACCAGCACCTGCGTGCCCTTAGGCTTTGGTTGAGCGACGTCGGAAATCTGAGCGCCGTCAGGGCCGTAGACATAAGCCTTCATGAATTACTCTCGCTTCTTGCAGTGATTATTCAGCGGCTTGTGCGCTCGGATGAGCGATCATGCCTTCGAGCCGGCTGCGAATGATGGCTTCGGCCTCGCGCACGATGCGGGAGATCAGCTCGGCGCAGCTCGGGATGTCCTGGATCAGGCCCTGCACCTGGCCCGCCGACCAGATGCCTTCATCCGAATTGCCGGTCGCATAGACCATCTTACCACGGGCGCCCGCAACCAGCTCGCGGATGTCCTCGAACTTCGCGCCTTCCTTCTCCATGGCGACGACCTTGGTCGAGATGTCGTTTTTGGCAACGCGCGAGGTGTTGCGCATGGTGCGGAAGATCAGCTCGGTCTCGCGCTCGTCATTGGCGACGATCTTCTCCTTGATGAGCTGGTGGATCGGGCTTTCCTTGGTGGCCATGAAGCGGGTGCCCATGTTGATGCCCTCGGCGCCGAGCGCCAGGGCGGCGACGAGGCCGCGGGCATCGGCAAAGCCGCCCGAGGCGATCATCGGGATCTTGATCTTGTTGGCGGCGGCCGGGATCAGGATCAGGCCGGGGGTGTCGTCCTCGCCGGGGTGGCCGGCGCATTCGAACCCGTCGATCGAGATGGCGTCGACGCCCATGCGCTCGGCCGAGAGCGCGTGGCGGACGCTGGTGCATTTGTGCACGATCTTGACGCCATGCCTCCTGAACTCGTCGACATGCTCCTGCGGCTTGTTGCCGGCGGTCTCGACCACGGTGATGCCGGCCTCGATGATGGCGGCGCGGTATTCGGCGTAGGGCGGCGGCTTGATCGCGGGCAGGATGGTGAGGTTGACGCCAAAGGGCTTGTCGGTGAGGTCGCGGCAGCGCGCGATCTCCTTGGTCAGGTCTTCCGGGGTCGGCTGGGTCAGCGCCGTGATGAAGCCGAGCGCGCCGGCGTTCGCGACCGCGGCGACCAGCTCGGCGCGTCCGACCCATTGCATGCCGCCCTGGACGATCGGGTGCTCGACGCCGACGAGCTTTGTGAACCGTGTCTGCAGCATGATCTGTTTCCCCCGCCTCGCGTGGCGCTCTGTTATCGGTTGATGGCGGCAGGATGCCGCCGGGGGTAGGAAAAGTCTATCAGCCGGGCGTGCGGGGCGTCATGCGAGCGATGAGGGTGATTCCGCAGGGCGGATAATTGGACGCCGGTTTCCGTCAGGCCGGCACCGCTGAGTCGGTTCTTAGCCCCGCTGCTGCAACACCGTCATTGCGAGCGCAGCGAAGCAATCCAGACTGTCTCCGCGGAGGGACTCTGGATTGCTTCGCTGCGCTCGCAATGACGGTAGAACTACTCCGCCGACAGCCGCACCATCTGGCGGCCGCCGTTCATTTCCTTGAGGCTGTTGACGAATTTTTCCGGGCGCTGCCAGCGGTAGGGGACCTGCAGGCCCATGAACTCGGCGATGTCGCCGATGAAGCCGGTGCAGTTGGTGGTCTCAGCGTTCCAGACCGGCGAGCTCGCCTGCAATTTCTTGATATAGGCGAAGACGCGCTTGGCGTCGGCTTCGCTTAGATAGACGCGATAGTTCGCGGTCAGATAGTCCGGATCGAGGTCGCCGTAGCTCGCGCCGGTTTCGGCTGGCACCCAGGTGAGGTGACCGAGCACATAGGCCCAAGTGTCGCCGGCGGGCGTGAGCCCCGCGACTTCGACGGCGCGCTCGCTGGTCTTGCCGTACCAGACGAACGCATGGCCCCAGCTCGCCGCCGTCCGCGCGCGGAAGTCGACGTAGTAGGGACCCTTCTCCGCGCGCGCGACGGAGCGCCGCGTCGATTGCGGCGCCGGTCGTGATGCGGCGTCGGTCGTAGCAAGCGCATTGGCGTCGGCAACGCGCTTGTTCGCTTCGTGGGCCGAGGCCGAGGGGGTGGTGCAGGCGAGCATCGCCGCGAGAGCGAATCCCGCGAGGATGCAGGATCCCGATCGATCAGATGTGTTCGTCACGTTGTGCCCCTCGACTACCGGCCGCTTACGCAGATTTCTTGCGCGTATTTCCGTTGCGCGTCAGTAGCGCGCAGCGACCGGGCCGGGCGCCTTGCCGATCGGGGCCTTTCCAATCGGGCTCTTGCCAATCGGCATCTTGCCGATCGGCGCCTGCTCCGCAGGATAGACGGGAACGGGCTGGCGACGCGGCAGATCCGCAGCGTTCGCAGCCGTCACCAGAGCAAGCGTCGCACCCAGAGCAATTACAATTTTCTTCACAGTCATACCCCTAGAAGGTTTGGTCCAAACACGGCACGGCCGTGCCCCCAGACACGCCTCATAGAAGGCGGCCGAATGCGTCCAAGTTGCGGCACCCGCGGGACATGTTGGCGGCATTGATCGGGTGTACAGGGATGTGATGTGTCTGGATGTTTCGGGGTGCGCGGCCTGGTCGGTAGGATGGGTAGAGCGAAGCGAAACCCATCGGCCATCTGCGCGGGGAGCGATGATGGGTTTCGCTGCGCTCTACCCATCCCACGCTGCTGCTACGCGTCTCTCACCCGATCCTGTTCAAGCTGTTCCGGATCGTCGAGAAGATGCCGCCGATGTCCTTGCGCAGGGCATCAAGCGCGTTGAAATTGTCGAAGATGCGGGCGAGGCGGTCTTCGACCTCGCGCTTGCTTCTGGCGAGGGCATCGACGCGTGAGGCGAGGGTGACGTCGCCGTTCGCCTCGATCTCGCCGACGGTGTTCGCAAGAAGATCGCGGGTGGCGCCGACCTCGGCGATCATGGCCTCGATGCCGAACACCGGCGCCTTCAGCGGAACGAGGTCGGCCTGCGACTTCGACAGCTCCGTCTTGAACGCGTTCAGCGTCGCCAGCGTCTCCTGCAACACGCCGAGGCGCTGGCGCGACTGGAGGACGAAATCGTTCAGCGCGTTCTGGCGGTCGACGAGGGTCTTGCCGTCGGGGTCGGTTTCGACGTCGGCGAGCGAGCGTTCGAGCTGGGCTTGGCGCTGGCCGAGTTCCTCGAAATCGAGCCGGATCGCTTTCAGGATATTGAAGCTGTCGTCGATGCGGGCGAGGCGCTGCGCGATCTCGATCTTGTTCTTCGAGAGCGTCTCGACGCGAGTGTCGAGCGGCGCCTCGCCGCCGGTCTCGAGCTCGTCGATGCTTTTGGCCAGCCGGTCATGGCTGAGGCCGAGCTCGCCGATCAGGGCATTGATGCCGGCGTCCGACGAGCGCAGCGGGACCAGCTCGGCATGGGATTTCGCCAGATCTTCCTTGTACTGGTTGAGGGTCACGAAAGTGTCCTGGACCGCGTTCACCCGTGACAGCAGCGCCGATACGTCGCGCGCCACGTCCTTCAGGCGGTCGGCGAGGTTATTCTTGCGGTCGTCGGTCTCGAGGTCGAGCAGGGAACGTTCGAGCTGGTTCTGGCGGTCGCGGATCTCGGTGAAAACAGGCTCGACCGCGCGCCGCTGATCGGCGACCTTTCCCACCATCTCTCGCACCCCCTGCTGGCGCCGGCGGATCTCGGCGAGCTGGTCGTGCATGTCGGTGGATTCGTTGCGGCCCTGCTGGAGCAGGGCGCGCTGCTCAGTCTCGCCCAGCTTGTCATGGAGGGCGGAGACGGCCTCGCGGGGATCGCTTTCGATCAGGTGCTGGACGGTCGCGTCGAGGTGGTTTTGCAGGGCGTGGGCGACGACGACGTCCTCGCGGGTCTTCTTGAGGCGGTCGCGCAAGGTATTGAGGCGCCGGTCCTGACGCGAGAGCCGCCAGGCGGGGGCGCCGATCAGCGCCAGCCCGAGCGTCACGATCGCGCCGGTTGCGATGCGCTGCGGCATCGGCAGGCCCGCAAACAGGGCGGGCAAGTGCGCGACGTCATAACCAAACGCCTGCTGGGCGAGGATCGCGATGGCGGCTAGCAGGACAAACCAGGCAACCACGAAAAACAGCCACATCGTGACTTCCCCACCCGGGACACATTCTCGCCATAGTTGCTATTGGAGAGCGGAACCGAGATCAAGGGGCGGGCGGGGTTGCCAGATGTTTCCGGTCGCGCGATCCACTGCTGGTTGCGTCAGTCGATTGGCGGAGAGCAGGGTGCCAGGTTTTCCCGGGGAGCGGGGCAAGGCCTGTAAGCCCGGATGGAGCAAAGCGCAATCCGCGGTCTGCGCGCGCAGAAACGCCCGTCCCGGATTAGGCTTCGCTCCATCCGGGCTACGGCACTGCGTGGGCCCCTTTCGGGGAGGCTAGCAGCAGGCGTCGGCGCGAGCCGGCGAGCCTCGGGTTATCATTTCCCGAGGAAGTTCGTGCGCATCTTGTCGGCGAACCAGACCACGAAGATCGCAGCGAACGAAAGAGCGAAGTACAGAGCCGCCCAGAGAAGTGCATTACTGGCGTTCGACATGACATCCTCCCTTGCATCAGAAATCGATCTGTTGCCGGGAAGGATAGCGGCAGCCGCGACCGCCGATTTGCGCAGGATCAATTTTTGCCGGGCTGCGGCGCAAATGGCCGGCGAGCCTTCATTCCGGGCCCACGATGGATTTGCGGCCTAGGAATGACGCAGCGAGTTACAGCCGAAACTCGTTGGTGAGCTCGCCAATGCCGTCGATCGCGACGGTCACGGAATTCACCGGCTCCTTCATCACCCCGACGCCGACCGAGGTGCCGACGGCGATGAGGTCGCCGGGAAGCAGGGTCATGTCGTGGGAGATTTTGCTGACCAGCTCCTGCGCGGTGAAGATCATGTCCGAGATCGGATAGTTCTGCCGCTCCGCGCCGTTGAGGATGGTGCGCACAACAAGCTTGGCCGGATCAAGGCCGGTTGCGATGACGGGGCCGAACGGGCCGTAATCATCGATGCCCTTGGCGCGGGCCCATTGCGGGAAAGTGGGATCGCTGGTCAGGATGTCGTTGGCGGTGATGTCGTTGACGCAGGTGTAGCCGAAGATGAAGCTGTCGGCTTCCGCCGGCGAAACGCGGGCGCAGGTCTTGCCGATGACGATGCCAAGCTCGCCCTCATAGGTGGTCTTGCCGTCGTAATAAGAGGGGCGGCGGATCACGGCGCCCGGCGTCGTGATGCTGGTGGTGGCCTTCAGCAGATAGAGCGGCTCCGGCGGCTCGGGCTGGTTCAGCTTGGCGGCGAGCGCGTGGAAATTATTCCAGAGCGCGACGATCTTGCTGGGCGCGCAGGGCGCGAGCAGCTCGACCTCCGACAGCGCCAGCGTCTTCCCGGTGGCTGCATGGCGGCCGAACATCTCGCCCTCATGCACGCTGATGCCTGATTGCGTCAGGGTGCCGAAGCCGGTCGCACCGGCATGGCGGAAGCGCAGCCACTGTTTCATCTCGCCCGCCATCACGCCACCGCCAGTGCACGGGGATCGGCGGGCGCGGAGACGCCGTCATAGAGGCCGGCGATGCGAGCACGCTGGGTCACCATCGCCAGCACCGAGTCGAGCGCGGGCGTGGCGATGCCGGTGAGGCGGCCCATCTCCTGCACCACGGTGACGAGCGGGTCGATCTCCATCGGACGGCCGCGCTCGAGATCCTGGAGCATCGAGGTCTTGTGCGCGCCAACCTTGCGGGCGCCCTCGATGCGGCGCTCGACGTCGACGCGGAATTTGACGCCAAACGTCTCGGCGATGCCTTGCGTCTCCACCATGATCGCGCGCGACAGCGCACGCGTGGAGGGATCGGTGCAGATCACGTCGAGCGTTGCATGGGTCAGTGCGCTGATCGGGTTGAAGCAGACATTGCCCCAGAGTTTCAGCCAGATCTCGTCGCGGATGCGGTCGAGCACCGGCGCCTTCAGCCCGGCGGCGACGAAGAGATCGGCGAGGCGCTGCACGTCCGAGGTGATTTCGCCGGAGGGCTCGCCGAGCGGGAAATTGTTGCCGTAGACGTGGCGGATCACGCCGGGCGCTTCGATCTCGGTGGCGGGATAGACGATGCAGCCGATGGCGCGCTCGGCGCCGATCTCACGCCACTGCCGTCCGCCGGGGTCGATGCTCTCCAGCGTCGAATTCTCGTATTGGCCGCCGTGCTTGTAGAAATACCAATAGGGGATGCCGTTGACGGCGGTGACGATGCGGGTGTGCGGCCCGAGCAGCGGCTGCATCTTCTCGATCACGCCGGTGATCGAATGCGCCTTCAGCGTGATGATGATGTAGTCCTGCACGCCCAGCTCGGCGGGATCGTCGGTGCAGCGCGGATGCACGGTGTGCTTCTCCTCGCCCGCGAGCAGGGTCAGCCCGCGCTCGCGCATCGCGGCAAGGTGGGCGCCGCGCGCGACCAGGCTGACGTCGGCGCCAGCGCGTGCGAGCTGAACCCCGAGATATCCGCCGATCGCGCCGGCGCCGTAGATGCAGATCTTCATGAAATCCTCGCGGGTGTCCGGAATTTTGGGACGAAAGATCCGGTCCGGCTCGGAGAGGTCCGAGCCGGGGCCGGTAGTCGCAGGGGAAGTGTGACGCTTTAAGCTGCTGCTTGCGGCGAGCCGTTGATCGCTTCGTCAACGGCAGCAGCAATGTCGCGCATGCTGATGACGGAGACGAGGCTGTAATCGTCGATGACCGGCAGGTGACGGATGTGATTGCGGTTCATCAGATGCCGGACGTGCTCGATCGTGTCTGAGGAGCTGCAGGACACCAGCTGCTGCACCGACACGAGCTGCGAGACCTTGACGTTGATGGCGTTGGCACCATGCTCGGCGACGGCGCGCACCACGTCGCGCTCGGTGAACATGCCGACCGCGGTGTTGCCTTCGGAGCGGACCACGTCCTTGACCACCAGCGCGCTGATATTGTTGGCGCGCATCAGCTTGGCGGCGATACCCACCGTTTCGTTCATTCGCACCGTGACAACGCGCGGTGTCTTTTTGCGCAGAATGTCTCCGACCAGCATTGCAACCTCCCTAGGTGAATGACAGGGGAAGTGTGGTATACATAATGCCAATCGTCAAGCATTCGATTTGGCTGATCCGAAAATTCTTGCGGCAGCAATACTGACGTTTGTCATCGTGCCAAAAAGAAAAGGGGCGCATCGCTGCGCCCCTTTCGACCGATTGAAAGGCGTGTGGTCGCTACGCTGTCTCGGTCTTGGCGTTGCCGGTCTTGGCGGTGTCGATCGCGGCGTTGGCGCTCTCGGCTTCCTTGCCGAGGATGAAGGAGCGGCGCAGCGGCTTGATCACGAACAGCGCCGTCAGTGCCGCCGTCGCGTTCAGCGCCACTGCGACCACGAACACGGCCTTCCAGCCGTACGTTGCCGAGATCACGCTCGCGAGCGGGACGAGCAGGGATGCCGTGCCTTTCGCGGTGTAGAGCATGCCGTTGTTGGTGGTTGCGTATTTCGAACCGAAGGTGTCGCCGCAGGTCGCAGGGAACAGCGAGTAGATTTCGCCGAACACGCCGAAGTACACCGCGGTCGCGAGCACGAAGACGATCGGGATGTTTCCATAGGCCGACAGCGTCAGCAGCATCACCGCCGCGGTGCCGAACGCGATGAACATGGTGTGCTCGCGGCCGATCGTGTCGGAGACCCAGCCGAAGAAGGGGCGTCCGAAACCGTCGAAGATGCGGTCGAGCGAGATCGCGAAGGTCAGTGCGGCCATCTGGAAGCCCGCGAGCGTCACCGGCGTGTCGGCGATCTTGAAGTCGTGCGCGATCGGGCCGATCTGTGCCGCGGTCATCAGGCCGCCGGAGGCGACCATGACGAAAACGAGATACATCACCCAGAAAATGGGGGTGCGCAGCACCTGCGGCGGGGTGAAGTCGATCTTCGTCTGCGGCAGATTGAGCTGCTTCTTCTTCGGCGGGATCGAGATCCGCGGCGGCTGGATGAAGAAGGCGAGCACGAACACGATCAGGCCCTGGCCGATGCCGAAGGTGAGGAACGCGTGCTGGTAGCCGCTCGTTACGATCATGGTCGCGATCGGCACAATGGTGAGCGCGGCGCCCGCGCCGAAGCCGGCAGCGGTCGCACCGGCGGCGAGACCGCGGCGATCGGGGAACCATTTCAGCGCGTTGCCGACGCAGGTGCCGTACACCGCGCCGGCGCCCATGCCGCCGACGACCGCGGCGGCGTAAAGCAGGGCGAGCGAGTCAGCGTAGGAGTTGAGCACCCAGGACAGAGCGATCATGACGCCGCCGAACATGATGACGATGCGCGGACCGTATTTGTCGACGAACCAGGCCTCGATCGGCACCAGCCAGGTCTCGGTGACGACGAAGATGGTGAAAGCGAGCTGGATCGCCGCGCGGCCCCAATGATACTTGGCGTCAATCGGATCGACGAACAACGTCCAGCCGTATTGCAGATTGGCGATCATCGCCATGCAGACGATGCCCATGGCGAGCTGGAACCAACGGAAACCGGTGCGAAGAGGCGCAGCTGTGACGGCGCCGTCCGTGCTGGAAATCATCAATAACCTCCCAACGCGCCTGATTGAATGCGACCTGGGATTGCAAGATGACCCAGTGTCGCAAATATTGTGGCTTATCGTCGCAAGCGCGGCGGGGACATTGGTATACCATATTCCAGAAGGCAAGCCCAATCTTGTGACGCAGCGCAAGAAAAGCGCGCGGTTCCCTTCACGTCAGCGGTAGCCAAGGCGGGTTCTGCAAAAACGAAAACGCCCGGCCGTGAGGCCGGGCGTCGTGCTTGAAGGAGTGGTGGAGTGCGTCAGGCGGCGGCGGTCGATTTCGCGACCACGACCTTGCGCCAGGGCTTGAGCACCATGATCGCCAGCAGCGAAGCCAGGATGTTGGCGCCGGCCGCGATGATGAACACGCTGTCCCACGTGCCCGACGATTGCTGCATGTAGTTGGCGATCGGGACAAGCAGCGCGGCGGTGCCCTTTGCGGTGTAGAGCAGGCCCGCATTGGTGGTCGCGAACTTGGCGCCAAACGTGTCGGTGCAGGTCGAGGGGAACAGCGAGTAGATCTCACCCCAGGCGAAGAACACGAAGCCCGACAGCAACACGAACCAGAGCGGGTCGTGTCCCCAGAGGTAGAGCATCCAGATGCCGAAGCCTTCCATGCCGAAGGCGATGAACATCGTGTTCTCGCGGCCGATCATGTCGGAGATCCAGCCGAAGAACGGACGCGTCAGACCGTTGAGCACGCGGTCGATCGTGGCTGCGAACGTCACCGCGGTCATCGTCACCGCCATCAGCGTCACCGGAACGCTGTCGACCTTCCAGTCGACTGCGATCGGCTTCAGGTTCGCCGTCACCATCAGGCCGCCGGCGCCGACGATCACGAACATGAAGTACATCAGCCAGAAGATCGGCTGGCGCAGCACTTCGGTTGGCTGATAGTTGCGGCGGGTCTGTTGCAACGCAGCGTTCTGCACAACGGGAGGCACCTGTCCGGCCTTCGGCGCGTAGAGGAAGAAGGCGAGGATGCAGATGATGATGCCCTGGCCGAGCCCGAAATACAGGAAGGTGGTCTGGAATCCGCTGTCCTTGATCATGGCCTGAATCGGCGCAACCGTGAGCGCGGAGCCCGCGCCGAAACCGGCCGCCGTGATGCCGGCAGCAAGACCGCGCTTGTCGGGAAACCATTTCAGCGCATTGCCGACGCAGGTGCCGTAGACGCCGCCGGCGCCGATGCCCGCGATGATCATGCCGAGATAGAAGCCGTTGAGCGTGGTGGCTTGCGCGTTGATCGCCCAACCGATGGCGCAGAGCACGCCGCCGACGAGCACGACGATGCGCGGGCCGTATTTGTCGACGAACCATCCTTCGACCGGCACCAGCCATGTCTCGAACAGTACGAAGAGCGTAAAGGCCCATTGGATCGAGGCGCGATCCCAGCCGAACTTTTTCTGGATGTCGGGGACGAAGAACGTCCAGCCGTATTGATAATTGGCGATCATCACCATCGCCGCTACACCGACCGCCAATTGCGTCCAGCGATACGTGTCGCTAACCCGCGCGGCGGTTGGAACCGTTGCCTGCACCATGTCCGTCATAAAGCCTCCCGTGGCGCCTCTAATTTTTCTGCGAGCGCTGGAGGGGCATTCTTGTATTCATTATGCCAAGGTTCAAGCGCTGGTCCGGTCACCGTGCGCAAATGCCGCAGGACCTTCATCGGTTGCGGCTGTGACTCGGGACAACGCAAATAGAAATGGCCCCGTCCTGCGGGGCCATTCATCAAAAGTAGTATGTGGACGGTTCTGAAACCGGCGCGTCGCGCTTGCCGCGCGGGAGGCGCTGCTTACAGGCCGAAGCGGGGCAGGTCGCCGTTGTGATTCGAAATCTCGGCGCTCGCCATCAGGAAGCGGTCGACCGCAGCCAGGAAGCGGGTGAACAGCGAGGCGGAGGGGGCGAGCGCGACGGAAGCGGTCTTGGACATCTGAATTCCCTTTCTCGAGACGGTCAGTGATGCTGTCTCATTTCGAAGGGCAATCTACGTATACCAGATGCCAGTGTCCATGCATGCCATTGCATAGCAGCATGCATGCTCCCGCATTGCAGCATAATGATCCGTTAAAGGGACCGAACCGAGCTCAAAATTGCCAGCCGGGCTGCTGGAATTGCGAGATCGGCCCCAAAAGGCCCCCATTACGGAGGCAAAAGAGCGCGGACAGAGCGGCGCGCGGGTTCCAAATCCAACCGCACCGCAACATTCAAGGTCTTGGCAGGCCCAGCCAAAGCCGTTAGTGGTCTGCCCCCTTTTCCAATCAACTGTCAGAGTGGTTCATGTCGAGCGCCTCGGCCGCCGTCTCGATCGGCATCGATTTTGGGACCAGCAACACGGTCGTCGCGATCGCGGCGGACGATCGCCGGGTCGAGGCCATCCGCTTCGATCACGGCGGCCAGCGCCACAGCGTCTACGTCTCGGCGCTGTGCTTCTGGGAGGATCGGCCGGGCGCCGGCGCCCAGGCCGAAGGCGGTCCATGGGCGATCGAGACGTTCCTCGAAGGCCGCCACGTCTACCGCTTCCTGCAGTCGTTCAAGACGTTTGCGGCGAGCTCCAGCTTCAACACCACGCAAGTGTTTCGGCAGCGCTTCAAGTTCGAGGACATTCTGGCGGCGTTCCTGCGCACGCTGGCGCGCCATGGCGGCGAAAAGTTCGGCTTCGAGACGTCCAACATCACGGTCGGCCGCCCGGTGCGGTTCGCCGGCGGCAATCCCGACGAAGCGCTGGCGATGCAGCGCTATCGGGCCGCGTTCGAACGCCTCGGCGCCGGCCACGCGCGCTATGTCTACGAGCCCGTGGGCGCGGCGTTCTCCTTCGCCCGACGGCTGGAGCGTGATGCCACCGTGCTGGTTGCGGATTTCGGCGGCGGCACCAGCGATTTCTCGGTGATGCGCTTTTCGCGCGCGGGAGGAGCCTTGCGCGCCGAGCCGCTTGGACACGCCGGCATCGGCATTGCCGGCGACACCTTCGATTACCGCATCGTCGACCACGTCGTCTCGCCGCGGCTGGGAAAAGGCTCCAGCTTCCGCTCGTTCGACAAGGTGCTGCCGGTCCCCACCGGCCACTACACCAACCTCGCGCGCTGGCATCAGCTCGCGATGATGAAGAGCAATGGCGATCTGCGCGAGCTTCGGGAGCTCGCGCGCAGCGCGCTGAAGCCGAAGCTCCTTGAAGATTTCATCACCATCGTCGATCTCGACCTCGGCTTTTCGCTCTACCGCGCGGTATCCGACGCCAAGGTCGCGCTGTCGGCGCGGGACGAGGTGGACTTCCGCTTCAAGGGGGGCGGCGTCGACATCGGTGCGACCATCACACGGAAGAATTTTGAATCCTGGATTGCCGACGACATCGCCCGGCTGGGTGCCACCGTCGACAAGGTGCTAAGCGAAGCGGGCATCACCGCGCGCGAGGTGGAGAAGGTGTTCTTGACCGGCGGGACTTCCTTCGTTCCGGCCGTCAGAAAGCTGTTTGCCGAGCGGTTCGGTAACGAACGGCTGATGTCGGGCGACCAGTTCGAGTCGATCGCCTACGGCCTTGCGCTGATCGGACACAGCCCCGACCCCGATCGATGGACCGCAAGCGGTGGGATTACGCCGAAGGCGGGCGCGTAGCCCAGCAACAGCCGCCATTGCTTGGCTGCTCGCAATGACGACGGAGAGCTGTCATCAGTGCCGTAGGGTGGGCAATGGCGCGGAGCGCCGTGCCCACCATCTTTCCGAGGTTGAGAGAGCATCGGTGGGCACGCTGCGCTTTGCCCACCCTACGATACTGATTTCGCCGCTACTGATTGATCTCCGGTTCCACGAGCCTTGCGAGGCTTCGCAGCGATTCCTGCCAGCCGAGATAGCAGGCCTCGGGCGGGATGACGTCAGGGATGCCGGCCTGGGTGATGTCGACCTCGGTGCCGACCGAGACCTTCTTCAGCGTCACGGTCACCTGGATTTCGCCGGGTAGATTGGGGTCGTCGAACTTGTCGGTGTAGCGGAGACGTTCGCCGGGGACGAGCTCGAGATATTCGCCGCCGAAGGCGTGGCTGTTGCCCGTCGTGAAATTCCGGAACGACATCTTGAACGTGCCCCCGACCTTGGGCTCGAGGTGATGGACGGTGCAGGTAAAGCCGTTCGGCGGAAGCCATTTCGCCAGCGCATCCGCCTCGAGGAAGGCGCGATAGACTTTCTCCGGACTGGTCGAGAGAACGCGGTGCAGACGTACAGTGCTGGGCATGTTCCTTCATCCTCTTGCATTGATGGGCCCGACCTTGGCGTCTACGGCCCATTCATGTCTCAAGGACGACCGGGATGCCGCCGATCCGACATGGCATCGCAGATAAACGGGGGCCGCCGAAACCGGCGGCCTTTGATGTTGCCTTTGAAGTTGTTGGAAGTTGTTTTGGATCGGGTTGCCGCTCACCGCGTCCAGTCTTCACCTGCGCACAACGTTCCCATGCAGCCCCGGACGTTGAGACTGCCGGATGGCAGCAAGGTGACGGTGCTCGCATAGGTCTTTCCGTCGTCGGCGTTGTAGATTCTGCCCGACCATTGATTGGCGCCGGCCGCCTGCATGTCGATGAACAGGGAGATGCCGACGATCTTCCGGGCGCGCAATGCAGGATCGGCGTTATGGTCGTCGAGCTGCGCCTTGCCCGTCTTCTTATCGATCGGCTCCTTCAGCCAGACGACCCGGCCGCATAGCGCATTGCCGCAACGGCTCACCTTGATCCTCGCGTCGCCCGACTGTGTCAGCCAGACGCCGGCGGGACCGCTGGCCGTTGCGGCTTCGGCGTTTCCAAGCGGGGAGATGGACAACAGCGCTGCGAGCAGGTGCCGGACGAGGGTGGAACGCATGGGGGCTCCATATTGGATCAATTTTCATGAAATATTTCATGATAAACGATCAATATATCGCGCTTAAGGTTGAGTCAATCGCGCGGAACATGCATATTGGGGGAGGATGGTTGCCTGGAAATTGCGGAGTGCTTGGAGATGGGTGTGGTGGAGATATCGGTACGCGAGGCCCGGCAGAGCTGGTTCCGGCGTCTCGATCTTGCGTTCTGGGCGATCTGGGCGGCACTGCCGGTGGTGGTGTGGCTCGCCTATCTCCGGAGCACGACCGCCTCCGCCTCGATCGCGGCGAGCCTTGGTCCCGACCAGGTGAAATGCGCAGGCCTTGTCGCCAATCCGCTCGAGATGTCGCGCCCGGGGCAGCTGTTGTTCTGGACGCTATTTGCGCTTCAGCTCTCGTTCTTCGCCGTGTTGATCGGCATCCTGCACCGTATGGTGCACCGATTCGCACGCGGCCGGATCTTCGCGTCCGAGACGCTTCAGGGCGTGTGGTGGATGGGGATCATTCTGGTGATCTGGCCGTTCATCGACCTGATCACCAGCAACGCGGTGGCTTATGCCTTGCACGAGATCGGCGACGTCAAGTTCTTCCTGCCGTCCTACAACGTCGACATCGGCACGATCGCGGGCGGGATGTTCCTGATGGCGCTGAAATTCGTCATCGAGCACGCCATCCTGCTGCAGTCCGAAAACGAGCTGACGATCTGAGGTGAATGCTTGTGCCGATCGTCGTGAACCTCGATGTCATGCTTGCGAAGCGGAAGCGCCGCCTCGGGGACCTCGCCGACGCAATCGGCATTTCCATCCAGAACCTGTCGGTCCTGAAAACGGGCAAGGCGAGGGCGATGCGCTTCTCGACCCTGGCCGCGATCTGCCGCGAGCTCGATTGTCAGCCCGGAGACATCCTCGAATATGTCGCAGGCGAGGAGGGCAGCGATGAGGATGYAGGCGAGGGGAGCTGAGCTCACACCTGGCGAGCCTTGTCCGCCTTCGTGCTGCACGCGAGAACCTGAAACACATCCCCCATGTGCAACGGTTGGCCGTTTGCGCGCTCAATTGAATCAAGCTCGCCTGGTGCGAGATCTACCTCGCGGCCGGCCGGACGACCGATCCGTCAGATCGTTGCCACATCCTGCGGCGTCATCGTGAAGGCGAGCCGGTAGCGGCCGATCGTCGGATTGTCCTGCGCGCCCAGAGTGCCAAGCGCCGCCGGCGAAAGTCGGTCGGCGGCCACTTGCTCGATCGCCTCGGCATCGTAACCTGACAGCAGCATGATCCAGTCGGCGGCGCCGTCCTTGCCGCGGATCTGCTGCTCGGTGGTGGGCGAGCTGGTGCGGGGCGTGTCGGTCAGGAGGAGGTGGGCGCCGGTCAGTCCCGGCATCTGCGCCAATGCGCCGAGCGTCTCCGAGAGATGTGTCTGCAACTCCGCCTCGCGCCCGGCCTCCGGCGAAAGCCGGATGGTGGCGAGCGAGGTCGCGACGCCACCGCCAAAGCTGGCGGCGACGCGGCACTGGCTGCGGACCATGCCGAGATGGTGCGGCATCATCTTGGTCGACCACGGCGTCGGCGCGTTGAGCCGGTCGAGATATCCCTTCGACGTGAGCACCTCGTACCGCTCCAGCTCGTACAGCACGAAGAAGCCGTCGGTGTCCGTCGTGCTGGTCCAGCGCGATCCGCGCCGGAAGCCGGGAATGCTCATCCTCTCTGGAAAATGCTCGTGGGAATGCCAGTCGCCGAACTCCGCGCGCTGCTCGGGGCGGACGCTCCACCACATCGCGACGGCGGCCTTGCCGAGCAGTGACATGCTGACCTCCCTGTTTTCCAGCACTTTGCCTTGACGCCAACGGAGGAAGCAAGTCGTTCACGCTTCCAATCCGACCGCGTACTGTCAGGTGTGATCTGCTATCCCTTCGCGGCGGAGCCGGCACGTGTGGAGCTTGGCAGTCTTTCGGTGCACACAGTCGATTGGCTGGAGGGAGAGTGGTGCGGGTCTTCCGCGAGCAACTTGCCGGTGGCGTACGGTGTGCGCTTGATAGCGCGGCATCGCATCGACGCTCTCGGGCCAGCACAGTTAGCCGACACCAAATCGCGGCTGCGAACGCGCAACTCACCTTGCCTCAGGCGCCTTTCGGGCCTGAATTCGCAAAGTCCGAATTGTTCCGCCGAAGCCCATGAGGCATTAAATCCCGCCAAGCCTTGCAACTGGCGCCGATGAGGTATACGTTGGTGCTGTTCGTTCAGCCGCTGTGCCTTGTTGAATGCGCCCGCGGGCTCCTTTTCCAGAGACATCGACGAATTGAATCTGGTTCTGCGTGAGTGTCACGCGGAATGTGCGCGTATGCGCTTTGGAGAAGAATAATGACGACAGGTACCGTGAAGTGGTTCAACGGCCAAAAGGGCTTTGGATTCATTCAGCCCGACGACGGCGGCAACGATGTGTTCGTTCACATCAGCGCAGTCGAGCGGGCTGGTCTCTCAGGTCTCGCCGAGGGCCAGAAGGTCAACTTCGAGGCCAAGACCGACAAGATGCGAGGCAAGGTCAGCGCAGAGAATCTCTCGCTGGCCTAAGATCCTGCGCCGTTTCACGGATGTACTGAAACGGCCACGCTGCCCGCTCGATCCCAGGGATTGAGCGGGTTTTGTCCGTTGCGGGAGTGGGTGAAGCATGAGCGGCAAGAAGTCGGCTGAACCGTCACCCCAAAGCATTGCGCGTACCAACCGTCAGCGTTTGGCTGCCGAGGAGGGAACGCGGGCAATGGCGGACGTCGAGAGACAGGCCGTCGATGTTCGCAAGAACATGGCGCGGCTTCGCGAACTGCGCGAAGCCAAGGAAGCGGCCGACGCAACTCTTCAAGCATCGCTGCCGGCACCAACCCTGACGAAGCGCAAGAGAAAGCTGACGCGATAGTCGAATTCAACTGCGTCGACGAAAATCTGGAGAGGGCCGGTCACATGCCACAGAGTGCGGATCGTGCCTAGGATCAAGTCGGACAGCGGCGGCACAATCACCTTCTTTCTCGCGCTTGGCGCAGGCCGGCAGATGTGCCGCCTTGCGACCACGTTCCAGACGCAGAAGCAGGCCTTCAGCTATCTTCAGAAATACCGGACGGAGTTCGAGCGCATCGCGCGGAGCCGACTGGCCTCCGGGGAGCTTGAAGACGGGATCGTCGTGCTCTCGATGCTCTAAAGCATGATCCGGACCCGAAGGGCCGCGTTAGCGCAAAGTGCGAAGCGGTTTTCCGAAAAGATCATGCTCAAACAATAACCTAAAGCGCGTTGACGATTCATTCCGATCTCATCGCGCTTTCGGTCAGGCGTCGATTTCGACGCGACGCGCTTAGCGCCAGCCTTCATCGCGCGGATGCAACATCGTGACCCGGCAGGGAACGCGTCCTATTTAGAGCGGTCCTTCGGCTCGGCCTCGCGGGCCAGTCGCTCCGCTTTCAGCCGCTCGCGATTCTCGTTGAAGGAGTGCTGGTCCTTCGCATAGTCATTGATCGGCTTCTGCGTTTTGACAGGCTTGAACGCCTTGTTGGCTTCACGCTTGGCCCGATCCGAGGATTGATCTCTCAACATTTCGACCTCGTTTTGATCAACAAGCTGTGACAGGACAGGTGCTGGCCGACGCTTCCCACCCGCAAACGCTGTGCGTGGGCTTGCTACCTTTCGGGGCGAGAAGAAGGCCAATTCTGCAGCGTTGCGCAGATGCTTTTGCGATGTGTTTCAGTCCCTCGCCTTGGCGGCTGCGTTGCTCGTACGTCGGGATAGCACGCCGGCTTAGACAACAATGGCACGCCGTCGCTTTTGTTCCAAGGACCCCTGCGGACTGGCGCCAGGTTTGCGATAGTGCGATTGTCCCGCCGCAATGTCAGGAGATCTGTAATGCTCGGTGTGAACGACGGGGAGACAATCCCCGCGAAGGAAAGACCGCAAAGGTCTCAAAGATGGACTGGTGAAGATGCATGGGCGGCTTACCAGCTTCCCTTCAACGATCTGCTCTTCCGTTCACAATCCGTACATCGGGAGCATTTTGACCCAAATCGCGTGCAGTTGAGCCGGCTACTGAACATCAAGACGGGTGGTTGTCCGGAAGACTGCGGTTACTGCAGCCAGTCGTCGCATCATGCGACAGCTCTTGCAGCCTCCAAGTTGATGGAGGTCGGGAAGATCGTTGCCGAGGCACGCAAGGCAAAAGACAGCGGCGCGACGCGTTATTGCATGGGGGCGGCCTGGCGCAATCCGAAGCCGCGCGACATGGATGCCATTGTCGAGGTCGTCGGAGCCGTGAAGGAGCTCGGGCTCGAGACCTGCATGACGCTCGGCATGCTCGACCGGGATCAGGCCGACCGGCTGAGTGCTGCCGGGCTTGATTACTACAATCATAATATCGATACCTCGGAGCGCTTCTATCCGAGCGTTACCTCCACCCGCACATTCGCCGATCGTCTCGATACGCTGGAGCATGTCCGCGAGGCCGGCATGAAAGTGTGCTGCGGCGGAATTCTCGGCATGGGTGAGAGCGAACAGGACCGCGTCGACATGCTGGTTACGCTCGCCAACCTCCCGGAAGCGCCGGAGAGCGTGCCGATCAACATGCTGATCCCGATTCCGGGAACGCCGATGTCGAAGGCGACGCCGATAGGTCCGATCGAGTTCGTGCGCATTGTCGCGCTGGCGCGTATCATGATGCCGGCCTCTTTCGTGCGACTCTCGGCGGGGCGGTCGGCGATGACCGACGAGATGCAGGCGCTGTGCTTCTTTGCCGGTGCAAACTCGATCTTTGTCGGCGACACGCTGCTGACGGCGGGCAATCCGCAGGACGAAGCCGATCGAAAGTTGTTCCGCCGGCTCGGACTGGAGGCGCTCTGACCTTCTTGCAAGCCGCTGAGCCTCTTTCCCGATCATGCCCTGGCCGTTAGGTCGTTTGTCCGACGGACAACCCCTCGGCCGCTCGTCGCCGGGCAGGATATTGGCTTTGTCGGATCATGGCATAATGCCCCTGTTTTGCCCGACGTGTCAAAAGGCATTTCGTGAAATGCGAAATCGTTTATGGCCAACAGGTTAGCTACTGTGCATGGGGTTGTTTTTCAATTTTTTAGTCAGAGCCGCGACCGCACGGCCTCCTGAAGCAAAAAGGGCCGCCCCTTCGGGCGGCCCTTTCGTCTCGTTCAACGTGGTGCGGCTTACTCAGCGGCCTGCTTCTGTGGCGGCTCGAGCGCGCCGGACTTGTGGATGTCGGCGACCTGGTGATCGCTGAAGCCGAGCACGCTGCGCAGGATCTCGTCGGTGTGCTCGCCGAGCAGCGGGGAGCGCTCCACCTCGCTCGGGCTATCCGACAGCTTGATCGGGTTGCCGACCGAGATGTACTTGCCGCGGGTCGGGTGATCGACCTCGACCACGGTGCCGGTGGCGCGCAGCGACTGGTCTTCGGCGATCTCCTTCATCGACAGGATCGGGCCGCAGGGGATGTCGTCCTTGTTGAGGATCTCCATCGCCTCGAACTTGGTCTTGGTCATCGTCCACTGTTCGATGCGGGCGAAGATCTCGTTGAGGCGCGGCAGGCGGACGGCCGGCTTGGAGTAGTTCGGATCGGTCTTCCAGGTGGGCTCGCCGATCACGTCGCAGATCTTCTCCCAGACCGGGGCCTGGGTGATGAAGTAGATGTAGGCGTTAGGATCGGTCTCCCAGCCCTTGCACTTCAGGATGCGGCCGGGCTGGCCACCGCCGGAATCGTTGCCGGCGCGCGGCACGGCGTCGCCGAACGGAATGCCTTCGCCGAACTGGCTGTATTCCTTGAGCGGACCATGCGCGAGGCGCTGCTGGTCGCGCAGCTTGACGCGCGCGAGGTTGAGCACGCCGTCCTGCATCGCGGCGGTGACCTTCTGGCCCTTGCCCGAATGCGTGCGCTGATAGAGCGCGGTGACGATGCCGAGCGCCAGGTGCAGGCCGGTGCCGCTGTCGCCGATCTGCGCGCCGGTGACGAGCGGCAGGCCGTCGCGGAAGCCGGTGGTCGAGGCGGCGCCGCCGGTGCACTGCGCGACGTTCTCATAGACCTTGCAGTCTTCGTACGGTCCGGGGCCAAAGCCCTTGATCGAGGCGACGATCATCTTCGGGTTGATCGCCTGGATCTTCTCCCAGGGGAAGCCCATGCGGTCGAGCACGCCGGGGCCGAAGTTTTCGACCAGCACGTCGCACTTCTTGATCAGCTCGGTGAGGACTTCCTTGCCTTTGGGGTTCTTGGTGTCGAGCGTGATCGAGCGCTTGTTGTGGTTGAGCATGGTGAAATACAGGCTGTCCACGTTCGGGATGTCCTGCAGCTGGCCGCGGGTAATGTCGCCCACGCCCGGACGTTCCACCTTGATCACGTCGGCGCCGAACCATGCCAGCAGCTGCGTGCAGGTCGGTCCGGACTGGACGTGGGTGAAGTCGAGAATGCGAACGCCCTTGAGCGCTTTGGTCATCGTGTTGCTCCGTATACTCTGTCTGCCCCCGCAAACCGCAGGGAATTAAGGGTTGAAGGGGAGGACTTACTTTTTCTTCTGCAGAACGCTCTGCGGATTGAGGTTGCCGATGCGGCCGCTCTCCGAGCCCGCGGCCGGATCGATCACCGCGTTGATGAGCGTCGGCTTGCCCGAGGCCATCGCCTCGTTGACGGCGCGCTTGAGCTCGTCGGGCGAGGTGGCATTCACGCCGACGCCGCCGAAGGCTTCCATCATCTTGTCGTAGCGCGCGCCCTTGACGAACACGGTCGTCGCCGGATCGGCGTTGACGCTGTTGACGTCTGTGCCGCGATAGATGCCGTCATTGTTGAAGATGACGATGCAGATCGGAAGGTTGTAGCGGCAGATGGTCTCGACCTCCATGCCGGAGAAGCCGAAGGCCGAGTCGCCTTCCACCGCCAGCACGGGATGGCCGGTCTCGAGCGCAGCCGCGATCGCCTGGCCCATGCCGATGCCCATCACGCCCCAGGTGCCGACGTCGAGACGCTTGCGCGGCCTGTACATGTCGATGACGCCGCGGGCGAGGTCGAGCGTGTTGGCGCCCTCGTTGACGAGGATCGCCTCGGGATGATCCTTGATCACGTTCTTCAGCACGCCGAGCGCGCCGTGATAGTCCATCGGCGACTTGTTGTTCATGAGCTTCGGCGCCATCTTGGCGACGTTCTCGTCACGCTTGGACACGATGGCCTTGGTCCATTCGGCCGGCGGCGCGGTCCAACCCGTGCTGATCGCCTGATTGAAGGCCGATACGACCGAACCGATGTCGCCGACGACGGGCGCGACGATCTCGACATTGGAGTCCATTTCCCTGGGCTCGATGTCGACCTGGATGAACTTCTTGGGCGCTTCGCCCCAGCTCTTGCCCTTGCCGTGCGAGAGCAGCCAGTTCAGCCGGGCGCCGATCAGCAGCACGACGTCGGATTCTTTCAGCACCGTGGAGCGCGCGGCTCCAGCGCATTGCGGATGCGTGTCGGGGAGGAGGCCCTTGGCCATGCTCATCGGCAGGAACGGCACGCCGCTCTTCTCGACGAACGACTTGATGTCTTCATCGGCCTGCGCGTAGGCCGCGCCCTTGCCGAGGATGATGAGCGGACGCTTCGCCGCCTTGAGCACGTCGAGCGCGCGCTTGATCGAAGCGGGCGAGGGGATTTGCGCGGGCGCGGCGTCGATCACCTTGACCAGTGACTTCTGGCCGGCATCGGCGTTCATCACCTGGCCGAACAGTTTTGCCGGCAGGTCGAGATAGACGCCGCCCGGACGGCCCGAGACCGCGGCGCGGATCGCGCGGGCGAGACCGATGCCGATGTCCTGGGCGTGCAGCACGCGATAGGCCGCCTTGCACAGCGGCTTGGCGATCGCGAGTTGGTCCATCTCTTCGTAGTCGCCCTGCTGGAGGTCGACGATCTCGCGCTCGGAGGAGCCCGAGATCAGGATCATCGGGTAGCAGTTGGTAGTGGCGTGCGCGAGCGCGGTGAGACCGTTGAGGAAGCCGGGCGCGGACACCGTGAGGCAGATGCCCGGCTTCTTGGTGAGGTAACCGGCGATGCCTGCGGCGTAACCGGCGTTCTGCTCGTGGCGGAACGAGATCATACGAATGCCTTCGGCCTGCGCCATGCGGCCCAAATCCGTGATCGGGATGCCCGGCACATTATAGATGGTGTTGATGCCGTTCAGCTTGAGCGCGTCGATGACGAGATGAAAGCCATCCGTCAATTCCTGCTCGGTGCCCGGTGCTTCGGACTTGGTCGCGGTATTCAGCATGGGCCTTGTCTCCCTGGTCTCATATGCCGTTTTAGGCTTTGTGGGCGAATGGCTCGCCCTTCTGGTGAACGTTGCTAGGTGAACAGTTCTTGACCGTGCGCTTCGACGTAAGCGGCAAGGCCAAGGGTGTGGTCGCGGGCGCGCTTCTCGGCGAGCTCGGTGTCGCGCGCTTCCAGTGCTTCGATCATGCTGAGATGCTCGGGCAGCGAAGTGGCGGTGCGATCCTTGCGTCCGATGGTGAGCTGGCGGTAGCCGCGCACGTGCAGCAGCAGGTCGTTGGTGAGATCGACCAGCACCGGCGATTCCGACAGCGAGATCAGCGCCTGATGAAAGGCGATGTTGGCGCGCGAATATTCCTCGACGTGATCCTCGGGCAGGCGGTCCTTGCCGAAGTCCTTGAAGTAGTCGCGCAGCGCCGTGATGTCTTTCTTGCGTGCGGTGGTGGTGATCAGGCGGGCCGCCATGCTCTCCAGCGCCGCCCAGGCGCGGATCATGTCGACGATCTCGCTCTTGGTCCTGCGCACCACCATGATGCCGCGGCGCGGAACCGTCTTCACGAAGCCGTCCTGCTCGAGCATCGCGATGGCTTCGCGGATCGGGGTGCGGCTCACACCCAGGCGTTCGGACAGCGCGCGCTCGTCGAGCATCACCGGCTCGGGCGTCGAGTAGATGTCCATCTTGAGGATGGCTTCCTTCAAGGCGTCATACGCCTTGTTCTTGAAGCTGCTCTCCGGGGCAATACGAACGATTGCGATATCTGCCTCGGTCATGTTCGGCAACGCCTTGGTTGGTTTCCGCAGTGACACGACGAATCTCCTCCAGTGGGAGTCGTCTTTTACAGGATTATTAACGGGAAAGTTTTTGGCATACCACATGCCAGAATGTCAAGCTGGCTATTTTTTGCGGCGTTCTAAGTCATGCAGCAGCTTGACAAGTTGGCTTCTGGCATACCAAATGCCATCGCCAGCCATTTTTGATCCAAAGCGGCGGAGTAATGTGGGCTTTATGCCACTCCGTTCCGCGACATGGAACAGAGCGCGGCGAATGGCAAGCATCACGGGCAGCCGCTACACGCGCGCGCTTTGAAAGAACGAACTGAGGTCAAGGGAGAAGCCATATGTCCAATTCCAAAGATGCCGTCCGCAAAGTGCTCGACCAGGTCAAGGCGGACAACCGCACCAGCCTGACCGCGCCGGAAGGCAAGCTGGTCTGCGACGCCTACGGCATTCCGGTGCCGAAGGAGGGCGTGGCGAGGTCGGCGGGTGAGGCCGGCAAAATGGCCTCCTCGATGGGCTTCCCGGTGGTGATGAAGATCGTCTCGCCGGACATTCTCCACAAGACCGAAGCTGGCGGCGTCATCGTCGGCCTCAAGACGGCCGAGGATGCCGAGAAGGCCTACGAGACCATTCTCTCCAACGCCAAGAAGTACAAGTCCGATGCCAAGATCGAGGGCGTCCAGGTGCAGCAGATGCTGGCCGGCGGAACCGAAGTCATCGTCGGCTCGATCACCGACGGCTCGTTCGGCAAGCTGGTCGCCTTCGGCCTCGGCGGCGTGCTGGTCGAAGTCTTGAAGGACATTACCTTCCGCCTCGCGCCCGCGACCAAGGAAGACGCGCTCTCGATGCTCGACGGTATCCAGGCGCATGAGATTTTGAAGGGCGTTCGCGGCGGCGAGCCGGTGAACCGTACGGCGCTCGCCGACGTCATCGTCAAGGTTTCGCAGCTCGTCACCGATTTCCCTGAAATCGTCGAGCTCGATCTCAACCCGGTGTTCGCGACGGCCAAGGACGCGATCGCCGCCGACGTGCGTATCGTCGTCGACTTCGCCTATGTGCCCAAGCCGAAGCCGCGCCCGACCGAAGAGATCGTCGCGGCCATGAGCCGCATCATGCAGCCGAAGGCGGTCGCCGTGGTCGGCGCCTCCGCCGAGGACGGCAAGATCGGCAACTCCGTGATGAAGAACCTCATCAACGGCGGCTACAAGGGCGACATCTATCCGATCCACCCCAAGGCCGCCGAGATCCTCGGCTACAAGGCCTACAAGAGCGTCAAGGACGTTCCGGGCGTGATCGACACGGCCGTGTTCGCGATCCCCGCGAAGTTCGTGGCGGCGGCGCTCACCGAATGCGGCGAGAAGAAAATCCCGGGTGCGGTGCTGATTCCGTCGGGCTTCGCTGAAGCCGGCGCGCCGGAGCTTCAGGCCGAGATCGTCGAGGTCGGCAAGAAGTACGACATCCGCCTGATGGGGCCGAACATCTAYGGCTTCTACTACACGCCGGCCAATCTCTGCGCGACCTTCTGTACGGCCTATGACGTCAAGGGTCACGCCGCGCTGTCGTCGCAGTCGGGCGGCATCGGCATGGCCATCATCGGCTTCTCGCGCTCGGCCAAGATGGGCGTCTCGGCGATCGTCGGCCTCGGCAACAAGTCCGATATCGACGAGGACGATCTGCTCGCCTTTTTCGAGCAGGATCCGAACACGAACCTGATCGCGCAGCACTGCGAAGACCTCAAGGACGGCCGCGCCTTCGCGGAAGCCGCCAAGCGCGTCTCCAAGAAGAAGCCGGTCATCGTGCTCAAGGCCGGCCGCACCTCGGCCGGCGCAAAGGCGGCCTCGTCGCATACCGGCGCGCTCGCCGGTAACGACAAGATCTACGAGGACGTCCTGGCGCAGTCCGGCGTGATCCGGGCCCGCTCGCTGCGGCAGCTGCTCGAATTCGCCCGTGGCGTGCCGGTGCTGCCGACGCCGAAGGGCGAGAACGTGCTGATCATCACCGGTGCGGGCGGCTCGGGCGTGCTGCTGTCGGACTCCTGCGTCGACAACGGCCTGTCGCTGATGTCGATGCCGCCGGATCTGGATGCGGCCTTCCGCAAGTTCATCCCGCCGTTCGGTGCGGCCGGAAATCCTGTGGATATCACCGGCGGCGAGCCGCCGATCACCTACGTCAACACGGTGAAGCTCGGCCTGTCGGACGAGCGGATCCATTCGCTGATCCTCGGCTACTGGCACACCATCGTCACGCCCCCGATGGTGTTCGCCCGCAACATGGTCGAGGTGAAGAAGGAGATGGAGGCCAAGGGCTTCGTGAAGCCGATCGTCGCCTCGCTCGCCGGCGACGTCGAGGTCGAGGAAGCCGCCGAATATCTCTATCAGAACGGCATCCCGGCCTACGCCTACTCCACCGAGCTTCCGGTCGAGGTGCTCGGCGCCAAGTACAAGTGGGCGCGCGGGGCAGGGCTGCTCTGAGACGACGACGACGCTTCGGTATGATCCGGAGCGGGTGGTTATTCACCTCTCCTCGCGCGCGGGGAGAGGTCGAATTGCGAAGCAATTCGGGTGAGGGGGACTCTCCACGAGTCTAACTGTCACCGTCCTTGCGGAGACTCCCCCTCACCCTGACCCTCTCCCCGCAAGCGGGGAGAGGGAAATAAGAATAGGGCGAGGGAGAACGGTCAGGTCGCGATGAGCAAGAACGTGATCCGGCGCAAATCGCTCGAGCCTCGATCGCCATCGGAGGCCGACCACGACGCGCGCGATGGCGGCGTGCAGTCCGTCGACCGCGCGCTGTCGATCCTCGAAACGCTGGCCGAAGACGACGAAGGCTATCGCCTCAGCGACCTCGCCGTGCGCACCGGCCTGTCGGCCTCGACCGTGCACCGCCTGCTGGCGACGCTGGAGAGCCGCCGCTTCGTGCAGTTCGACCGCGCCCAGTCCAAATGGCATGTCGGCGTGCGCAGCTTCACGGTCGGCGCGAGCTTTGCCCGGCGGCGTAATTTCTCCACGCAGGCGATTCCTTACTTGCGCAAGCTGCGCGATCTCACCCGCGAGACCGCCAATCTCGCTGTCGTCGACGACGAGTTCATCATCGTGCTGACCCGCATGGAGAGCCGCGAGATCATGCGCTCGCTGACCCAGGTCGGCGGCCGCGTCGCCATGGTGACGTCAGGCGTCGGCAAGGCAGTGCTCGCGACTTATTCGGACGAGGACGTCGGCGCGGTCATCCGCCATCACGGCATGCCCCGCCTGACCGAGAAGTCGATCGTGCGGCCGGGCGACCTGTTCAAGGAGCTCGAGAAGATCCGCAAGCAGGGTTTTGCGCTCGACGATGAAGAAGCCTGTATGGGCCTGCGCTGTATTGCCGCAGTGGTCTACAACGACTGCGCCGAGCCGCTCGCGGCGATTTCCGTCTCGGGCATGACCAGCCGCCTGACCGACGACAGATTGCCGGAAATCGGCCAAATCGTGCGCGAAGTCGCCGGCGAATTGACCGTCGCGCTCGGTGGAGTGATGCCGAAGTCTGGCTAACAAGGAACCGGGCCTGTCGCTGGACAGCATCGGCCGTTTTGGCTGATATGCGACCAAACGACACAATGCGGCAACCGATCAACGACGTCCGCACGAGCCCGGAGAATACCCTCATGTTTCAATTTCCCGCGCGCCTTGTCGGCGCAGCTGTCGCGCTTACCCTTGCGGCAGCCACGCCGACCTTTGCCCAGCAGTTCGAGCTCAAGCTGATGGCGCCGGCGGCCCCGGGCGGTGGCTGGGACCAGACCGCGCGCTCGATGCAGCAGGCGCTGGTCGCTTCGGGCGTCGCGCGCAGCGTGCAGGTCGTCAACGTTCCCGGCGCCGGCGGCAGCGTCGGCATCGCGCAGTTCGTCAACGGCGCCAAGGGCGACGGCAACCAGCTGATGGTCAACGGCTTCGTCATGGTGGGTGCGCTCGCCATGAACAAATCGCCTGTCACGCTCGAGCAGGTGACGCCGATCGCGCGCCTCACCGAGGAAATCCAGGTGATCGTGGTGCCGGCGAATTCGCCGATCAAGACCGCGCAGGATCTCGCCGCCGCGGTGAAAGCCGATATCGCCAAGGTGACCTTCGCCGGCGGCTCGGCCGGCGGCGTCGACCATGTCATGGCCGCGCTGTTCGCGGGCGCCGTCGGCGCCGATGCGAAGAAGATCAACTACATCCCGTTCTCCGGCGGTGGCGAATCGCTGGCGGCAATCCTCGGCGGCAAGGTTACCGCGGGCATTTCGGGGCTGAGCGAATATGAAGGGCAGATCAAGTCCGGCAAGCTGCGTGCGATCGGCGTGACCTCGGAGAAGCGCATCGCCGGCAGCGACATCCCGACCTTTAAAGAGCAAGGCATCGACCTCGTGATCGCCAATTGGCGTTCGGTGGTCGCGCCTCCCGGCATCACGCCCGAGCAGCGCAAGACGCTGAGCGATGCGGTCGAGAAGATGGTGAAGTCGGACGCCTGGAAGGAGATCCTCAAGCAGAAGGGCTGGGAGGATGCCTATCTCGGCGGCGACGCCTTCGCCGACTTCCTGAAGAAGGAAACCGTGCGCGTCACCGACGTGCTGAAATCGGTCGGCCTGGTCAAGTCATGACCTCAGGCGATCCCGCCCAGCCGCGGCGCGTCGATCGCGCCGGCATCGTCATCGCTGTATTGCTCGCAGGCCTCGCTGCGGTGCTGGTCTGGGATGCGCGCGGGCTGCAATCCACTGCGATGTACGGGATGGGACCGGAGGCAATGCCGGTCGTGGTCGCCAGCGGCCTTGCGCTGCTCGCGATTGGCAATTTCATCGACGCGCTGCGCGGCAATCTGCCGGTGCGCGAGAGCGCCGATCCCGTGCCTGTGGTTCTGATCCTGGTTGGCCTTGCGCTCCTCATTGCCATCATCGGCTTCGGCGGCGGCTTCATCCTGGCGACGTCGGCGCTGTTCGTGACGACGTCGGCAGCTTTCGGGCGCCGTGCCATCCTCGTCGACAGCATCATCGCCCTCGTGATGTCTACCCTCATCTATCTCGCATTCGACCGGCTGTTGACGCTGAGCCTTCCGACCGGCCCGCTGGAGCGACTGCTGTGATGGACACCTTTGCCGCGCTGGCCCACGGCATGGCGGTCGCCGTCCAGCCGATGAACCTGCTCTATGCGCTGATCGGCGTGTTCCTCGGTACGGCCGTCGGCGTGCTGCCCGGCATCGGCCCGGCCCTGACGGTCGCGCTGCTGCTGCCGGTGACCTACAAGCTCGACCCCGGCGGCTCGCTGATCATGTTCGCCGGCATCTATTACGGCGGCATGTATGGCGGATCGACCACCGCGATCCTGATCAACACGCCCGGCGAGAGCGCCTCGATGGCGACCGCGCTCGAGGGCAACAAGATGGCCAAGGCCGGCCGCGGCGGGCCGGCGCTTGCGACATCCGCGATCGGTTCCTTCGTCGCCGGCACCATCGCCACAATCGGGCTTGCGTTCCTCGCGCCATGGCTGGTCGATTTCGCCGTGCGCTTCGGTCCCGAGGATTACTTCGCGCTGATGTGCGTCGCCTTCGTCACGGTGTCGGCGACCTTTGGCGATTCCCCGATCCGCGGCCTGACCAGTCTGTTCATCGGCCTGACGCTGGGCCTCGTCGGCATCGACAAGCTGACGGGGCAGGCGCGGCTTACCTTCGGCGTCCCTGAATTGCTCGACGGCGTCGAGGTGACGACGCTTGCGGTCGGTCTGTTCGCGGTCGGCGAGGCGCTCTACGTCGCATCGCGGCGCCACCACACCGAGGAAAAGCTCGAGCCGGTGCGCGGCTCGCTGTGGATGACCAAGGAAGACTGGAAGCGCTCGTGGAAGCCGTGGCTGCGCGGCACGATGTTCGGCTTCCCGATCGGCGCGCTGCCCGCGGGCGGCGCGGAGATTCCGACCTTTCTGTCCTATTCCACCGAGAAGCGGCTCACAAAACATCCGGAAGAATTCGGCAAGGGCGCGATCGAAGGCGTTGCGGGACCGGAGGCCGCCAACAACGCCTCCGCCGCCGGCACGCTGGTGCCGCTGCTGACGCTGGGATTGCCGACCTCGGCGACGGCCGCGATGATGCTGGCGGGCTTCCAGCAGTACGGCCTCAACCCGGGGCCGCTGCTGTTTGCCGAGCGGCCTGACCTCGTGTGGGGCCTGATCGCCAGTCTCTTCATCGCCAATTGCATGTTGCTGGTGCTCAATCTGCCGCTGGTCGGCCTGTGGGTGCGGTTGCTCGCGATCCCGCAGCCCTGGCTCTATGCCGGCATTCTCGTGTTCGCGACCATGGGCACCATCGCCGCAAAGCCGTCGGTGGTCGAATTGTCGATGCTGGCCGGCTTCGGCGTGCTCGGTTTCCTGATGCGCCGGTTCGACTTTCCGATCGCGCCGGTCGTCGTCGGCCTGATCCTCGGACCGATCGCCGAGAGCCAGCTGCGCCGCGCGCTCGCGATCAGCCTCGGCGACCCAATGACGCTGCTCCAGAGCCCGATCTCGGCGACGCTGCTCGGCATCGCGCTGGTTGCGCTGCTGGCCCCGTTCGTGCTGAAGGGGATGGGGCGCTTCAAGGCGAACGAGGACTAGCCGTCCCGGCGCGCGCGTCCTCTAATGCTGCGTCCAGCTCGTTGAGGAAACGCCATGCCGTCGGAACTTCGCTCGCCCCGTCTCGCCGTCCTGATCGATGCCGACAATGCCTCCGCGAAGATCGCGGATGGGCTGTTCGAGGAGATTGCCAAGATCGGCGAGGCCAGCGTCCGCCGCATCTACGGCGACTTCTCCAATGCGCGATCGAGGGGCTGGGCCGACATCCTGTCCAAACACGCCATCATCCCGCAGCAGCAGTTCGCCTATACGACTGGAAAGAATGCCTCCGACATAACCCTGGTCATCGACGCCATGGACCTGCTTCACAGCGGCCGGTTCGACGGCTTCTGCCTGGTCTCGTCCGACAGCGACTTTACCCGTCTGGCCGCCCGCATCCGTGAGCAGGGCGTCGACGTCTTCGGGTTCGGCGAGCAGAAGACGCCGGAAAGTTTCAGGCAGGCCTGCCGAAGGTTCGTCTACACCGAGAACCTGCTCTCCGTCCCGGCGACCACCCAGGATGCCGCCTCAAGATCGACGTCGCTTCAGCCGCCCGATGCCGCCACGCCCATCATCAAGAAGGTCATCACCCAGATGGAGAGCGAGGACGGCTGGGTCGCGCTCGGCGAAGTCGGCCGGCAGCTCGCCAATCTGGCGTCCGATTTCGATCCGAGAACGTTCGGGTTCCGCAAGCTGAGCGATCTCGTGCGCAAGACGAATTCGTTTGAGATCGATGAGCCAAAGGGCCGGTCGATGCGAATTCGCGTCAAGCCCGCTGCCGCCGCACCGCCGAGAAGGCGGAACCCGCGCAGGCCCGCAAGGGCGGGGACGACGGGCAGTTCGGCGCCTAAGGCGTAAGCAGGGCCTGCCGTTATATTTACGCTTGCCCGCTATGGCGCAGGGCGTAACCATCGCTGGGCCGTAACGCCACGCGAGGGTCCCGATGACCAGACTTACCCGCTTCGCCGTCGCACCGCTGCATTCGATGACCCGGCGTCTGGCCGATGTCGCCTCCGCGCGCGTCGCACCGGATCTCGTGGTCACGGGGGCCCGGGTGCTTTCGACCTATTCGGAGCGCATCCATCCCGGTCGGGAGATCTGGATCACCGGTGGCCGCGTCGCAGCGGTGAAGCCGGCGGGCGCGGCGAAAAAGGCCTGGAGCAATGTTCCGCTTTACGACGCCGCCGGCGGCATCATCGCGCCGGGGCTGGTCGATCCGCACATCCACATCGAATCCTCCATGGTGACGGCCTGCGCCTATGCCGAGGCCGCGCTCCTCAACGGCACCACCACGATCTTCTGCGACAGCCACGAGATCGGCAACGTCATGGATGTCGCCGGTGTCGAGGCGATGCTGGAGGACGCGCGCGAGGCGCCGCTCTCGATCTTTTTGACGGTGCCGAGCACGGTGCCGGCCACGTCGGCGGAACTGGAGACCGCGGGCGGCGACCTCACGCCGGACAAGATCGCCGGCCTGTTCGACCGCTGGCCCGAAGCGGTCGCGCTCGGCGAGAAGATGGATTTCGTGCCTGTCACGATGGGCGACGAGCGCAGTCATGCCATCCTGGCCGCGGCCTTGAAGCGGGGACGGCCAGTGTCAGGCCATGTCTACGGCCGTGAATTCGTCGCGGCCTATGCGGCGTCCGGCGTCACCGACACCCATGAGGCGATCGATCGCGACATCGCCGACGATCTGCTCGACGCCGGCGTCTGGGTGTTCCTGCGCGGCGGTCCGCCGACCACGCCCTGGCACTCGCTGCCGCAGGCGATCCGCACCATCACCGAACTCGGGGCGTCGCACAAACGTACGGCCGTGTGCACCGACGACCGTGATGCCGACGATCTTCTGCTGTTCGGTCTCGACTGGGTGGTGCGCGAGGCCGTAAAGGCCGGCATGTCGCCCGAACAGGCCTGGTCGATGGGCTCGCTGCATGGTGCCACACGCTTCGGCATGGAGGGCGATATCGGCGGGCTCGGCGGCGGCCGCCGCGCCGATCTCGTGCTGATGGACGATCAGCTCAGACCGCAATGCACCTGGTATGGCGGCGAGCTGGTGGTCGAGCACGGCAAGATCACAGAGCAGCTCGATCAGGCGCTGTCGCAACGCTATCAATATCCGAAGGCGGCCTATGCGACCGTAAAGCTTCCGGAGAAGGTCAAGCTGACGCCGGAATTGCCGGCGAAGGCGTGTACCGTCAATGCCATCAAGACCGCGTTGCCGGGCATTACGCTGATCCATGAGAAGGTCGCGATCGAGCCGGCCAAGGATTGGCCGTCGCTGTTTGAGCGCTACGGCCTGTGCTTCGTCACGGTGGTCGAGCGCCACGGCAAGTCGGCCGGCAATGTGGCTTACGGCCTGCTGAAGGATTTCGGCCTGAAGCGCGGGGCGGTCGCCTCCAGCGTCGGGCACGACAGCCACAACATCATCGTCGCCGGCACCAACGAGAGCGACATGCAGGCGGCGATATCGGCCATCAAGGCGGAACAGGGCGGCGTTTGCGTCGTCGCCGACGGCAAGGTGAGGGCGCTGGTCCCGCTGCCGATCGCCGGCCTTCTCTCCGACAAACGGGTTACCGAGGTCGCCGAAGCGGTCAAGGTACTGAAGAAGGAATGGGCGGAAGCCGGCTGCACCATCCCCTACATGGGCTTCAATTTGATTCCGCTATCGGTCATTCCGGAAATTCGCATCACCGACAAGGGCCTCGTGCTGGTGCCGCAGATGGAGCTGGCGCCGCTGTTCGAGTGAGCGGCTTTCACGCCGATGTCAATCTAACCGCTTGAGACCGCCGCGTTTTTTCCGCGGCTGCCGCATCGTGGAAAATAAAATCGATCTCGTTGAGATCGCATCTTGCACGCCTGATGATCGCGCTCGCTGACGCAACTCAAGCGAGGTCCGATATGGCGAAGATGCGAGCCGTCGATGCTGCCGTGCGAATTCTGGAGAAGGAAGGCATCTCGACTGCCTTCGGCGTTCCCGGGGCCGCGATCAATCCGCTGTACTCGGCGCTGAAGAAGCGCGGGTCGATCCGCCACATTCTCGCGCGCCATGTCGAGGGCGCCTCGCATATGGCCGAGGGCTATACGCGGGCGAAGGCCGGCAATATCGGCGTCTGCATCGGCACGTCGGGGCCGGCCGGCACCGACATGATCACCGGGCTATATTCGGCGATCGCCGATTCCATTCCGATCCTCTGCATCACCGGGCAGGCGCCGCGCGCACGGCTCTACAAGGAAGACTTTCAGGCCGTCGACATCGAGTCGATCGCAAAGCCCGTGACCAAATGGGCTGTGACCGTGCGCGAGCCGGCGCTGGTGCCGCGTGTGTTCAGCCAGGCCTTTCACATCATGCGCTCGGGCCGGCCAGGTCCGGTGCTGATCGACATGCCGCTCGACGTGCAACTCGCCGAGATCGAGTTCGACGACGAGACCTATGAGCCGCTGTCGGTCTACAAGCCCACCGCGACGCGCAAGCAGGTCGAGAAGGCGCTGGAGATGCTCAATGCCGCCGAGCGGCCGCTGATCGTCGCCGGTGGCGGCATCATCAACGCCGACGCCTCGGACCTGCTGGTGGAATTCGCCGAGATCACCAACGTGCCGGTCGTGCCGACGCTGATGGCGTGGGGCGCGATCCCCGACGACCACGTGCTGATGGCCGGCATGGTCGGCCTGCAGACCAGCCACCGCTATGGCAATGCGACCATGCTGGAATCCGACTTCGTGCTCGGCATCGGCAACCGCTGGGCCAACCGTCACACCGGCTCGGTCGAGACCTACACCAAGGGCCGCACCTTCGTGCATGTCGACATCGAGCCGACCCAGATCGGGCGCGTGTTCAATCCGGATCTCGGCATCGTCTCGGACGCCAAGGCCGCGCTCGAGCTCTTCGTCACCGTCGCCAGGGAGTGGCGCCGGTCAGGCAGGTTGCGCGAGCGCCAGGCGTGGCCCGCGGCCTGCCGCGATCGCAAGAAGACGATGCTGCGCAAGAGCCATTTCGACAACGTCCCGATCAAGCCGCAGCGCGTCTATGAGGAGATGAACAAGGCCTTCGGCCGCGACACCACCTATGTGACCGTGATCGGCTTGTCGCAGATCGCCGGCGCGCAGTTCTTGGGCGTCTACAAGCCGCGCAACTGGATCAATGCCGGGCAAGCCGGCCCGCTCGGCTGGACGCTGCCCGCCGCGCTCGGGGTGCGTGCGGCATGCCCGGATCGCGAGATCGTCGCGCTGTCCGGCGATTATGACTTCCAGTTCCTGATCGAGGAGCTCGCGGTCGGCGCGCAGTTCAATCTGCCCTACATCCACGTCGTCGTGAACAATTCCTATCTCGGCCTGATCCGCCAGGCCCAGCGCGGCTTCGACATGGATTACCACGTCCAGCTCTCCTTCGAGAACGTCAACGCACCGGAGCTCGGTGGCTACGGCGTCGACCATGTCGCGGTCGCTGAAGGCCTGGGCTGCAAGGCGATCCGCGTCACCGATCCCAAGGATACGCAGGCGGCGTTTGCGACCGCCCGCGAATTGATGGCGAAGCACCGCGTGCCCGTCGTGGTCGAGTTCATTCTCGAACGCGTCACCAACATCGCGATGGGCACGGAGATCGACAACATCGTCGAGTTCGAGGAGGTGCTGGACTTGCCGCTGGACGAGGTCGGGACCAAGCGGCCCGGCGTGCTGCAGCCGGCGGAATAGGGGAGAGCATCATGCCGAAATTTGCCGCCAACCTCACCATGCTCTTCAACGAGATGCCGTTTCCTGATCGCTTCGCCGCGGCGAAAGCGGCGGGCTTCTCCGGGGTCGAGTATCTCTTCCCGTACGATTTCGACAAGGCGCTGCTGCGCGAGCAGCTCGAGGCTCACGGGCTGACGCAGGTGCTGCACAACCTTCCAGCGGGAAACTGGGCAGCGGGCGAGCGCGGCATCGCGATCCTGCCCGATCGCGTCAGTGAATTTCGCGACGGCGTGTTTCGTGCCATCGACTACGCCAAGGCGCTCGATTGCGAGCAGCTCAATTGCCTCGTCGGCATCGCGCCTGCCGATGCCGACCCGCGCGAGCTCAACGAAACGCTGGTTGGCAACCTTCGCTTTGCCGCCTCGACGCTGGCGCGCGAGAACATCAAGCTCCTGGTCGAGCCGATCAACACGCTCGACATTCCCGGCTTCCACCTCAACGGCACCGAGCAGGCGGTTCAGCTGATCTCCGAGGTGCGGTCGAACAATCTGTTCATCCAGTACGACATCTACCACATGCAGATCATGGAGGGCGATCTCGCCCGGACCATGCAGGAATATCTCCCCCAAATCGCCCATATCCAGCTCGCCGACAATCCCGGTCGCCACGAGCCCGGCACCGGCGAGATCAACTATCCCTTCCTGTTCCGCCACCTCGACGCGATCGGCTATCGCGGCTGGATCGGCTGCGAATACAAGCCGCGCACCACGACGCTGGAAGGCCTGTCCTGGCACGCCGCGCAGACATTTGAGACCTGAGGAAACGTAGACATGATCGACATCGGCTTCATCGGACTTGGCACCATGGGACGGCCGATGGCCGGCCATCTTCTGGCCGCAGGCCATCGCGTGCTGCTCCACGACGTTACGCCCGTGTCGCCCGAGCTGATCGCGGCGGGCGGCATCGCCTGCAAGTCAGCCAAGGAGGTCGCGGAGGAGGCGGATGCCGTCATCATCATGGTGCCTGATACCCCGCATGTGGAGGCGGTGCTGTTCGGCAAGGACGGCGTCGCGAGCGGCATCTCCAAGGGCAAGATCGTCGTCGACATGAGTTCGATCTCGCCGCTGGCGACCAAGGAGTTCGCGAAGAAGATCGAGGCGCTCGGCGCGGACTATCTCGACGCGCCGGTGTCGGGCGGCGAGGTCGGGGCAAAGGCCGCGACCCTCACCATCATGGTCGGCGGCCCGGAGCGGGCCTTTGGCACCATGAAGCCGATCTTCGACAAGATGGGAATGAACGTCACGCATGTCGGCGCCAATGGCGATGGTCAGACGACGAAGGTGGCCAACCAGATCATCGTCGCACTGACGATCGAGGCGGTGAGCGAAGCGCTGCTGTTCGCGTCCAAGGCGGGGGCCAATCCCGCTCTCGTACGCAAGGCGCTGATGGGCGGTTTTGCATCGTCGCGGATTCTCGAAGTGCATGGCGAGCGCATGGTGAAGCGCAATTTCGAGCCGGGTTTCCGCATCGAGCTGCACCAGAAGGACCTCAACCTCGCGCTGGAAGGTGCGCGCGCGCTCGGCCTGTCGCTACCGAGCACGGCATTGGCGCAGCAATTGTTCTCGTCCTGCGCCGCGCATGGTGGCAAGGCCTGGGATCATTCCGCGATGGTGCGGGCACTGGAACTGATGGCGGGACACGAGATCGCCGCGGCGTAAGTGTTACGCAGTAACACTCTCCAGATTTGGCCTGTCTTTCGTCGTGCGGGAACCGGAACAATGGTCCGACCCCGCGGTTGAAGGCGCAGAACAATCACTGGAGAGTGTGGACATGAAGACCCGTCTTGCGATTTCGCTGGCTGCCGTGTCGCTGCTGGCGTCGAGTGCAGCCTTTGCCCAGTCGACGACCGAACAGGGCGCCAGGGACGGCGCGCGCGCGGGTGGCGACATCGGTGGACCGATCGGCGCGATGGTCGGCGGCACCGTCGGTGCGGCCGTCGGCGCCGGCCTCGAAATTCCGAATGCCGTGCTCGGCGGAATCCCGCGCGACGATTCCGTCGTGATCCACGAGCGCGTCGTCGTCGGCGAGCCGCTGCCCCCGACCGTGGTGCTGCGCCCCGTGCCGAACTACACCGAGTATCGCTACGCGGTCGTGAACGATCGCCGCGTCATCGTCGAACCGCGCACGCGCCGCGTCGTCAAGATCATCGACTGATCGGTCAGAGCGTGAAGGCTTTGAAGAGCCGGGCCCTGCGGAGCGTCACTCCGCGGGGCCCTAGTTCGTCAGGGCCGAACTGGCGCGGAGGCGTGCCATGATCCAATCGGCGACGGCGGCGAGCGCAAAGCCGATACAGGCGGTGCCGGCATCGACCAGAAAATCTTCCAGCCGTGCATGCCGTCCCGGTGCCCAGAACTGCATCAGCTCGAGCACGCCGATCAGGACCACCGCGAAGGCTGCGACAGCCCAGCGGCGATTCCGGTAGGCGAGGCCGAAGGCCAGTCCCACCAGGATGAAGGCAAGGGCGTGCTCGCCGTCCTGGCCGAGGTCGGAATGGGGCCGCAGGCCGGGCGGGCCGAGGGTTGCGAAAGTGACGGCGGCCGCGAGCAGCCAGGCAAAAAAGCGAACAAAAATGGGCATCCGGTGCCGATAGCACGGATTTGCAACGGCCTGTTACGGGGCAGGGATCAGATCGCCGTGTAGTTAATGACGAAACGTTAAAGTGGTTCGCGCACGCCGAGGCCGTGCATGAAGCGTTCCCGGATCTGAACGGGATCCCTGCGGGTGGTACCCACGCCCGGCTTGTCGTCGATGCGGACCGCGATCAGGCTCGGCTCGGAGGCGGACAGGGCCTCGTCGACCAGCCGCTCGAAATCCTCCTCGTCCGCGGCCCAGACGCTGTTGGCAAGTCCCGAGCCTGTGGCTATGGCGACGATGTCGGCGACGCCAGCGGCCGGTGTCGGCTGCGCACCGGTGATCTGGTAGATGCCATTGTCCATCACGATCATGATGAGGTTCTTCGGCTTCAACGCCGCGATCGTCGCGAGCGCGCCGAGCTGCATCAGCAGCGAGCCGTCGCCTTCGAGCGCGAAGACGCGGCGATCGGGCTGGGCCAGCGCGACGCCCAATGCAATCGGGAAAGCCAGCCCCATGCTGCCGAGCATGTAGAAGTTCTGCGGGCGATGGCCGGCAGCCCAGAGATCGAAATTGGTGTTGCCGATGCCGCCGACCACGGCTTCCTCGTGCTTGAGCTTTCCGATCAGGCGCGAGGTAACGTCGAAGCGGTTCATGACCTTGGTATTGCGCGTGTTCATCGCCGACCTCACTTGTCGAACGTCTTGCCGCCGGTGAGCAGCGGGTTGAGGATCAACGCCACCGGCGCTTGCGTGGTGACGGCCTGCTTGATCGAGCGGTCGGCGATGAATTCGAGTTCGTCGAGCCGGGTGATGGTGTGGTGCTCCAGCGCGAGCGAATCCAGCACCGGGCGCATGGTCCGGCAGACCAGCGATTGCCCGTAATTGAACTCGCCAAGCGTGCCGCGCTCGGAGACGAACATGATCAGCGGGATCTGGTAGGGCACCGCGAGCGAGGCCAGCACGTTGGCGAGCGTGGCGAAGCCGGAGGTCTGCATCAGCACCGCGCCGCGACGTCCGCCCATCCAGGCGCCGGAGACGATGCCGACAGCCTCTTCCTCGCGGGCGGTGGCAAAGGTGGTGAAGAAGGGGTCGGCGTGCAGGTTCTTGATCAGCGGCGTCAGCACGCGGTCGGGCACGTAAGGGATCAGGCTGATCTCGTTCCGCTTCAGGGTCTGCAGGACGATGCCGTGCCAGCTCCTGTCGCTGGCGCCTTGTGCCGCTTGGGGCGAGGTCTGCTGTTCCGCAAGCGCCATTGCGTTCTCCCTTGAGCCGCGCATGCTTCTTGGTTCTGGTCGTCGCGGCGGTCTGCCGAACTTGACGCAGGCAGCGGGATTGTCAACATGTCCGGGCCAGCACCGTGATCTGCGCCAGACGGCCTGTCGTGGCCGGCACCGCCATGTCATAAGCGGCGATAATGCAAAAACGGGAGGAACGCATGGACGGAGCGCGGGGTGCGCTGGCCTTGCGGGTCTCCTTGAGAGAGCCGGAAGGGTCCTGATGTCCGTCAATAGCAAGCGCGTCTTCTACGTCAAATACCTGGCCAATCCGATCTATATCGACATCCTGAAGGCGCGATCCGACGTCCGGCTCGATCGCATCGAGAACGAGAGCCCCGAAGATTTCTATGCCCCGATCCTGAACGTGGCGCATGTTTACCAGATCGGCGCCGCCCGCGACGAACTTGCCCCGCATTTCCATGTCGATGCCGCCTTCCTGAAGCGCACGCCGAACCTGTTGCTGGTCTCCAGCAATGGCGCGGGCTTCGACCCTGTCGACGTCGAGGCCTGCACCGATGCGGGCGTGCTGGTCGTCAACCAGTCCGGTGGCAACGCGYATTCCGTCGCCGAGCATGMGCTGGCGATGATGCTGACGCTGTCCAAGCGCATCATCCAGTCCGACCGCCGCCTGCGCCGCGAGCGCGACGTCAACCGCAACGAGCTCGTCGGCAACGAGGTCGAGCACAAGACCGTGGGCATCATCGGCCTCGGCAATGTCGGCCGCCGCATTGCCGCGCTGTGCAAGGGCCTGCTGGGCATGACGGTGCTGGCCTATGACCCGTATTTGTCGGCCGAGGTGATGGCCGAGCGGGGCGGGGAGAAGGTCGAGCTCGACGAGCTGCTGCGCCGCGCCGATTTCGTCTCGATCTCCTGTCCGCTCGACAAGAAAAGCCGCAACATGATCAGCGTGCGCGAATTCGCGCTGATGCAGCCGCATGCGTACTTCATCACCACCGCGCGCGGCTTCATCCACGACGAGGACGCGCTGCTCCAGGCGCTGCGCGACAAGCGCATCGCCGGCGCCGGCCTCGACGTCTGGTCCAAGGAGCCGCCGCCGCCGGAGCATCCGCTGCTCCAGCTCGACAACGTGCTGGCGAGCCCGCACACCGCGGGCGTCACGATCGAGGCGCGCCAGAACATGGGCCGCATCGCCGCCGAGCAGGTGCTGGAGACGCTCGACGGCAAGCGCCCGCCGCGCATCATCAATCCCGAGGTCTGGCCGCGCTACGCCGAGCGCTTCAAGCAGGCGTTCGGCGTGACGCCGGGGTAGGGGCGTGCGAAGCCTGATCGCGCTCCGATCGTTGGTTACGCGGATGAAAACAGAAAGCGGCGGATTTTACTGACGGCGTGAATGAACGCGTATCACTTGTCCTGTAGTTGAAGTCCATGAGCATATTTTCGATTGCGACATCCGGACTTTCCGCGGCGAGTTTGCGTGTGAACGTGGCCGCGAGCAACATCGCCAATGTCCGCACGACCGGCCCGCTACCCGCCTCAAGCGGATCGAGCACATCGGCCGGTGCGGGCAGCTCGAGCATTGGCCCGACATTTCCAGCGGCCTATGTGCCGTTGCGTGTCGATCAGGTCTCCCAATCGAGCGGCTCGACGCCAGGTGGTACTGTCGCAACCGTGTCGACGGTTTCGCCGAGCTATACCGCACAATCCGACCCCAGCGCTCCCTTCGCAAACGAGGACGGCCTGGTCGCCGCGCCGAACGTCGATCTCGCCAGCGAGTTCGTTCAATTGGCGGCCGCCAAGTACAGCTTCATCGCCAATGCGAAGGTCATTCAAGCCTACGCCGAGACAGAACAGACCCTCCTCGATATCAAGACGTGATCGCTGACGGATTGTATCGACGCCTGCGTTGGCGGCGGGAACCGTCACCGATCTTGATCCGCGTCAAAATCTCCTTTCCCGGTTCAGGCTAAATGGGATTAAAGTGCCGCCGGGGCACGCTGGCGCAGGCAGGAGGTCCCATGTCAACTTATGTCGTCAGGTTCATGAAGGACGTGCTCGGCCAATACGGCCGGCAGATCGAGGTTTGCCAGGGCACGCTTGAAATCGACGCCACCGACGAGGACGAAGCCAGGGAGCGGGCGAAGGCGAGGTTTTGCAAGGACCAGGCGTTGCATCACTGGTCGCTGCATGCCGACCGGATCCAGGTCAAGCCGGCTGACTTTCCCTCGTAAGATTTAACGGCCCGGTGCCGGTAGCGTCGGCGGAGCGGTGACGCCCGCGCCGAGCGATCGCTGCACCATGACCGTGTCCGACCAGCGGCCGTGGCGATAGGCGACACCGCAGAGCAGGCCGGCGCGCGCGAAGCCGAACTTTTCGTGCAGCGCCAGCGAGGGCGCGTTGTCGGCGTCGATATAGCCGATCATCTGGCGGAAGCCGGCCGCCGCACACGCATCGATCATTCCCTGGAGCAGCAGCCGGCCGACGCCGCGGCCGAGATGTTCGTGGTGGACGTAGATCGAATGCTTGGCCGTGTAGCGATAGGCCGGGCGCTTGCGGAACAGCACGGCATAGGCATAGCCGACCACCTCGCCACGATAGGTCGCGACCAGATGCGGCAGGCGGGTCTGCTTCAGGTTCTTGCGGCGGTCGCGCAGATCGTCCGGTTCGGGCGCGCCGGTTCCCTCGACATCCCGCGGCACGCCATTGCGGACGTGATGGCGGTAGATCGCCAGCATCGCCTCGACATCGCTCTCCCGTGAGGGGCGGACCTGAACCGGCTCGTCATCTGTACGCGCAATCGCTGTTTCGTCCATCGGCACCTACTCGGCAACGACGTAAGTATAGAGGCCGATGCGGCCCTGTGCATCGATCTCCTTGTAGACACCCTGGATTTCCACATCGAACCCCGGGAACGTGTTGAAGCAGGTCTCGAACATCTTGAGATAATCCACCATGGGCTTGGCCCGCTCCGTCAGCCGTTCGCCGGGCACGATGGTGGCGATGCCGGGCGGGTAGACCACGAAGGGCGTGGTGGCGATGCGGCCCGCGATCGCCTCGATCGGCAAATAGTCGACGTCGTTCTTGAACAGATAGCGCGCGGCATCGCGGGGCGACATCGCGATCTCGGGCATGTGCTCGGGCATGAACTGCCGGGCCTGGAGGGCGCTGACATCGGCGGCGCGGAAGAAGCGGTGCATGTCGCCGCAGAGATCGCGCAGCCGCACGCCGGCATAGCGCGCCTGCCGCCGCTGGTAGAATTCAGGGATGACGTCGGCCAGCAACGCGTTGTCGTCATGCAACCTTTTGAATGCGACAAGCCCGGAGATCAGCGTGCCGGCCTTGCTCGCCTCGACGCCGGGGGTCAGCAGGAAGAGCAGGGAGTTGAGGTCGTTCTTCTCAGGGACGATGCGGTTTTCGCGCAAATACTGCGCGACCACAGGCGCGGGAATGCCGTGCTCGGCATAGGCGCCGGTGGTGCGATCGAAGCCGGGCGTCAGCAGCGTCAGCTTGTTCGGGTCGGTCATGGCAAAGCCCTCCGCGAGATCGGGAAAGCCGTGCCAGTTGGTATCTGGCGAGAGCTGCCACAGTGCCGGATTGGTGGCGAGCTCGTCGGTGGAGAGGGTCTCCCAGGCGACGTTGTGCGCGGCGCCGGGGCGGCTGACGTCGGGAATGGCGACGCGATCGGGAACGAAGGGCTCGAAGAACCAGCGGCGATCCGGATTTTGCTCCTTCTCCTCGAACTCCCGGCGCATGGCGCGGATCTTCTTGCGCAGCTCGATGCCGAGCCGGATCGTGTCGTCCCAGAGGACCTCGCCCGAGCGGCCCTTCATCATCTGCGCGCCGACGTCGAGGGAGGCGAACAGCGGGTAGAACGGCGAGGTCGAGGCGTGCTGCATGAAGCTCTCGTTGAAGCGGCGGTGTTCGACGCGCCGCTTCTGGCCGCGGATATGGCGGTCCTTGATGTGGATCTGGGAGGCCTGCGAGAAGCTCGCGAGCTGCTTGTGGGTGGACTGCGTCGCGATAATGCCGGGTGCTTCGGGGGGAAGGTTCGCCAGCCCCATGGCGAAGCGGCCGGCATAGAGCGGATGGAACTTCATGAAGCCGGCCCAGGCCTCGTCGAACAGGATGTATTCGCAGAGATGGCCGATGCGCTTCAGGATCATCTCGGCGCTGTGGATCGAGCCGTCATAGGTGCACTGCTCGACCACCGCGACGCGGAACGGCCGCTCCTTGCGCCAGGCGTCCTTGTCCGTCACCAGCGGATGGTTCCGGATCGCCTCGCGCAGGGCCTTTTCGTCGAGCATGTCCCAGCGCATCGGGCCGATCAGGCCCCAGGCGTTGCGGATCGTCGGTACGTAGACTGGGACGCCGCCATTGATCATCAGCGCGCCGTGATGGGCGGCCTTGTGGTTGTTGCGGTCGAACAGCACGAGATCCCCGTCGGTGACGAGGGCGCCGAGCGCGACCTTGTTCGAGGTCGAGGTGCCGTTGAGCACGAAATAGGTCTTCTCCGCGCCGAAAATCTGGGCGGCTTCCTTCTGCGCCCTCAGCGCGGGACCCTCATGGGTGAGGAGGTCGCCGAGGTCGAGCACGGAATTGTCGAGGTCGTCGCGGAACACGGACTCGCCGAGATGCTCGACAAAGACCCGGCCGATCGGGCTGCGGTTGTAGAACACGCCGCCATTGTGACCCGGACAGGTCCAGAGCTGGTTGCCTTCCTCGGCATAATCGACCAGCGCGCCGAAGAACGGCGTCTTCAGCGTCTCGGCATATTGCTTGAGCCGGCTGATCAAATTCTTGGCGATGAAGGTCGGCGTCTCCTCGGACAGGAAGACATAGCCGTCGATGAAGTCGAGCACCTCGACCGGCAAATCCTCGAAGCGCTTGCGCCGGATCAGGAGGATGATTGGGAAGTCGAGGCCGCGGCGCCGCATCAGGTTGATCAGCGCCGAGGTCTTCCCCTCGAGGCCCTTCTTGCCCCAGTCCACCACCATGCAGCCGATCGCGGCGTCGGTCTGCACCGCGATCTCGGCGTCCTCCAACCTGCGGGCCCTCACGACCTCGAAGCCGGAGCGCTGGATCTCCTCGATAATCTGGTTGAAGCGGATGCCTTCCAGATCGTCGGCGTCGAACACAGGTGCGGCGAACAGGAAGTTGAAGCGCTTGAAATAATCCATGGCGTGTCCCGAATCTACAGAGACTGGCAGGTCTCTGCACTTTCGATGACAGTTCTATGACAATCGCCCGATCCAGCGGGGATCGTGTGACGGGCGATCAATCCAGCAACTTGTCCAGCGTGATCGGGAAGCGCCGGATGCGCTTACCGGTGGCGTGATAGACTGCGTTCGCGATCGCCGCAGGTACGCCGACGATGCCGATTTCGCCAATGCCCTTGACGCCCAGCTTGTTGATCCGGTCGTCGGGTTCGTCGACGAAGATGACGTCGATGTCGTGAACGTCGGCATTCACGGGAATGTGGTACTCGGCGATGTTCGCGTTCATGATCCTGCCGAAGCGGTGATCCATCACCGTCTCCTCGTGCAGCGCCATTCCGATGCCCCAGACCACGCCGCCCATGATCTGGCTGCGGCCGGTCTTGGTATTGAGGATCCGTCCGGCTGCGACCGCGCTCACGATGCGCGTGACGCGGATGACGCCCAATTCTTCGTCGACCTTGACCTCGGCGAAGACCGCCGAATGGGTGTTGCGCGCGTGCGACTTGTCCTCCGCGAAATGATTGAGCTTCTGCTTCTCGATCCGCTCGAGCTTGCCGTGACGCATCGCGTCCGCGATCGAGACGGCACGGGCCTTGTCGCCGGCCTTGGCGATCGTGCCGTCGACTAGGATCACATCGGGCGCATCGACGCCGCCGAGGGGCGAGGCGGGCATCGCCTTGGCGAGCCGTGCGAGCTCCTGGCGAATGTCTTCGGCCGCGCCCAGCACGGCGTGCGCGGCCGACGCCGCCATCCAGGAACCGCCCTCGACGGGGGCCTGCGGCAAGGTCGAATCGGCAAGCCTCACGTCGATATTCTCGATCGGCAGCCCGAGGGCGTCGGCGGCCACCTGGGCCACGATGGTGTAGGTGCCGGTGCCGATATCGGACGCGGCGCAGGATACCTCGGCATGGCCGTTCGACGTCAACACGATGCGGACGGCGACCGGCATCTGAAGCGCCTCCCATACCCCCGTCGCCATGCCCCAACCGACCAGGTCCTTGCCATCACGCATGGAGCGCGGCGCAGGATTGCGCCGGCTCCAGCCGAACGCTTCCGCGCCGCGGGCGTAGCATTCGCGCAGCTGCTTGCTGGTGTAGGGCAGGTCTTCACTCTGGTCGCGGTCCGAATAGCACTTCAACCGCAGCTCGATCGGGTCGAGCTTGAGCGCGACGGCCAGCTCGTCCATGGCACATTCGAGCGCGCAGACGCCGGAGGCGGCGCCGGGCGCGCGCATGTCGCAGGGTGTGGAGAGGTCGAGATCGACGAGCTTGTGGGAGAAGAGGCTGTTCGGGCTCTTGTACAGCTGTTCCGCCCAGCCGGTGTCATTGCGCGAAAAATCCTCGTAGCGCGAAGTCACGGCAGTGGCCTCGTGCGTGACGGCATCGAGCGTGCCGTCGGGCCTTGCGCCGAGCGCGACACGCTCAATGGTCATCGGCCGGTAGCCGAGCCCGTACATCTGCTGCCGTGTCAGCACGACACGGACGGATTGCTTGAGTTCGAGCGCGGCAAGCGTCGCCAGCACCACCTGGTATTGCGGCCGCAATCCGGAGCCGAAGGCACCGCCGACATAGGGCGAGACCACGCGGAGGTCATCGTGCCTCTTGTTGAACACACTGCATAGATATTTGTGGACGTTCTGGACACCTTGCGTTTTGTCATAGACGGTAAGCCTGCCGCTGCCGTCGCGGACCACCGTGGTCGCATAGAGCTCCATCGGGTTGTGGTGCTCGGTCGGCAGGACATAATCCGCCTGGTGCCGCACAGCGGCCCCAGCCAGCGCCGCGGCGGCGTCGCCGCGCGGCTTGTGCGGCCGATCCACTTTGCCGGCTTTGCCATGTTCGGATTCGAGATCCGTCGCAAATGCCTCCCGGTCGTATTCAACGCGCACGCGGGTCGCGGCGAATTTGGCGGTTTCCCAGTCATCCGCCACGACGAGCGCGATCGGCTGGCCGTTGAACCAGATCCTGTCGTCATAGAGCGGGCGGAAAGGCGAGCCCTTCTCCGGCGCCACCTCGTCCTTCCAGGCATCGTCATTGTCGGCGAGGGGCGGACGATGCGCATGCGTGAGCACGTCGACCACGCCCTTCACTTGCAGCGCGTCGCTGGCGTCGAGGTGAGCGATACGTCCGCGCGGAATCGTGGCCTCGACGACGAAGCCATGGAGGAGGCCGTCTGCCGGAAATTCGCCGGCATATTGGGCGGCTCCGGTGACCTTGGCGCGGCCATCGACGCGGGACGTTGGCGTTCCGACATAGGCGTTCATCGGTCCCTCACGCGATTTTCTTGTGAGCCTGTGATTGTGGCGTGGCGCTCGCGGCCTGTATCAGCGTACGCACGATGGCGCGGCGCGCGAGCTCGATCTTGAAGCGGTTATGTGCGCGGGCCGTTGCCCCGTGCAGCAGCAGATCGGCTGCGCGTGAGAAGTGATCCGGCGTCGCAGCCCGGCCGCGCAACGCCGCTTCGGCCTCGAGGCTGCGCCAGGGCTTGTGAGCCACGCCGCCCAGCGCCAGGCGGGCTTCGCTGATCGCGTTGCCATCCAGTTCGAGCGCGGCCGCGACCGAGACCAAAGCAAAAGCATAGGACAGCCGGTCGCGGATTTTCAGATAGCTGTAGTTACGGGCAAAGCCATGCTTGGGAAGTTCGACGGCCGCGATGATCTCGCCGGTGCCGAGATTTGTGTCGACATGGGGCTTGTCCTCCGGGAGCCGATGGAAATCGGTCAATGCGATTGTGCGCCGGCCGGAGGGACCTGCGATGTGCACGAGCGCACCGAGCGCGGCAAGTGCGACGCTCATGTCGGACGGGTTGGTCGCGATGCAGGACGCGCTCGTACCGAGGATTGCGTGGTTGCGGTTGAGGCCGTCGATTGCCGAGCAGCCGCTGCCGGGCTCTCGCTTGTTGCAGGGCGTCGCCGTGTCATAAAAGTAGGCGCAGCGCGTGCGCTGCATCAGGTTGCCGCCAACGGAGGCCATATTGCGCAATTGCGCGGAAGCGCCGGCGAGGATGGCGCCGGCGAGCAGGGGGTAGCGCTGCTCGACAAGCGGATGGTAAGCGAGGTCCGAATTCGGCACCAAGGCGCCGATGCGCAGGCCTCCGTCGGCCGTCTCCTCGATGTCGCGGAGCGGCAGGCGGGAGATGTCGATCAGCCGGGAGGGCCGCTCGACATTTTCCTTCATCAGGTCGATCAGATTGGTGCCGCCGGCAATCAGCTTGGCGCCGGAATCGGCGGTCAGCAGGCGGATCGCATCGGCGATGTCGGTGGCGCGGGAATACTGGAAGTTGTTCATGGCCGGCACATTGCCTGCTGGATCGCGGCGACGATGTTCGGATAGGCGCCGCAACGGCAGAGATTTCCGCTCATCAGCTCTCTGATCTCGTCGGCATCCCGGGCGCGGCCTTCGGCCAGAAGGCCCGCGGCCGAGCAAATCTGTCCCGGCGTGCAATAGCCGCACTGAAAGGCGTCGTGGTCGATGAACGCCTGCTGCACAGGATGAAGCGTTCCGTCCCTGGCAAGGCCTTCGATCGTCGTGATCTCGGCGCCGTCCTTCATGACGGCGAGCGTCAGGCAGGAATTGACGCGCCGACCGTCAACCAGCACGGTGCAGGCGCCGCATTGGCCATGATCGCAGCCTTTCTTGGTGCCGGTCAGCGCAAGATGGTCACGCAGGGCATCCAGAAGCGTGGTCCAGGGCACGAGATCGAGCGTGTGGCCGACGCCATTGACGACGATATGAACTGGAATGCGTTCGGGAATCTCGTGCGTGACATCGCTCATGTCCTGCTCCCTGCGACGGCGACTGAGCCGAGACGTCAGCCGAGCTGACGAGGAGGCACCGTTGCCTCCGCTTGCCAATGGCCTCCAACTTACAACCGGCCGCTTGGTTCCCTGCCGGGAATTATGGCGCCCGCGACACAGTGTCAGCGCTTGGCTTCGCCGAAAACCACCGTCGGCACCGCGCGGTTGACGATCTCGCGCAGCGCGAAGCTCGATTGGACCCGCGCCACGCGCGGCAGGCGCGACAACTCGGTACGGTGGATGCGCTCGAAATCCTGGATGTCGCGGGCGAGCACGATCAGGATGTAGTCGTCGGTGCCTGACATCAGGAAGCAGCGCACGACGGACGGGCATTTCACCACCTCCGCCTCGAACGCCTTCAGTGCCTCGTCGCTCTGGCTCTCCAGCGCAATGCGGACCAGCACCGTCGTGGTGAGGCCGAATTGCGCGAGATCGAGCGCGGCCTGGTAGGCCTGGATGTAGCCGTCGTCCTCCAGCGCCTTCTGCCGCCGCGCCAGCGCCGTGCTTGATAGCCCGACCTTCGCGGCGAGCTCGGTGTGGCTGGCCCGCGCATTGGTGGTGAGTTCCGCGAGGATGGCGAGATCTTTCCGGTCGAGGGCCAAGGTTTCGTTTCCAGCGTGAAAGGGCGTTTGCACGCCGGAAACCGGCGCGGGGAGGTCGAAGCTAGCGGATATTTGCACGAAACCAAACTGGCCCGATCGCTACGATGACGGGGTGAATCAGGACGTTGGAAGGAGCCCAAAATGCGCGTCGGTGTGCGCAAGGAGATCAAGGTGCAGGAATATCGCGTCGGGCTCACCCCGGGCGCGGTCCGCGAATATGTCGCGGCCGGGCACCAGGTCACGGTCGAGACCGGCGCCGGCAGCGGCATCGGCGCGTCCGACGAGGTGTACCAGCGGGCAGGGGCCGTGATCGCGGAGAACGCCCGCGACATCTTCGCCAGCTCCGACATGATCGTGAAGGTGAAGGAGCCGCAGAAAAGCGAATGGGCCCAGCTCCGCGAAAGCCAGATCCTCTTTACCTACCTCCATCTCGCGCCGGATCCCGAACAGGCCAAGGGTCTGCTCGCTTCCGGTTGCACTGCGGTCGCCTATGAGACCGTCACCGACGCGGCCGGTCACCTCCCCCTGCTTGCGCCGATGAGCGAAGTCGCCGGCCGCCTCGCCGTCGAAGCCGCCGGCGCTGCGCTCAAGCGATCGGCCGGCGGCCGCGGGGTGCTGCTCGGCGGTGTGCCCGGCGTGCAGCCGGCGCGCGTCGTCGTGCTCGGCGGCGGCGTGGTGGGAACGCAGGCGGCGCGCATGGCGCATGGC